>JAIOAV010000006.1 GCA_019873665.1 Chloroflexota bacterium
CTTGGCCACGTTGAACAACGTCCCTGCCTCGGCTGCGATAGTGCGGGAGATATACAGATCCTTGAGCACCTGACGGGACGGATCAGAGGAGATGACAAAGGCGTCTCGGTTGAGGTCGCGCAACTCGATGCCAAGCCGAGCGAGCTCGGCAGTGTAGCCCGTATCGGCGTAGATGCTGGCCATGTCGTGATCGTTCTCGATGCCGCCGCCCTCGGCCACGATGATCTCGGCCGGCGACAGGCCTTGCGCCAGAAGCGCCTCCACCATTCCGCCCACAAAGGCAGGATGCGTGATGATACCCGAATCTGGAGCAAAGCGCAGCACCACATTCGGCTTGAGCCCGACCGCCGCCCGCCATGACCCACCTAGGCCCACCACAAGCGCCCGCCCCGCCATACGGAACAGATCAAGAGATGGCAATGCCTTCAGCTCTATCCTCAGCAGATAGACTGTCTCCGGTTGTTGCATGAGATCAACCTGACATCCTACTCACTCGTCGCTGCTGCTGCCGCACGCGCTTCTTCCACCCGCTCTCGCAGCGTCTGGCGCAAGGTCTCGATATCGCGCGGCACAGCGATGGCCGTGGCCGCCAGGATCAGGCCGCAGAGCGCCCACGTGCCGATGCAGATGACCAGGATCGCCGTCTGCAGCGAGGAGCGGACAGCGATCATGCCCGCCAATAGAGGTGCGAGCGCCGACCCGCCCTGTTCGATGAAATACTGCACCGCCAATGCCGTGCTCCTCACCTCTGGCACGGTGATGTCGTGCACGGTCGCAGTAACGTTGGGCGCGGCAAAGGGCATAAAGAACGCCGTGATCGCCAGAAGCGGGATGAAAGTGACCGTGTTCCCCACCGGCACCCTCACTGCCAGGAACAGAAAACCCGCACCGAGCAGGACAGCCACGAGGCTAACCAACATCCGGCCGCGGCGCGTGCGCTTGAACAACGCATCGCCGAGCGTCCCACCCACAAAGTAACCGACCGCCAGCGTCAAGACGGCGACTGCCATGGCAAGGGTCGCTTGGCCACTGGTGTAGCCCCGTTCCGTCTCCAGATACCGGAACGCCCAGTAGGTCAACACGTTCCAGGGAAAGACGCCGAAAAAGCCTTGGGCAAAGAGGAGCAACATGCTGCGTTTGCGCAAGAGCCCTCGCGCCTCCCGCAGGTCAAAGCGCCACTGCTGCTGGGCCGCGATCTCCTCAAACCCCGGCTCGGACTGGCCGCGTGGCACTTCGCGCACAAAGAGGAAGATAGCGAGCGCGATCACGAGGCCCACGGCTCCGGTGACCAGATAGATGTTGCGCCAGCCGATAACACCGACCAGGGCACTCGCCATGATCAGGCCCAGCATGTAGCCCATCGGCATCGCCGTCTGCAGCAAGCCGTACACGCGGCCACGCATTTGCGGCCCGAAATAGTCTGACACCAGGCTATACAGGCCGGGATAGCTGGAATCGTCTATGCCGGTCGAAGCACGAGTCGCCACAAAGAGCGAAAAGCTGGGCACGATGGCGCTCAGCCAGGTTGTCGCGCCCCAGATAAAGCTGGCCAGTGCCAGCAGCTTGGCCCGCGCGAAACGGTCAAAGAGGTAGCCCCAGAGAGGGTAAAAAACCGCGGCGACGACGATCGCACCGGTAAAGACAACGCCCATCTGCTCCTCATTGATGCCGAATTCCTCCATGATGGGCGTCGTCAGCGGCCCGATCAGCAGCTTGTCCGCCTGATGCAGCAGCATGAAGAGGAAGAAGATCAGGACAACAACCCAACGATAGCGTGGTCTCATCAGTGTCCTCCTTGACTCTGGTTTTGCTGTCCGACGATGACTTCTATGGGGATCGCGAGGGAACGGCCATCTACCTGCACCGCAAGCGAGACCTGATCTGCCGGGATTCCTTCCTCTCCCTGCCATGTGACATCCAAGCGCACCGTCTTGCCCGGCTTGATGACCAGCGCACGCCGCGAGATATCCAATGGCGCCGCGCCCGGCATCACGGCAACCTGGGCCGCCTGATAGCCGCTGTTCTTTAGCGTCAACTTGCCGTGCGGCGGCACGCCTGGTTCCGGCGCAACCAGCGGCGCAAGTGCGACCTCCAGCTCTGCCGCCAGCTCCACCATCCAGCGCACATCCAGCATCGCCTCGCCGCCATTGCTCTGCACCAGGATGCCGTTTGGCTCACTCATTGGCCCGGCAGGCAAGCCTTCGCTGTTGGCGATCACCCGCACAGTCTGGGATGTGCCTCCAGGACAGATAAAGGTGGCAGGCTCTACCACGAGCCGCGCCACCCGGCTCGTAATCGTGCCACGCAGCGGCGCAAGCCCGCGGTTGAAGATCATAAATGATCCTTCTGCCGGCGCATAGTTGACACTCGTCCCCAGATCCACCTCAGTCGTGTCCACGTCCAGCAGCGGCGCAGCGATGATAACCGACATCGGGATCTCGCGCTGGCCACCATTGCTCACAACACGCAATACGGCCCGCGCCCCGTCAGCTTCCTCTGGCAGCGCGAGCCCATAGGCCGTCAGCGTTACCACCGCGCGTTGCCCAGCTTCACAGATGCCATGCTGCGGTGTGATCTCAATCCACACCGCATCGGTCTCCAACTGCCACTCCAGCAAGCCCGTATCGCGGTTGCGGATCTCCAGTTGCCGTTGCACGGGCGTAACGCGATCTGTCACACCAAAGTCTACATACGCTGGCTCCACCTCCAGCGCCGGCTGGACCACCACCAGCACCACGCTGACATCCCGATCGCCACCATCGCTGCTCAGGCACAACGCCCGCGGGCTTTCGACGATCTGCCCCCGCGCGAAACGAGAGGTGCCCACGGCAAGCTGTACATCGGCAGCCGCCCCAGGGGCCACCTCTAGCTGCCCTGGCGTCGCGGTCAGCCACTCCTCACAGCTCTGGATCGCCACGTGCAACGGGGCCGACCCGGCATTGCTCAACGTCAAAGGATAGACCCGCGTTTCCCCCAGCGGGACCTCCAGACGCAGCTCGCCGAGACCGATGGTGAGACGCGGCGCGAGAACCGTTACCATGGCGTCTAGAGCGACCTGCCCGGCATTGGAATGGATCATCACCGCCGCGCGCGCGCTGGCCTTCCCTTCCATCAGCGACGCTGTATCTGCCACAACCGTGGCCTGGCATGTCTCACCAGCGCCACAGCGGTATGGCTGCGGCGAGACGTGTAGCCAGGGCACGCGACTGCGCAACGTGACCTCCAACTCGCCTGTGCCGCGATTGGCAATGTATAGCTGCTGCCGCCCCTCAGTCCCGATTAGCAGCGGGCCAAAGTCCAACACATCGGGCGCGACCTCCAAAACCGGCTGCAGCCGCCGCACCCGCGCTCCGACACGCATTTGTCCAGCGTCGCTATCCACGACGAGCGCGCCCGCGTCTTCATGACGGCCCGGCGTTAACATCCCCGCCTTGAGCACCACCTGGATCTGCGCCGCACGTTGCGGCGCGACCTGGAAATCCGGGTTCACGACCTGGAGCCAAGCGACGCAGCTCTGCACGCGCCCCTTCAACATGCCGCCGCCTGTGTTGTTCACCGTGAGCTGTATGGTTACGTCGCGCGCGTCCTGCACCTCGCCGAAATCGAGGACCTCAGCCGACAACGACAGGGCCGGCCTGAGCATCAGGCGTCCCTGCACGCCAACCCACTGTCGTCCGCCATCGCTATCCACCAGGATCGCCTGGGGCTCCACCGCCCCGCCATGTGGCAGACGCGATCCCCAGATCGTTACCAGCACGTCAACCGACTGGTGCGGCGGGATCTCAAAGGCAGAGCCTTGGAGCGTCAGCCAGCTCACCTGGCTCGTGATGCGCCCTTTCAGGTCGCCATCGCCTGCATTATGAAGCGTGAGGAGTGTCTCTTTGCGCTCGCGCGGGCCAATCTCCGCCACCTCAATCCGCCGTGGGCGCACCAGGAGCCTTCCCTTGGCAACCGGCGGCGCAGTCTCGCGCATCGGTGTAACAGAGCTCATCACGGCGCGTGGCGGCGCAGCCGCCTCCGTCACCGCTTTCTCTTGCGGTTGCGAGACATCCAAAGGCTGCAACTCGACGGGGCCTCCCCAGAGCGCCTCACGCATATCGGCAGCCGAGCTGAAACGGCTCATGGGGTCACGCCGCGTGGCGCGCAGCAGCACAGCTTCGGTGCGGCGCGAAAGGCCAGAGATGGATTGGCGCAGCGAGGAGGGAAGCCGTCCTGACGAGAGCAACCTACGTGCGAGAAGCGCGTATAGAAGGATGCCAACTGTATAGATGTCCGCCGCGACTGTCCAGCTGCCAGCCTCCAGCTCTGGCGGTCGGTAAGGGGATGTGATCATAAGCCCCTGCTCTCGCGGCGGCGCAAAGAAGCGCTCCAGGCCGAGATCAACTAGGACGACAAGGCCGGACCTGGCGATCATCACTCGCTCGGGCCGTAGCTCGCCAAGATAGAGAGGGGGCTTCTGCTGGTGCAGATACACCATCAGATCGGCAAGCTGCGCGCCCCAGCTTCGCACGGCCTCTTCGTGGATCGCTTGCGGAAAGCGTTGAATCAACTGCGCGGCGTTCCAGCCCGGCACCAGGGGACGCACCAGATAGTGTTTGTCTCCTACAGAAAACAGGTCTAGAATACGAACCAGATGCGGATGCTCTAGCCGAGCCCACCGGTCGGCCTGCTCCCGAAAGGCTTCCCGGGCACGCCTTTTTTCCTCACCGGTGAGCAGCGCGATCTCGCTGAACTCGTGAAGAGCCAAGTACCTGCCGGGCGCTTGCGCGTCCTGCACTCGATAGACGGCACTGACCTGTCCACGCGAAAAGGTGCCGACGATCTTGTAGCGCCCCTTTACGTCGCTGGGTGGCCTTTCCTGAAATATCTGCGCAAATAGCTGCGCGTCAGTGGATGAGTCATCGTCGCAGCGGGGGCAGCGCGTCGTGCCGAGGGGGCGCAGTGTGCCGCAACGCGGGCAGATCTGCGCGATGGGCGAACCACAAACAAGACAACGTGTTGTGTCTTCAGGATTCAGCGAGTTACATTTCAGACAGCGTCTTTTCATGTCCGGCAATCCAATCTACCCGGTGAGTTCGCCGCGCGAAGCACGCTGTCCGCCTTTTCCCGGATTCGGTATCAGGCCGCAAAGGCGATCGGGCGATCTGAGGGAAGCTGCTGGCAGCCGAGACCACCGCCAACGAACCGTTCCGAAGCCAAGGGGGACGGCGCGTGAGGTCACATACCACGCATCATTCTAGCACAGGCCGTCGGGAATGCCAAATCAGGTTGTTCCTGGAAGCGTGTCATGTGAAGTAGAATTCAACAAGGAGGTGTGAGATGATCTTTCTCAGCGAACTGCGGGGCAAGCCCGTCTGGGATATAGCCGGTGAGCAGATCGGCAAGTGCGTGGACCTACTGGTCGCTGATCTGGAGCACCCCTTCCCGGCGGTCACCTCCATTGCAGTGCAGACCTCAGACGGTGTCCGCCATGTCAATATCAAGCAGGTCGGTTGGCTGTGGCCCAGCATCCTCCTTGAGGTCAAAGCAGCTGACCTGCTCCCCTACGAGCCCTCCCCGCACGAGCTGCGACTGGCAGAATCGCTTCTGGACAGACAGATCGTGGATGCAGAGGGGAGACGCGTCGTGCGCGTCAACGACGTCCAGATATCGCGCACTGAGGACAAATTCATTCTCACCGGAGTTGACGTTGGCTTTGGCGGGCTGATTCGGCGTCTGGGGCTGGGAAAGCCGGCAAAGGCTGTCCTATCCGCGCTCAATCGCCCTACGCCCGAGCTGATCATCCCCTGGGAGGATGTAGCGCCGCTGCAGATGCAGGAGCCGCTGCGCCTGCGCGTCTCGCGCGAAAAGATCGGCAGGCTACACCCGGCTGACATCGCCGCCATCGTCAGTGATCTACCGCCGCAGACGGGCCAGGCGCTGATCGAAGCGCTGGACGACGAGACACTGGCCGACGCGATGGCAGAGATCCCCGAAGAGATGCAGGTTGCCGTGCTATCCAACATGGAGCCGGAACGCGCGGCGGATATCCTGGAGGAGATGGCCCCTGATGAAGCGGCAGACCTGGTGGCAGAGCTGCCGGCAGAAAAAAGCAGCGCCATCTTGGGTTTGATGGAGGACGAGGAGTCTGAGGATGTGCAGCAGCTTCTCGCGTACCCCGAAAACCGTGCGGGTGGCATTATGACCACAGAGTTCGCCACCGTGCCCGAAGGGCTGACTGCCGGCGAAGCGCTGGACTGGTTGCGCAGCTCAGAGGAGGCTCAAGAAGACGAGAACCTGTACTATGTCTATGTAGTAGATCACCAGGGCAGCTTGAAGGGGGTGATCAACCTGCGCGACCTGGTGCTCGCACCGCCGCAGACACCCGTCGCAGAGCTAATGCATGCCGATCCGATCACGGTGGACCCATTGACGCCACAGACAGAGGTAGCGCATCTTGTCGCCAAGTACGATCTGTTGGCAGTGCCCGTCGTAGATGAAAACAACGTTTTGCTCGGCATCGTGACCGTGGATGACGCCATTGATGCTGTTCTCCCTACAGCGTGGAAAAAACGACTGCCCCGTTTCTTCTAGGGCGCCGCAATCTATAGCCGGAGGTTTTCGATGCCAGCTCTTCGTAAGCGACTTCATCTGTCATTCCACAGGATCATGATCTTCTTGGCCATCTTGGGCCCTGGGCTGATCACGGCCAGCGGCGACAACGATGCGCCCGGCATCGCCACATACTCGATCGCCGGGTCGCACTATGGCTATGATATGCTATGGGTGATCTTGCTGATCACTCTCGGTGAGGTGGTCGTGCAAGAGATGGCAGCGCGCATGGGAGCAGTTACCACCAAGGGGCTAGCAGACCTGATCCGCGAGCGTTATGGGGTCAAGGTTACTTTTTTCGCCATCTTCTGCCTCCTGCTGGCCAACTTGGGCACAACTGTGGCCCAGTTCGCCGGCATCGCGGCCAGCACCGAGCTCCTGGGGATCAGCCGCTATATCACCGTTCCCTTGAGCGCCATCTTTGTGTGGGTGCTCGTCGTCCGGGGCAGCTATGGGCGCGTGGAGAAAGTGCTCCTGGGACTGACCCTCTATGCCATCGCCTATATCATCACCGTTTTCCTGGTGCGGCCGGGCTGGGGCGCGGTGGCGCAGCACACGCTGATCCCGACTATCCATTTGCGTAGTGACTATCTGCTCACGCTGCTTGCTATCATTGGCACGACTATCACGCCATGGGGCGCTGTCTATATGCAGGCCTCCGTGGCAGACAAGGGAATTCGTCCCGAGCAGTATAGCTATACCAGGATGGACGTGATGACTGGTGCCATTCTGGGCAATGTGGTCTCGGCGTTCATCGTCATCTGCACCGCTGCCACGCTGTTTCCTCACGGGATTCGGGTGGATACGGCGGAGGAAGCCGCGATCGCACTGGTCCCGCTGGCGGGGCCTTGGGCGCGCTACCTCTTCGGCATCGGCCTGCTCGGCGCATCGCTCTTGGCTGCCTCAGTGCTGCCACTCTCTACCGCATACGCCGTCTGCGAGGCGTTCGGCTGGGAGCGTGGGCTGGACAATCATCTCAGCGAAGCGCCGGTCTTCTTTGGGCTTTACACAGCGTTGATCCTTCTGGGTGGGATCATCGTGCTCATTCCCGGCATCGCACTCTTCCCGCTGATGCAGCTATCCCAAGCCATCAATGCAATACTCATACCCGTCATCCTGGTGCTGATGTTGCGCCTAGTGAACAACACCAAGATCATGGGGCAGTGGACCAACTCGAAACTGGGAAACATCCTGGCGTGGGGCATGACGATCTTTATCTCGGCGGCCACGCTCATCATGTTCGCCGTGTCCATCTTCGGCGGCTAGCGCACTCGCGAGGCAAGGAGAGTGGCGCATGCGCCACTCTCCTTGCCTCGCGCAACCCTCACAGATACTGATCGAAGAACTCGAATGCCTTATTCGCAGCAAAGGCATGCTCACCGGGGTGGATATCCACCCACAGCTTGTCCGCCACACCCGCCGCTTCATAGATCCTCTTCACACCTGCATATCCCTTGAGCTGGTCCTCTATCGGGAAGCAGGTGTCATGCACGCCCATCTCCAGCAAGAGAGGTCGCGGCGCGATCAGGCCGGCGATATCGTGAGTATCGAACCACTTGTAGATCTCGGGGACGATCTGCGACCCGCAGAAGTTGGCGCGCTTGATGCCAAAACCCTCCCAGGGATTGACATAGCCCATGATGTCCGCAGCCTTGATGCGCGGCTCGACAGGCGTGGTGAAGGTCGTCATCGTTCCGCCCTGCGAGAGGCCCATCATGCCGATGCGCTCCGGATCTACTTCCGGCCGCGTCTGCAGGTAATCAACGCAGCGCATCATATCAAAGATGTTCAATGTTAACGTATAGATGCCCATGATCGCGCCGCGGATAAAGTGCACGTTGCACTTGTCCCGGCCGGGATAGGGATTGCCGCCATCTGACCGCTCTCCAAAGACGCGCAGATCAGGCGAGATCGTCAAAAAACCATGGCGTGCCATCTCCTCGGCATAGTTGTAATGATGCCGCGCGATGTTGTCCTCCAGCTCCGGCGTGCTGCGGTTCCCGGCCACCGGCTCTTTGCCAAATGGCCCGTGACCGTGGCTGCACACGATGGCCCGCCCCTTGCCATCTGCCCGCATATCAGCGGGGCGCAACACCACACAGGGGACCGACATGAACTCCTCCGCATCAAACACCACCCGCTCGCGGATCAGGTCTCCCTCTCGAATCGAATAGATCACGTCAGGCGCGAGGTCCACCGGCTTGGGGAACTCTCCCAGCAGCTCAATGAACTTGGCATATGCTTTTTCCCGCCACGCCTGCCAGTCCGCAACGGTCTGACCGCGGAAAGAGAGCAGCGGCGTCCACTCTTGGGCGCGCTTGTTAAAGTACTCTACCATCGAGAATTGACGCCTGGCCATCAGTTGCCTCCTCTGCACGATCCAGTTTGCGGCTGGATTATACGGCCTTCGCAACGATCCGTCAAAGGACGATCGCAGACGAGGTCAACATATGAGGTGAGGGGAAAAGAAGAAGGCATCGCGCCGCTCGCGATGCCTTCCAAAGCGCCCGAGGCGGGAGTGGATGGGAGTCGAACCCACCAGGGTTGCCTTCGCAGCACCCCTCAAACGGTTTTGAAGACCGCGGAGCCCACCAGGACTCAACCACCCCCGGTAGCGCCAGAATACACCCTTTCATCGCATTAGTCAAGTTTGAGAGAGGTCGGTGACTGCCATGCGCTGTAAGCTGGCGGATCCAGGCACGCTATGCGACAAGGCGAGATCGTTTGCGCTTGGCAACCGGATTCGCTCATGCTAGAATGGTGCGCGGAAGTAACCCCCACCGCAGCTGCGACACGAGGGACGATTGCCGCGGGCAATGTGGCGCGATGGCGTGGAAAGTGATCAGCAGAAACTTGCGTCGGATCATGTTGCTTGTGGCGGCAAATCCTGCTATAATCAATAAAGCGCGGGGATTGGGGCAAAGACCCGTCGGCCGAAAAGACCTTACGCAAGAGGCATTGCATGGCGGCAGAAAACGGCAGCCAGGACGTAAGAAGCCTGGTTGGCAAGACATTGGGCCAGTACCAAATCATCAGCGTCTTGGGTACAGGGGGCATGGCCATCGTCTACAAGGCCTACCAACCATCCCTCGAACGCTACATCGCCCTCAAAGTCCTCTTCCCTCACTTCACGGGATCAGAGTTTGTGGCCCGATTCAAGCGAGAGGCGCTGGCTGCCGCCCGCTTGAGCCACCCGAACATCGTTCACATCTATGACGCAGGCGAAGCCGACGGCTATTACTACATCGCCATGGAGTATATCGAGGGCGGGACGCTTAAGGACCGCCTCGATGAGCGCAACCACGAGCCGCTAGACGGCATCACGATCCTGCAGGTGGTACAGGGGATCGGCAGCGCGCTGGAATATGCCCATCACCAAGGGATCATCCATCGCGACATCAAACCGGCCAACATTATGTTCGCCGCCGACAATCGGGTGGTTCTGGCGGACCTGGGCCTGGCCAAGTTTTTTGAGGCCACCGACCTGACGCAAATGACAGCGCTCATCGGGACGCCATACTACATGTCGCCGGAACAGGCGCGAAGCCAATCGGTGGATGCGCGCAGCGATATCTACTCATTCGGGGTCGTCATCTACGAGATGCTCACCGGCCGCGTTCCCTTTGCCTCCGAGACGCCGTGGATGGCGATTCACCAGCACATTTACGAGGCACCACCACCTGTGCGCCAGCTCAATCCGGTCGTAACAGAGGCTGTGGCGCAAGTTGTGGAAAAGGCGCTGGCAAAGGACCCAGCGGCCCGCTATCAGCATGTGTCAGCCCTGGTTCATGCCTTTGCTGCCGCGCAGAAAGCGGGCGCGGCCGGACTCAGGCCAGCCGCGGTGTCCGTGCCCGAAACGCCCAAGCGTCGCCTTTCCCGGCTTCTGCTTGGGCTCGCGACGATTTTGCTGGTAGCAGTGGTGGTCACTGTGCTGATGATAAGCAATCCGGCCTTGCGCTTCTGGCAATCGCAAGGCGCGCTGGCCGTGATAGGACGCACGGCTACTGCGACCGCATCCGTCACGCCCACGATCCCGGCGCCAACCGCTACCAGCACCGCCAGCGCAACGGCTGTGCCGGCGACTGCGACATTCACAGCGACGGCTACCAACACCCTATCACCAACATCTACTCCTACGACGACGCTGGCGCCGGTAGTGATCCCACCATCGCCCACACTCACCTGGACAGCAACCAATACGCGAGCGCCTACGGCGACAGGCACGCCCTTGTCGCCCACTGCGACGGTCACGCGCACACAGACACCGCGCGCGCCGACGCCGACCTATACGCCCACGCCAGCAGAGACGCCCAGCCTAACCGAGACGCCGACAAACACGCCACCTCCACCGCCACCTACCGCGACGGATACGCCACCACCACCGCCGACAGACACACCGACGAGTGTGCCGGCGGAGACGCCGACAGATACGCCAGAACCGCCTACGCCAACCCTCTCGCCAACGCCACGGCGCTAGACCAAGAACAAGGGCCGAGACTGAACCGTCTCGGCCCTTGTTCTGCCAGCTAGCCCAGGGCAGTCACGTCCCAGTGCTCTATCCAGTTGATGCCCCGCCGCCACAGGTAAACGATGATACCCCAGAGGAGCACCTGCACCCCGATGATCGCCAAGGGCAGGAGGGCGGATTGTAGATAGGGCTGTAGATCGGGAAAGGCCAACACCACAAGCTGCCGCAGAATGGCAGCGAACGGCTGCGTGCTGAAGCGAATCACCAGCCAAACCACCAACGCCAGGTTCACCACCCAGAATGCCGCGCTCAGCCCCATGGTGGCGTACATCGTCGCCACACCGACGCTGCGCCGCGCGGTCGTCGCCTGAAAGTTCGGATTCAAGAGCGAAGTGCCAATGGCGATCGCCACGAATCCCACGCTGAACCAGATCATCGCCAGCAGCAGCAAGGCAATCTGGGCCATAGACGCACCTGTCAAAAGCCCGACGAGCAGCGCCGTGACCTCGCCGATCAGCAGCGTCGGCCCGAGCGAAGCCACGAACTTGCCCCATAGCAGATCAGCGGCGGGCAGCGGCACCGCTCGCAACAGGGCGAAATTGCTGCCCTCCAGGCCAATCGCGCCTACGGTATAGTAGAGTGTCAGGAAGAAGGGGATCAATGGCACAATCGCCATAGCCATCCACGTTGCTGAGCCGGGAAGCTGCTTGGCTGTCTCGCCGGTCGCTGTCATATAGACGTAGACGATGCCCATCACGATGGGAAAGACCAGACCGCTCAACTGCCGCAGATCGCGTGGCAGAATCGTCCAATCTTTGATCACTATGGCGCGCACCTGTTGTGGCAGCGCACGCACAAGCGATGCGAGCAAGCCCTGGTGTGCCATGTCCCTTGACTGTCGCCGTCGCGGCGCGAGCTCGCGCAGTTGCGCCCAGCCCACGTAGAAAGCGCGCTGGTAGACGGCATAGCCGATCGAGGTTATCGCCACAGCGCCAACGATGAGCAGTCCCAGATAGAGCGCCGCTGCTCGCCATTCTGCCCCTCGCCAGGACACGGCTATCTGCGCCAACCAGCCCGCCGGCGACCAGCTCAGATACCGGCCAGCCTCCATCAGCGGCCCACCCTCGCCGATGCGCCGCAACAGATCACCCGCGTCACCTCGATTGGAGAAGACCATCCACAGCGCCCATAGCAGACCCGCGGCGATGGTCCAGATCAGCGCATACAGCTCTTGCGCGCGACGTGCGGGGATAAGGTGCACGATAATCATGATGAGCGTCATGGAGGTTGCGGCAACGAGCACCAGCAAGCAGAGGTATCCGAAAAGCACCACGACGAAGTAGAGCCACGAGGCACTTGTTGCCACACCGTAAGCAATCAGTGAGGCCAGCGCCAGCAATGCCGGCAGCGCCATGCTCTGCAAGCCCTCCAGTAGCTTGAGCAAATAGATGCCCAGCGGTGGGATCGGCGACGCCAACAACAGCTCCAGGTCCGACGCAAGGTACAACTGGCTGAGCATGATCCCGATGCCCCAGAAGAAGGCAAAGGCCACCAGCCCGGACATGGAGGAGGTCAATAGTGCCTGGCTCGCCTGGGGCGCGGCTCCTTCCAGGGCGCGAAAGACCGACACCATTCCGCGAAAGACAAAGAAGGCAAAGTACGCGATCAGGGCCAGGAATGCCAGGGTGCCCATGCGCTGGCGATTGGTCATCCGGAATAAGCCGTTTTTCCAGATGAGCGCCTTTGCTTTGAGCAATGACCAGAGCGCCATCATCTCTCCTCCTGCAAATACGCGGCCACTTCCCGGTATTCGGCGCCACCTGTCAGCGAGAGGAAGATGTCCTCCAGCGAAGACCCCTCTGCCTGAGCCTGCGCCCGCAGCTCTTCGAGGTTGCCCACTGCGATCAGCTTGCCCTTGTTGATGATGCCAACACGGTCGCACATGTTCTGCACGATCTCCAGGATATGGCTGGACATAAAGACCGTCACGCCGCGCTCCACGAGGCCCCGCAGGATATCCTTCACCAGGCGCGCGCTGCGCGGGTCCAGGCCAGTCGTCGGCTCGTCAAGAAAGAGGATCTGTGGATTAT
Source organism: Chloroflexota bacterium (assembly GCA_019873665.1). Taxonomy (GTDB): domain Bacteria; phylum Chloroflexota; class Anaerolineae; order JAAYEA01; family JAAYEA01; genus JAIOAV01. The sequence goes on from JAIOAV010000006.1 coordinate 13,150, forward strand.
GCACCAGCACGCTGCACAATCCCATCTTTTGCCGCATGCCGTGCGAGTAGCTGCCGATTAGGTCGTCCCCCTTGTCCGCAAGCTCAAAGAGCTCGAGCAGTCGGTTGATGCGCTGCTCCCGTCCCGCCTCCTCGACCCTGTAGAGCTCAGCGACAAAACGCAGAAACTCTCTTCCGGTCAGCTTGTCGTACATGAACGGATTCTCTGCCAGATAACCGATAGACGCCTTGACCTGCAACGTCTCAGTCAGGATGTCGTGGCCAGCCACCTGGGCCGTGCCAGAGGTTGGCCTGAGCAAACCAGTGAGCATGCGGATTGTCGTGGTCTTGCCAGCGCCATTTGGCCCCAGGAATCCGAAAAGCTCACCCGGCCTGACCGTCAGACTGAGGTCATCCACTGCCACCGTGTTCCCATACTTTTTCGTCAGATGATGCGTTTCAATCATCGAATCTCCTCCCTTATCGCTTGCCATGGCAAGGCCATTCCTTACTCATCTTCGGCCAAAGACCATTGTGCAACCGACAACGATCTGATATAATAGAGGTAGCAGGACCAAAGCCATGATAAGAGAATTCATGCAAATCACAAATCATATACACCTTATACGGCGGATGAGCTATCTGAGTTTCATGCTCCCCCTGTTACTGCTGGCGCTGACCGGCTGTGGGCCGTACCGAGCGCCTGTTCGAGCGATCGCAGAGGCACAGACGGCGGAGGTGCCCCTTTCGCTCCGGATTCCCACACTCGGCCCGACTGCCACCTTTGTGCCAACGCCGAACCGCAAACCAACGGTAACGATGACGCCAACCCACACCCCCACGCCGATCGTCTATATCGTCAAAAAGGGGGATATCCTGGGGCGCATCGCCCTGGAACATGACGTCAGTGTTGAGGCGCTGCGACTTGCCAATGGCCTGACAGACATCCACGTACTCAGTATCGGTCAACGGTTGATCATACCGAACGAGGCCATGCTGGAGGAGATGGCCAAGCGCGGGCTGGATGTGCGATACGAGACTCCCACCCCAGCTTTTCCCACGCCGACCCTGCGCGCTGGCTCTATCCCGTGGGATCAGGCCGCCGATTACGTCGGGCAGGAGGTCAGCATCGAGGGTACGGTGATCCGTACGCGCAAGGCCGGCGGCGACATTTACCTCTACTTCCGCGAGCCTCCCGAGGGGACGTTGCGCGTCCACCTGCCTGCGACAGCCATCCAGACGCTGGGCGCGCAGCCGGAAACATACTATCTGGATCATTGGATCATGGTCAAGGGGCGGGTAGAGGAGACAGAGGATGGCATGGAGATCGTTGTGCGTCAGAGGGCGCAGATCATTCTGCTCAACTAGGAAGTTGCCGCACCGCAACATCCCTCTGCCAACCACGTATTAATCATAGAGCAGGGTACATCTTGAAGGGCCCTACCGTGGGAGGTTCCAAAGGAAATGCCCAAGTCACATAAGCCTATTGATCCGCAAGCAAGCGCGGGAATCCTGGCCGAGTTGGCGCGCAACGCGCAGCTTGTGTGGCGTTTGTTGCATGACCAACGCGTGCCAGTGTGGATGAAAGCCATCATCCCGGCCACTCTTCTGTACATCATCTCGCCCGTTGACCTGTTGCCCGATGTTGCGTTGGGTGTGGGGCAGTTGGACGATCTGGCAATCCTGCTACTAGGAGTCAAGTCATTCCTCAGCATGGTATCGCCGGAGATCGTCAAGGAACACCTCGCCGATATCATTGGCGAGAGCGTGACGCAGCGAGCAAAAGGGACGCCTGAGTTAATCGAAGGCCAATACCGCGTCGTGGAAGAGGAAGAAACACGCGAGGGGAGGTAGAGCCAACGGGTCGCTTCATCTGGAGTGACCCGTTTCCTTTTGCTCACAGCCCATCATCGAAGACCCGCCCGAAAGCCGCGCTTCTTGCCAAATAGCCCAATTCAGGGTACAATGTAGAAGAGGTGAGTGCAAAGCCAGCGAGAGATCGCTTGACATGCGATTCAAGGCTTGGGCGCGATCCGAGTTCCGCGAGGTGTGGAGTTGGTCCGACCTTTCAGTCTACGCGATGTTTTCCTTGTGCAAGACCTTGACAAAGACAAGGTCAGATTTGATCTGCCAGCAGGGTGGGTCCACTCGCGCTCGTCTATGCACCTTGCTCTTCTTGCGTACTTTTTCCGCGGTGACCTGGGGGCCGATACGTACGTGTTGAGGGGACGGGAAAAGGCGCCAGCGTTGCGCGGATATGCACAGGTATGTCGTCGTCGCGCTCGGCCAGAGCAGGATATCCTCTGCCTGGCGCCCTCCCCAAATCACGATCCCGATGCAAGGCTGGCTTGGGAATGTCTGCTGCACTATATCTGCCAGTCCGCAGGGGAGCAGGGCGTGCAGCGTTTGTACGCCAGAGTCATCGAGGATGTCGGGGCCGAAGAGGTGCTGCGCGGCTTTGATTTTCATCTGTATGCGCATGAGGACATCTTTCGGCTGCCTGCCGCTGCCCCGCGGCCAGCGGCGCAAGTAATCGAAGGGGTAATCCGGCCTCGCCAGGCAAAAGATGACTGGGAGCTGCATCAGCTTTACCAGGAATGTACACCACACCCTGTACAGATGGCAGAGGGGCTGATATCCGCCAACGGCGGGATGGAATTTGGCCCGGCTGTGCCAGCGGCCAGCGAAGAGCAGTATGTCCTGGAGGTGGAAGGCAGGATATGTGGCTATCTGCGTCTCCTCTCAGGTGGACAAGGGTGCTGCCTGACCCTCATGGTGCCCCCGGAGCATGATGTCCACCGGCGTGGGTTGCTGACGTGGGGCATAGAGGCGCTCTCACGTGGTAGACCGCGTCCTGTCTTTTGCGGCGTTCGGCAATACGACAAGAGAATGCAGTCTCTCTTGCAAGACTATGGTTTCGAGTTTATGGCAACTGCTGCCCTCCTGGCCAAGATGCTTGCGGTCCGGGTCAAAGAACCGGTTTTCAAACTGGTTCCCGCGCTGGAACAACGCGTGGAGAGGGCACCGACACACACCTACGAGGAATACACGGCCGGCAAGGCGTGATCACCATGCAGCCGGCAAAGATCTAGGCAAACGAGGTTCGTAAAGTCTGAGATGCAAAAAGAGATAACGGATGATTTAGACGCTCTCATTTCCGTGCTGACACCACCCTTGGCGCAGGCATTGCGAGAGGTCAATAGGAGCGAAGATCTCCTGGAGATTGTTTTGGATCTGGGGCGCTTGCCAGAAGCGCGTTTCGTCGATGGCGAGGTCGTGCTGAGCAACCAAGAGGTGTGCCAGGCAGACATTGACTATGTAGCGTCGCGCATCGGCGACTTTGGCGACGATAACCGCGCCGGTATCGAGCGCACATTGCACCGCATTTCGGCCATCCGCAACCGAAAAGGGCGGATCGTGGGGCTGACATGCCGCGTGGGCCGTGCCGTCTATGGCACGATAGACATCGTGCAGGATATCGTGGATTCCGGCAAGAGCATCATGTTCCTGGGGCGACCAGGTGTGGGCAAAACGACTATGCTGCGTGAGGCGGCGCGCGTCCTCGCCGAAAAAAAGCGGGTGGTGATCGTAGATACCTCCAATGAAATTGGCGGTGATGGCGATATCCCGCATCCCGCCATCGGTCGCGCCCGCCGGATGCAAGTGGCGACGCCGGCACTGCAACATGCCGTGATGATCGAGGCAGTGGAAAACCATATGCCTGAGGTTATCGTCATCGACGAGATCGGCACCGAGCTGGAAGCCGCGGCGGCGCGCACTATTGCCGAGCGCGGTGTGCAGTTGATTGGCACGGCGCACGGGAACGCGCTGGAAAACGTCATGATGAACCCAACGCTGGCCGACCTGGTGGGCGGCATCCAGAGCGTAACCCTGAGCGATGAGGAGGCGAGACGCCGCGGCACGCAGAAATCCATCCTAGAGCGCAAAGCCCCGCCCACCTTTGAAGTGGTCATCGAGATTCAGGATTGGGATCGGCTGGCAGTGCGTCACAATGTGGCAGAGGCAGTAGATGCCATCCTGCGCGGCAGAGCGCCGCTGCCAGAGCTGAGATACCGCGATCCCGCAGGCGAGATCCATGTGGAAACGGCGGTCGCACCGTCGCCGGCGGCAGAAGCGCCGCGTGCCCTGCGTGTGGAACTGCATGAACGCGCGCGGGAGGCAGCGCCCGTGCAAACAGCGCCCTCCGGCGAGAGGGAAGCGATGCGTATCTTTGCTTATGGCTTGAGCCAGAACCGGCTGCGGCAGGCAGCGCGCGAGCTCAGCCTGCCCGTGATCGTCACCACCGAGGTCGAAGAGTCCGACATCGTGTTCACGCTGCGTAGCTACTACCGCAAGCGGCCAGCCGCACTCGGCGTCGCCGAACAGAAAGGCATCCCGATCTATGTGCTGCGCAGCAACACCGTTGTCCAGATGCAAAAGTATCTGGCCGAGCTTTTCGGGTTGGCGATCGAGGAGGATCCCTTTACCAAGGCAATGGAAGAGGCAGAGAACGCCATCGCGCGGGTTACATCTGGGGCGAACGCGGTAGATCTGTCGCCGCAGAATGCTTATGTCCGGCGCAAGCAACATGAGCTTGCCCGGCAGTTCAACTTGCTGTCGCGCAGTCTGGGCAAGGAGCCCAGACGTCATGTGCAGATCTATCAGGACCTACGCGTGGCGTAGGACAACAGACATGTTCATCACCTTTGAGGGCCCTGATGGCAGCGGCAAGACAACGCAGATACGCGCGCTCTACGAGTATCTGGTGCAGCAAGGGCTGGATGTCGTGTTGACACGCGAGCCGGGCGGCACCAGCATTGGCGATCAGATTCGCGCTGTATTGCACGACGTTGCCAATACCGATATCTTGCAGAACACCGAGATCCTCCTCTACTCTGCATCGCGGGCCCAACTGGTGGGACAGGTTATCCGGCCTGCGCTGACACAAGGGCGGATCGTCTTGTGCGATCGGTACGCGGACTCGACCCTGGCATACCAGGGATACGGACATCGCGTAGACTTGCATATTCTGGAGATCATCACCGATTTTGCCACAGGCGGCCTTAAACCAGACCTGACGATCTATCTCGACCTGCCCGTTGTGGATGGGTTGCGCCGGAAGCGTGCCGCCTTCCAGGCGGGCAAATCGGAGCTGAATCGGATGGATCGAAAGGATATCGCCTTTCATGAGCGCGCGCGTCAGGGTTATCTTGCCCTGGCAGCGCGCGACCCGGATCGCTGGCTGATCATAGATGCCAAGCGCTCCATCTCAGCCATTCAGGAAGATATCAGAAGGCGAGTGGATGAGCTGATCGCTCGGCTCAACCTGACGGAACCCGACAGAGCAAAGAGGAGGCAGTCATGAAATTGATCATCAGCATCGTACACAGCGATGACGCCGATGGCCTGATCAGCGCCCTGATGGACAAAGGGTATCGCTCAACCAAGATCAGCACGACTGGCGGATTCCTACGCGAGGGGAATGCCACGATCCTCGTGGGCACGGAAGAGGAAAACGTGCAAGACGTTCTGTCCATTATCAAGGCAAATTGCCATACCCGCACCCAGTTCGTGAACCCATTGCCGCCGGTCATGGAGCCAGGCGAGCTGTACATGCCGAATCCGGTAGAGGTGCAGGTGGGTGGCGCGACCGTCTTTATCCTGAATGTAGAGCAATTCTGGCGTTTCTAGAGGGCGGGCAGATCCTGACCGAGATCGGGCAGGCTCTGTTCGATATCTTCGGGGTTCTCTCCCGCCTCCAGTCGGTCGACGACTTCGTCGAACTCGTCGCCGAGGTCTTCGCCCATTTCGCTGCTCATCTTGCGCATCCAGCGGGCTACGCTCTTGGGGTCGTTCTCGTCCAGGCCCGCCAGGCTGCTGGGGTCGCTCAGGTTATCCAGATGGGCTTCCTCCGATTGCAGAACTGCCACGCGTGAGACAAGCCGCGTCAACTGCTGGCTGCCACAGCGAGGGCACTGCGGCCTGGCGGTCTCGGCTGCGGCAAAGCTTCGCAGCAGGATGGAAACGCGTCGGTTGCAGCTCTGGCAGCGATATTCGTAAATAGGCATGGCAATCACCTCTTGTTGCACCGTCCATGCCTGCTCATTATAGGCGAAAACGCTCGTACATCAACTGCGCGAAGGAAGCCTATGGATCCAATACAAGCAGCATTACCCATCCCTGCGCCGCTCCTAATCGTCATCTCCGGGTTTTCCGGCGCTGGCAAGGACAGCGTCGTCAAGCGTATGGCGGAATTGGGGTATCCTTTCCATTTTGTCATCACCGCCACGACACGACCGCGCCGCCCCGAAGAGACGCACGGTAAGGATTATTACTTTCTCTCCGAGGCCGAATTCCTGGACATGCTGGCGCGGGATGAGTTTCTTGAGCATGCAGTGGTGTACGGCGATTACAAGGGCGTGCCAAAGGAACAGATTCGCCAGGCGCTGGCCAGCGGACAGGACGTCGTCATGCGCCTCGATGTCCAGGGCGCAGCGACCATCCGACGCCTCGTGCCGGAGGCGCTCCTGATCTTTGTCTCCACAACCAGCAGCGAGGAGCTCACCAGAAGGCTGGAAGCGCGCCGCACGGAGACTCCCGACTCACTCCGCAAGCGCCTGGAGACAGTCAGGGTAGAGATGGAATACATGCCCATCTTTGACTATATTGTGATCAACCGGGATGGGCGGCTGGATGAAACCGTAGCGCGCATCGGCGCGATCATCGCCGCCGAGAAATGCCGCGTACAGCCTCGCATGGCGCGGATTTAGCCGGGCGATCGGCTGGGGGAGGTGAATTCTATGTCCAGAGCAGAAGCGGTAGATGTGCGGCGATCCGCTATCGCCGGAAGCTGGTATCCGGGCGCTGCCGCGCCGCTAAAGGCGACGGTGGATAGCTATCTCGATAACGTGGACAAGATCGCGCTATCAGGCGATATCATCGGCCTCATTGCCCCACACGCGGGGTATACCTATTCCGGCCAGGTGGCAGCATACGCATACAAACAGGTATACGGCAGAAACGTCAAGCGAGTCGTGGTGCTGTCGCCGATGCATCGCATGTACATGGGCCGTTTCGCCGTTACCGCAAAAGGGTACTATGAAACGCCTTTGGGATTGATCAAGGTAGACACAGACACCCTGCAGGAGTTGGCACATCACGTAGAACTGACGCCAGTGGGTCAGGACAACGAGCATTCGCTCGAGATTCAGTTGCCTTTCCTGCAACGGCTCTTTGCGCAATTCCTGCTGGTGCCCATCATGATGGGCGTACAGGATCTCACCTCTTGCCAGATTCTGGCCAAGGGACTGGCGCAGGTAGTTGCAGCTAAGGACACGCTGTTGGTGGCCAGCACTGATCTCTCGCATTTCTACCCGCAACGCCGTGCCAAGATCCTGGATCAGGTATTCATCAACGATGTCGAGGCCTATGATCCCGAAGGGCTGGCACGAGATCTGGCTTCTGGCGATACTGAAGCGTGCGGCGGAGGGCCTGTGGTCACGGTGATGCTGGCCGCGCAGCGCCTGGGCGCGAATCGGGCGCAGATACTGAAGTATGCTACATCAGGCGATGTCACGGGGGATTATAGCAGCGTGGTCGGGTACGCCGCAGGCGTCATCTGGCGTTCGGTAGAGGGTGTTTGAGCGTTAGCTGGCGCGGAGCGTTAACCATGCCCTACGTGCAGGTGGCAGTGGATATGTCCACTCGCCAAAAGGTCAAGCTGCTCGCTCCTTCCCCGCGCCAAGACTGGGAGGTTGATCCCCCCTGGACTCGTACCTTCCATTATAGCATCCCTGCCTCATTGCAGTCGCGAGTCGCCGTAGGGCAATTAGTGTGGGTGCCCTTCGGCCGGCAGAAGGCACAAGGGGTCATTGTCGGGTTTGATGATGTCGCGCCCGTCACGCAGTTGCGCGAGATCACGGGCCTGGTGGACGATAGGCCAGCGTTCACCCCGGCACAGATCGCGCTGAGCCGTTGGATGAGCCTGCATTACCTGACGCCCCTCTTTGACACCCTGTCCTTGATGCTGCCCCTGGGTCTCGCGCGCGAGGCCAAGACCGTGGTTTTTGTCGCGCAAGCACCCCCTTCTTCGGCAAGCCTCTCGGCGGAGGAGCGTTTCACCCTCTCGGCGCTGGCGGAGGCGGGCTCAATGCCTGTCTCACAGGCGGAAGAGCGCTTTGGCGCCAAGACGATTCGCACGTTGACCCAGCGGGGGTGGTTCGCGCAGCGCGACGAGATGCCCAAGCCACGCGTTGCACCCAAGACAGCCAGGTTTGCCCGGCTGCTGGCACATGGCGAGGAGCTAGCCACCCGTCAATTGGCGCTGGGGCGAGACAACGACCAGGCCAGCGCACTGATCTGGCTGGCAGCGCAGCCGGGAAGCACCGCATCTATAGCCGCGCTGCAGGAAGCCACCGGCATCTCGACCAGCACCATCAAGACGATGGAACGCAAGAGGTGGGTGGAGATCGCGCGCGAGGGCAACTCCCCCGGGCATCCAGAGCGCCTGGCGACGGTGCGGCTGCTAATGGCTGCCGCAGAACTGCCCGCAGCGATCATCCGGCTCCGTGGTGCGGCAAAGCACACCGAGGTGCTCAGGCTGTTGGAAGAGCGCGGCGAGCCGATCTCGTTGACAGAGATCCGCCGGCAAACGGGTGCCACGCCGGCCGTCCTAGAGGAGCTGGCGGCACAGCGGCTCATCACCATCGAGGAGCAGGATGTCTGGCGCACCCCCCTCGCGGGACGCGAGTTCGTTCTCACTAACGCTCCCACGTTCACGCGGGCACAGCAAGAAGTCTGGGACCGCATGTTACCGGCGTGGGATGCACCCAAGTCACACATCTTTCTGCTGCATGGCGTCACTGGCAGTGGCAAGACCGAGATCTACCTGCGGGCCGTGCTGGAAACGCTCAAACGCGGCAGACAGGCCATTGTCCTCGTGCCCGAGATCTCACTGACGCCGCAGACGATTCGCCGCTTTGCGGCGCGCTTCCCAGGCCGGCTGGCGGTGATCCACAGTCAGCTTTCGCCTGGCGAGCGTTACGACGAATGGCGGCGCATCCGCGATGGCATGGCCGATGTCGTGGTGGGGCCACGCTCTGCCCTCTTTGCCCCGCTCTCGCGCCTGGGACTGATCGTGCTGGACGAGGAGCACGACGGCTCATACAAGCAGGAATCGATCCCCGGCCAGCAACTCCCCAGCTACGATGCCCGCGATGTCGCCATCAGGCTGGCCGAGATCACGGACGCAAAGGTCATCCTGGGCAGCGCCACCCCTTCGCTTGTCTCGTACTATCGCGCCCAGCAGGGCGAGTACACCCTGCTGCGGCTGCCGCGTCGCATCATGGGGCATCGCGAGCACTGGGAAGCGCAAAGCGCCAGCCTTGGCGTGACCCAGGCGCGCTATCGCCGCCTGGATGAAGCTGCCGATGATGCCCGTTACGTGGAGATGCCGCCTGTTGAGGTGGTGGATCTGCGCCAGGAGCTGCGCTCCGGCAATCGCAGCATCTTCAGCCGGTCGCTGCAAAAGGGGATCGCGCAGGCGCTGGCGGCAAAACAGCAGGTGATCCTCTTTCTCAACCGGCGCGGGATGGCCACCTTTGTGATGTGCCGCGATTGCGGCTATGTGGCCAAATGCCCTCAGTGTGATATCCCGCTGACCTATCATACCGCCGGGGAAAAGCTGTTGTGTCACCGTTGCGGCCACCAGAAGCTATCGCCCGATATCTGCCCGAACTGCGGCGGCACGCATATCCGTTACTTTGGCATCGGCACACAAAGGGTCGAGGCCGTAACGCGAGAGCTGTTTCCACAAGCACGGACTCTGCGCTGGGATAGCGATGTGATCACCGGCAACACCACGCACGAGACGATCCTGGAACGATTCTCTCGCCACGAAGCAGACATCTTGATTGGCACGCAGATCATCGCCAAGGGGCTGGACCTGCCACTGGTCACCCTTGTCGGCGTGGTGACAGCAGACACGGCGCTACACCTGCCTGATTTCGCCTCTGCTGAGCGGACCTTTCAGTTGCTGGCGCAGGTGGCCGGCCGTGCCGGCCGCAGCATCCTGGGTGGACGCGTCATCATCCAGACATACACGCCCGAGCATTACGCGATCCAGGCGGCCAGCCGCCACGACTATGACGCGTTCTACGAGCGGGAGATGATATTCCGGCGCGAGCAGTGGTACCCGCCATTCAGCCGCCTGATCAAGCTGGTCTATGCCGACGAGCGCGACGAACGCGCGGAGCGAGAGTGTGCGCGGCTGGCGGAGCTGCTCCGCGAAAAGAAGGAGGCGATGGCCTTCACGCAGCTTGATGTGCTCGGCCCATCGCCCAGCTTCTTTTCGCCGTGGCAGGGGCGCTATCGTTGGCAATTGCTCTTGCGCGGTGTAGAGCCAGCAGCGCTGCTGCGCACTGTGCCGCTGCCGCCAGGATGGCAGGTGGATGTTGACCCGATCTCAGCACTCTAGGTCGCGCTTGACGGATAGGGTGCGGCAGATATGATAACGGTATAAGGCGCAGAGGAGAGAGACGTGCAGCTATTGGAGCAGGGCGCGCGCCAGCTGCTCGGGCTTTGCCTGACGGCGCAGCATCTCGCCGCGTTTCAGAGCTATTACGATGAATTGGTGGCATGGAACCAGCGCTTTAACCTGACAGCTATCACCAACTACCAGCAGGTGCAGATCAAGCATTTTCTGGATTCCCTCACCTGCCTTCTGGCGCTGCCGCCCGTCCCCGAAAACGCCTGGCCGGAAAAGCCACTGCCGGAAACGCTGCCGGTCAGCACGGCGTGGCGTCCCCTTCTTTGCATTGACGTGGGCAGCGGCGCCGGCTTTCCTGGCATCCCCCTCAAGATCATCCGCCCCGAGCTGCGGCTGACGCTGCTGGAGGCCACGCAGAAAAAGACTGCCTTTCTGCAGCACATCGTTGATCTGCTGGGCCTGAAGGATGTAGAGGTGGTCACTGCGCGCGCCGAAGAGCTGGGGCAGGACGCGCATTATCGGGAGCGCTACGATGTGGTGGTGGCGCGGGCTGTGGCCGAGCTGCCGGTGTTGGCCGAATACTGTCTCCCATTCGCCCGCCAGGGAGGGCGCTTTGTGGCGCAAAAGGGGAGCGACATCAGCGAGGAGGTAGAGCAAGCCCAGGGAGCGATCTCCCTCCTTGGCGGCGCGCTAAAGGAGATCAGGCGGATCGCATTGCCCGATCTCTCTGGTGAACGCTCGCTCGTCATCATCAACAAGGTGCGCCCGACACCGCGCGAGTACCCGCGCCGTACCGGCATCCCCAGCAAACGCCCCCTCAGGTAGCGCGCTCAAGCCTCTCCAAGACGGCCAAATTCCCGCGCCGCCGCATAAAAGGCATCCACATTCTCCTCGCTTGTGCCAGGGGCCAGGTTGTTCCCTTCGCGGATGATGAACCGGCCGCCCCGCGTGATGCCCGTCTCAGTGAGGATCTCCCGCGTGCGGGCGCGAATCTCCGCCGCATTGCCATGCTGCAGGAGCATGATGCTGGGCCCGCCGAGGATTTCCACATCATCCCCCAGTGTCTCACGCAGCCAGCGGAAATCCACCGGAAAGCCGGTGTCGAAAGAGGTGATGCGCAGCTCTTTCTTCAGCAGCGGGAAATGACGCGTGGCATCGCCGCAAAGGTGAATGCGCCGTTCTCCCGGCGTCTCCAGTGCCTCGATCAGCCGACGATGGTATGGGATCACAAACTCTTGGACGTGCCTAGTGCTGAGGAGCTGAATCGAGTCATCGGCATAGCTATAGCCAGGCCCGGGCTTTTGATTGGCGATTCGCCGCAGGACGCGCACCCGGCGGATGGTGGCGTCGGTGATACGATCTAGAAGGTCGTGCACGAATTCGGGACGTTCATATAGATCGCTATACAGCTCGACGCCGCGCAGATTGGTGGCCACTGTCCACGGGCCGTCGGTGCCCAGCCCGCTCAGGCCAGCGCTGGCGATCGGTCGCCCGGCGAACTCGCGTCCGGCCTGCATCTGATCCTGGAAGTACCGCCACGTGCGGAAATTGCGCTCCATCCATTCGCCGTTCATAAAGTCATCCCACGGCAGCGCGTCAATTCGGCGTGGGCCATCCTCACCCCGCAACGGGGGGATCGTATCCGGCACCTGGCCCTCGCGAAAGATGACCTCCGCACCGAGAAAGGCGGCCTCGTAATAGTTCTGGAAATCCACGTTCACCGACCATCCCTCTTCCGGCAAACCGCGCGGCGCATCCATCGCCAGATGAAAGGCGGCCCAGTGCGCGTTGCGGAGTTGACACGATAGCATCACCTTTGGGTTCAGCGTATAGTCCTGAAACGAGATGCGATCGGGATTAAGGGCGGGGTTCAGCAGGTAGAAACGCTGTGAGATGCCGAGTGTTACCGGCACGCGATACGGATGCCCCGCCCAGTATGCCTCCCACATCTCCTTGATCTCGGCGTTGTGTGCCGCAAAGTCGCGAGTGATCATCTAGTTGCTCCAATCTACCCTGGATCGGGATGGTCTCACTCAGTCTATCGCAAGATGAAAAACGATCCCTCTTGCCGCCATGAGTGGCCCGCCAATAGCGACGGATCGGAGCCCGCCAGCGCCACCGGGCGCCGTGCGCTCAGCGTCGCGACCGTCTCATGCCACCAGTCGGCGGCGCCGATCTCTCCTGAGGGCAGGAGCACCTCTCCGGCGGGCGCCGCTATCTGCGCACGGTACCACTCGTAGCGCACAAGATCGCGGTCAAGCACAGTCAGATCGCGTCGGCGCTGTTCCACTTCCTGAAGATACCAGAGCGCAAAGGTGTGGGCATCAGCGCCGGTGATGACGATCGCACCCCGCGGCAAGAGCTGCGCCGCGCTCTCCATATAGTCTCGCGCTTCGCGGTCCGCGCTCAGGTTCAGCCGTGGCAGGTTCTGGAGAAAGCTCCAGAACGGCAGCAACACCAGCAGCACGAGCAACACAGCGCAGACCACCGCCCGCGCTGGCGCGGTAACTGACACAACGCGCCTCAACAGATAGCGCGTGCCGCCTGCCATCCAGCTAGCCCAGAGGATATGCGCCGGGATCAGGTTGACCCAAGCATCGGGCGTATTATACCCCAGGGCATAAACGGTGTACAGACCAAAGGTGAGCAGCATGACGATGGTGACGCGGCGTTGTTCGTGCATCCCCACAGCCAGCCCTAATCCGCCGAGGATCACGCCACATGGTCCGAATTGCGCCAGCAAATGGCGCGCCCAGGCCATCAGTCGCGGCGGCCACTCTGCCATTGGGAGGCCAAAGAGATATGGCCGGTAGAGTGACCCCGACACCAGCCAGATGAAGCGGCGCAGCGTGGTCGGGTCTCCCCAGTTCGGCCAGGGATCCACCGCAGCCCGCCATGGAAGGTAAAGGTAGATGCCTAGGCCAGCTAGGAATGCGCCGGCGGCGGCCAGGGCAACGTAGCGCGGGATGGCGGCACGATGTGAGCTAGACCAGACCAGGCATAGCATCCCGGGGAGAAGGAGCAATAGCGTCAGATGATTGCCCAGCCCCAAACCATACAGGAAAGAGAGCAGCGGCAAGAGCAAACTGCGGCCCGATGTCTCCCACTGCCACAACAGATAGAGGATCGCCGCGGCGAGAAGCGCGTTGAGCGCATAGACCTCCGCGATAATCGCCTGCGACCAGAAGAGAGGGGAGAAGGCCAGAAGCAACGCGACACTAAGCGCCGCTATGTCTGCCCACGGAACCGATTCGGCGTCGGCGGCAAAGGCCTCGGCGCGCGTCCAGGCAAAAAAGAAGGTCACGGCAACTGCAGCGCAGGTGGCGGACATCAGATGCAGGCGAAAGGCAACAGTGCCACATGGTAACCGGGTGAAGAGATGGCCCAATAGGACATAAAGCGGGTAGCCGGTGGGGTGCGGAATGCCAAGGCGATAGGCCGCGGCGATCAGGTCGCCGCCATCGTTGCCGCCATGCGCCCAGGTCAGGTCCGGCGCGAGGGTGACGCGATAGACAGCAAACACGACACACAAAAGGATCAATGGCAGCACACGCGCCAGACGCGACCCGGCCGCAAGACCCTGTGGCGTCTGGCCAGCCATACCGGCAGATGACATCAGGCGGTCCTCTTTTGGAGCGAAGGATTTGGCGACGACTCTGAAACATTATAAGATACTGCGCACGACACTCCAAAGGGCAAGTTCCCAAACGGCGATGAAAGCTCCCACTCGTCTCGGACGAAGCGTGATCTTTGCGGCAGGCATGGCGTTGAGCGTGATCTGCCTGGTTGCCGTGTGCCGTGGCGCGCAACTCGCTGAGATCGCAGATGTGCTGCGCCATGCATCTCGGTTCCATATCGGGCTGACGCTGTTTTTCTACGCGGTGTCCATTGGCGGCAAGGCATATCGCTGGCGACTGCTCTTGCCAGCGTCGCGCTCCGCATTGCCGCTGGGCAGGCTTGCCTCGCTTATCCTCGCCGGGCAGACGCTAAACACCTGGCTTATGGCCCATAGCGGCGAGTTGACCCGCGCCTATTTGCTGGGCAGTCGCAGCGAGATCGGCAAGGCGACAGCGCTGGGCACCATCATCGTGGAGAATGCGCTGGATAGCCTCTTTCTCTTGCTCGCGTTGGCGCTCCTGGCACTCATCCTCCCCCTACCTGCCTGGCTCCATACGACGAGCGTTTTGCTCGCCGCTGCGCTGGCAGGAGTGCTGTTACTCCTCATCGTCGCTGCCGGGCAGTGGGAGCGGGTGCAAGCATGGAGCGCTGCCCTGGCCGCGCGGTCGCCCTTCGGCAGCCACGCCATGTCAGCGGCGGTGCGCGCCATCGGCCAGGTCATCCAGGCGCTGCGAGAACGCCGTGGGCGCGCCCGGCTGCTGTTGGCAACCGGTATAGTGTGGCTGCTGGCGACGCTCACCACGTGGGCAGCCCTGCAAGCGGTCAGCCTCTCGCTTCCCTGGTATGCGCCTCTCTTTCTGCTGGTCGTCTTCCAGATCGGCAGCGTCGTCCCTGCGTCTCCCGGCAAGTTCGGCGTCTTCCACTACCTGGCGGTGCAGGCGTTGGCATTCTTCCACGTGCCACAAGAGCCGGCGCTGAGCTTTGCCATCGTGCTGCATTCTATTGCCTACGTGTTGATGGGGTTGGCGGGTGCGTTCTGCCTCTGGCGCGAGAACCAGGCGCTGCGCCAGCAGACAGAATGGCATGACATCCAGGAGCCGATGCCATGATCTCGGTGATTGTGCCGGCCTACAACGCGGCGCGGACACTCGCCGCTTGCCTCGAGGCACTGGAGCAGCAGACGATGCCGCGCGAGCAGTACGAGATCATCTTGGTGGACGATGGCTCTACCGACGACACAGCTCGGATCGCTGGCAGATATGCCGGCGTCAAGGTGCTGAAGTTGGCGCGGAATCGGGGGGCGGCAGCCGCACGCAATGCCGGCATCGCTGCCGCACAAGGCGAGTTGCTCCTCTTTACTGACGCGGATTGCATTCCCTGCGCCGAGTGGGTGGCAGAGATGGTCAAGCCCTTTGCCGAGCAGGACATCGCCGGCGGCAAGGGAGTCTATCGCACCAAGCAGCGCGCGCTTGTGGCACGTTTCGTGCAATTGGAATACGAAAGCCGATATGCGCGAATGCAGGCGCGGCGATATATAGACTTTGTTGACACCTATGCCGCGGCGTACCGGCGGGAAGTGCTGATGCGCGTTGGTGGCTTTGACCCGCGCATTCGCTTCGTCGAAGATCAAGAGCTATCTTTTCGGGTGGCGCGCGCCGGATATCGGATGGTCTTTATCCCCACGGCAGCAGCCTATCACCTGCATCCAGAGACGCTACAACGCTATCTGCTGCGCAAGGCCAGAATTGGCTACTGGAAGGCGTGGGTCGTGCGACACTATCCGGGGAAAGCGATCGAGGATGCGCATACCCCGCAGGGGCTCAAAGCGGAGCTGGCGCTGGCCACCATCGCGTTGCTGAGCCTGATGCTGTCGCCGCTAGATATGCGCCTTTGGCTCATCGCACTCGCTGCGCTCTGTCTCCTGCTCGCTTTGGCGTGGCCATTCACCCGCACCGCCCTGCGGCGGGATCGCGCCGTGGGCCTGATATCGCCTCTGTTGCTGATCCTCAGAGCCGTGGCGTTGGGCTTTGGCCTGACATGGGGTCTCATCAGCCTGGCGCTGGGCATTCACCAGGCAGACAAGGCTGATCGTGCTCTTTCCGCAGGGTAATGCAGCGCCGCAGCGGCTCGATGAGCGCGGCGGAGGCACAGACGATCGGTTCCAGCGCCTTGCGACCGCCGAGTAACGGCTCAATCTCCACCGGCGCGCCGGAAAGATATCGCATCTCGCCCCCCACCCGCCCTAGGATGGCCCAGGCGGCGGCCACATCCCAGAGTCTGGGCTGCCCCAGAAGCGCGCCAACCGCCGCACCCCGCGCCACATAGAGCATATGCGCCGCGGTGCTGCCCAAAGAGCGGGCGATGCCGGAGAAGCGGATATCGTAGCGGCGATGTGCGTCCGAGGGGACACAGATGAACGAATGATGGTCCCAACGATCGAGGTGGAGTGGTGATAACTCCTCCTGGTTCCACCGTGCGCCCCCTATGGAATCAACTATGTACCATTCGCGCAAGACCGGTAGGTAGAACACACCGCGTGTCGGACGGTACCGGCGCGTCTGGGGACACAGTTCTACCAGTCCCACCGAGATGCCCCAGATCGGCAGGCCGCTGGCGAACGCACGCGTGCCATCAATCGGGTCAATCAGCCAGAGTCGGTCTCGCGCCGTGCCACACCCGCCCATCTCTTCGCCCAGAATCTGATCCCCAGGGCACGCCTCCTGCAAACGTTGGACGAGAAACGCCTCGATCTCGCGATCCGCGTCAGTAACGATCTCATCCCCCGCTTTGAGCGAGGGCCGGACATGACGAAAGCGGGCGAGAGCAAGCTCGCCCGCCAGGGAAACCCATTCCTGAATTCGTTTCAGCGCGATGTCGGCCATCGTGTCATTCTGTGCCAAATGGCGCTACCGACTCGCCGGACATGCTCGTTGTCGTCGAGGCTGGCCAAGGATACGTCGTCGTGCCAAAACGCGTCAGGATGACGGCGCCCAGCCCCAGCGAGGCCACCACCAGGGCAAAGAGCCAGCCAATGCAGGGAATCTGTGAAAGGAAGGTGACCAGCCCCACCCCCAGAATGACCGCCACCAACGGCGAGGTCTCTTTCGCATGCAAGCCAGCCAGGATCAGGCGCCCCAACATCAACCCCACCGCGATCCAGCCAAACAGCAGCGCGATGCCCGCCACCAACGCCAAGATCACCGGCCCGATGCAAGTGATCACCAAGAGCACCAGCAGGATCGGAACCACGACCAGCGAGAGGACGCCCATTGCCAGGCTGATGCCGGCATTCGTGCGCACCACCTGGGCGACCTGCTCCGTCTGCTCGGGCAGGAGGAGCATCACCAAGACGCCCAACGCGACCAATCCCAGCATCGTGAGCAATCCCTCGGCGATCTGCCGCAGCACGCCCCAGAAACCTCCCGCTGCATGCGACATGCGCCACCATGGCATAGTCGGCGCCACAGGCAACTCATTCCATTCCCAATCCCACTCCGGCCCTTCCGTCACGCCGCCTTCGATCCGCGCTTCCGCAGCGCGGTCCACCGTGCCGCCTAACGATATGAGCTGTCCTCCCACGAGCGCCGACGGCGCCAGTCGCACCGTGCCGCCTAGGATTGATACGTCCCGTGTTACAGTGCCAGCGATAGAGACAGCGCCTCCCAGCAGCACTACATTGCCATAGACCGTGCTGCCGGCCTCCAGCGTCGCCGTCCCGCCTAGCACAACGAGATCGCCAAAGAGGTTATCTCCTGCGCCGAGCGTATATGTCCCGCCCAAGACCAGCTTGCCTTCCTCGCGCTCCTGAGCCTGCACGACGCCCGCCAATGACAGGAGCATGATCAGGGTCACTAGCGCAATCCGCCACGCCTTCATCCCACACCTTCCTTTCGACCTAACGCCGCTCTTCCGCATCGCGGCGACGCACGCCCATCACCGCCTGAATCCAGATAATGGTCAGCCCGCCCATGAGGAGAGCCACCAGCAGCAACGCGCCATACGGGAGCGTCGTGAGCACCGCTTCGACCACCAGCTCAGCGGCGTTCACGAGCGATCCCAGCACATCGCCGACATAGGCCAGAAAAGCCACCACATTCCCCCACACCCCTGGTATGGTTCCTGGTTCATATGAGGCGATCAACGCGCGCAGCCAGGATGCGAGGGGTAGTGCCGAGAGCAGGAGCAATCCCGCAGCCAGGACGAGATAGCCCGCCACAAGCTGCCGCCGCGCCCGTCTTTGCGCAATTCGCTGCATCACCCGATCGGTAAAGTCGGGCGATGGCATCGCCATGGGCGCCACCGTCAGCACGCGGGAGAGCTGCCGCATCGCGGCCCAGGTTCGTTGACACTCCGGGCATTCGGCAAGATGACTGTAAAGCCTGTGTCTTTCCGCGTCCTCGAGCAGCTCATCGAGCTCTAGCGACATGAGTTCAGTTATTTGTTGGCATTGCATGGTGAACTGCCTCCAGATGAAAGTGAGAATGCGACTGGGAAGGTCCGCCTTCTTTGCCAGGAATGGATGCCGCCTCGGAGCTCTGTTGCTGTTCCTGCTTGCGGATTCGTTCCGCGAGGATGCACCTGGCGCGGTGCAGACGTGACTTGATGGCGCTTTCAGTGGTCCCCAACACCTCGGACATCTCCTGATACGATAGATCGTGCCAGTAACGTAACACGAGAACGAGCCGATACGCTTCGGGCAGCTCCTGCAGCATCCCCTGCAGGTAAGCTTGTTCTTCCTGCCGCAATGTCAGCTTCTCCGGGCCTTCGTGTGGATCGGAAAAAGCGCGCTGCGTCAGCAGTTGATCCAGCGATACGGAACCGCCGCGCCGTCGTCTCAGGCGGTCAATACAGTAATGCGAGGCGATGGACAGTATCCAGGAGACGAATTTCTTCTCGACGTCATATGTCTCGAGGCGGGTATAAACGCGCACAAACGTCTCCTGAGCTGCGTCTTCCGCTTCCGCCGCATCGCCCAGCAGTCTGTATGCCAGATTGAACACTGGCGACTTGTAGGCATCAACCAGTTGCGCGAACGCCCTCTGGTCTCCAGCAAGAGAGCGCTGGATCCAAACCCTCTCTTCTTCCATGAGCCTCACCTCTGTGTACTCAATACGATGTCAGCGCGAAAAGGTTGCGCCCCAGATGGCGGTAGCCGTTTGACTTTTGCCCCGACTGCTCTATCCTATAACACAAACACGCAAAGTCCAAGGCGGAATCGTGTTGACACCTGGTCGGGAGGCAGCAATGTCCAGATACACGGTAGCAGTGGCCAAAGTGGATCCCCAGAGCATGCGCGAAGGGGTGAAACGAGGGCTTGATATGGTCGGCGGCATCGGTCGCTTTGTGCGGCAGGGCGATCTGGTTGTCATCAAGGTGAACGCATTCACCCATGCCACCGCCGAATCCGGCAGGATCACGCATCCCCAACTTGCGATCGAGGTGGCGCGCCTTTGCCACGAGCAGGGCGCACGTGTGGTGGTGATAGAGCGTACCCCCAACCTCGAGCTAGACTACGAGCCATATCCCGAAATCCGCAAGTATGCCGATCTCCTCTGTATGGATCAGGCGCGACACACGCCCAAACACTTGCCCGGCGCCAAATCGTTGCGCGACGAGGTGGATTGGGCTGACATTCTGGATGATTGCGATGTCTTTATCAACATTCCCGGCTTGCGGACGCATGCCCTGGCCCGGCTGTCCAACGGGATGAAGAACCTGATGGGCCTCTTGCCCCGCGCGTCAACGTTTCGCGTTCACATGTACGGCCTGCAAGGCTCGATCGTGGACATCAACTTTGCCCGCCCGAGCGACCTGGTCATCACCGATGCCATCTACACCCTGGTCGGCAATTTTCCCGCGCAGGGCACACCGGTGGAGACCGATTTCATCACCGTAACCGACAATGTGGTGGCGGCTGACCTGGTGGCTGCCAAGATATTTGGCATTGACCCCGCCGAAACGACCTTCTTGCCCGAAGCGCACGCGCGCGGTCTCGGCCCCGCCTCTCTGGAAGAAGTGGACATCATCGGCGATGATCTGGACGAGATATTGCAGGGCGTTAAATTGGAGCTCGCTCCCTCCTCGCAAGACCTAGAGCTTCTTAAGGATAGATTCACCATCTATGCAGATGATGCGTGCGCGCCGTGCCGTCAAGCGCTGGCTGGCGGCCTGATCGCCGCCATGGATTACGCCCCGGACTTGGTGGAAAGCCTCATGCCGCTCACGGTTGTCTGCGGCCCGCAGAAAAAGGATCTCAAGCTAGAGGGGAACGTCCTGTACTATGGCAATTGCACCTACGCCTTTCGCGACCAGGGCGTGCAGGTGCCGGGCTGCCCGCCCCTCTCCGGATACGTGCTGGCATATATGCGGCAAATGGTCGAGCAGCGCATGCGCTTTTCCATGTGCTCCATCGCCTGGCGCGAGTCGCCGATCGAGGAGATCATCCCATTAGTCGCCGCCGCAGGCTATGAGGGGATCGAGATCTGGGGACCACACATAGACCGCTACCTGGAGCAGGGAGGTACGATAGAGGGCCTGAAAAAGCTCGTGGCGGATGCCGGCTTGGCGATCCCGATGATCAGCCCATATATGGATCTGGCGAAGGATGCCGAAGGCTCCTTGGCCACCGGCAAGCGCTTCATCGCCTATGCGGCCGCGCTGGGCGCGCCCCTGCTGCGCGTCTTTACGGGCGGCGGCGCTTCCGCGGATGCCGACCACAAGACGTGGGAGACCGTCGTCAAGGGGCTGCAGCAGCTATGCGCGGCAGGAGCGACGCACCGCATCGGGCTGGCGCTGGAGACACACCAGAATCACCTGCACGACACCACCGCGACGACCTTGCGCCTGATCCTACAAACAGGGGCAGATAACCTCTATGTGAATCTGGATATTCACAATCTCTTTGACATGGGCGAAGAGCCGATCATGGCACTGCGGCGTCTCTTCCCATGGGTGCGCATTATGCACTTGAAGAACGGTGTCTACCGCGAGGGCAAGCGATCGTATGGCGTGCCGCTGGCCGCGGGGAACATGGATTACGCGCCGTTCCTGCAAGAGGTCAAGCGGCTCAACTATGGTGGATTTGCCTCCGTCGAGTGGTTCGGCGAGAACCCCACGGAAGCGGCCAAGAGCGAGCTGGCATACTTGAGAGAACAGATGGGACAGAAAATCACCAAGATCAAGGTCAAGGCAAGGTGATGTTGAGCCTCGGCAGGACACCGGCACACGGGCGGGTGAGGCGACGTGAGACAGTTACGCACTACTGACCTAAAGCGCCTGTTTCGGGCGTATCGCCGCGCCCACCCGCCGCAACGCCGGATCACGCTGCTCCTGCAAAACG
The DNA here is from genome assembly GCA_019873665.1 of Chloroflexota bacterium. GTDB lineage: Bacteria > Chloroflexota > Anaerolineae > JAAYEA01 > JAAYEA01 > JAIOAV01. The sequence goes on from JAIOAV010000006.1 coordinate 34,571, forward strand.
TCGAATACGCGATCAACGTGGGCTCGGTCTTTCGTATCGCCGATGGGTGCGCCGCAGAGGAGGTTATCCTGTCCGGCATCACGCCAGCGCCGCCGCACCCTTCCATTACCAAGGTGTCGCGCGGCAAAGAGCGAAACGTGCCATGGCGGCATGTGGACACGCCGGATGAGATCATCGGCGAGCTGCGGCAGGAGGGATATCGCATCTGCGCGCTGGAGATCGTGCAGGAGGCAGTGCCCTATGACGAGTACACCTACCCTGATCGCATCTGTCTCATCGCCGGACACGAAGAGCACGGTATTCCGCCGCGCACTCTCGCTCTCTGTGATGACGCCATTTTCATCCCCATGTTCGGCAAAGGGATGTCGCTAAATGTCCATGTCTCACTCGCCGTGATCTGCTATCACATCCGCGCGCTGGAGAAACGCGAGCGCGCTATGGCATGATAGCAAAAGTCAGAGCATGCTTCTGGAAAAGCCTGCTCTGACAGGGTCATCAATGTATGAGAGCTGACGCCAGCGGCCTTCAGAAAGCGCCGAGCTGGCACCGGTTGATGCGAATCCCCAGCCCTTCGGCGGCGTTGGCGATATCGAGGCGGGGCCGCCGGAAGCGCGCAGCGATCTCCCAAGCCGCGGCGCACGGCAACCGGCCATCAACGAGAGCTTCCTCGAGCGCGCTCTCCAGATCAGCGGGAACATCGCTCATCGGGCACACGATGCGATGCTTGCCTTCCGACTTGGGGCCATAGCCGAACAGGCCAAACTGGCAGTGGCTGAGCCGTACACCCAACTCGTCTGCCATCTCCCCAACCTGCAACGGTGTAACTGCCAACTCGCCGGCGATCTTGAACGCCGCAGGACACGGGAGCTGATTGCCCTCGCCCACAGCCTGACGCACCGCTGCCGCTAGTCTATCCGTCATCAGAACCCCCTATCTTCTCAATGAGATGAACTCCCAACTGAAAAGCCTGCACCAGCAAATCCGGACGCCCCTGCACGGCGCCCTGCTCATCTACCGCTGTGGCGAAAACATCGCCGGCATACTTGGCGCGCAGCGTGGCAAAGAACGCCCGCACCGTGCCCACCGCGCAGGCGAAATCGGTGCGCGCATCACCCGCCGCAGAGACAAAGCCGCCCCACCGCGGCAAGCCAGAGGGAGTCGGCGGCAGCGGCGCGCGCAGCACATAGCGACGCGCCCAGAGGCACTGGCAACGATCGATCATCGCCTTGGTCTGCGCGTTGATGCCCGTAAAGTAGATAGGCGCAGCCACGATCACGCCCTCGACCGCCAATAGGCGATCATAGAGCTGCTGGTAGTCGTCCTGGATCACGCAGCGCCCCGTCTCGAAGCAGCGTTCGCAGCCACGACATGGGCCCAGATGCAGGTAGCTGATGACGATCTTTTCCGTCACAGCTCCGCGGCTGGCCACGCCAGCCAGCACCTGGTCCAGGAGCGTTTCCGTGTTGCCACCACGACGGGGGCTTCCCGCCAAGCCGATAACCCGTATGGGCATCGTTCCCTCGGCACTTTTCGCACATCAGACCGATATGAGATAGCTCAAGAGCTGCTTGAGGCTCATGCTCAATTGCTCCGCGCTAAAGGGGCGGCGAAGGTATATCGCGGGGCAGAGATCACGCATCATGGCTGTGGTCGGTTCTTCCGCTGAGATCAGCAGAAGCGGCAGCTCCTCGCCGCGCCATCTCCTGATCTCCTGGATCAGAGTAACCGTATCCGACGACAGGCTCTCTGTACTGAAAAGCAGTGCGCGACACCTCTCCTGCCGCAACACCTCCCAGCACTCGTGCTCCGATCCTGCCTCGCGCACCAAGAGCCCATCCGCCTCCAAGTTGACGCGGATCAACCGGCGGAGCGCGTCGTTTTTCTCAACCGCGAGTATCTTGATTGGCGCTTTCAGCGACTCAACACACATCCTACATCAAGCCTCTCTACCGGCGCTCCTGTCCCCCGATTTTCTTTCCTCCGTCCAAGCCTGGCCCTCTGGCAACTGAAACATGTAGCCGTGACCGGCTTTTGTGAGGATGATCTGTGGATTGGAGGGATCCTTCTCGATCTTCTGCCGCAGGTACCGCACGTACACGCGCAGGTATTCCGTAGCGTCGCGGTATTCTGGCCCCCATACGTGGCGCAGTATGTCTTCGTGCAGCATCACGCGCCCCGCATTGGATGCTAAAAAGCTGAGCAATCGGTACTCCAGAGGCGTCAACTCGATCTCCTGCGCGCCACGCAGGACGCGATGTTGCGCAAAGTCAATGGTCAGATCGCCCACCCGCAAGGGGGTGCGATTCATCAGCTCCTCAGGAGATTTGCTGCGTCGCAACACCGCCCGCACGCGTGCCACTAGCTCGTTGATGGAAAAGGGTTTGGTGAGATAGTCATCGGCGCCAATATCAAAACCTCGCATGAGGTCAATCTCACTGCTGCGCGCCGTCAGCATGATGATCGGTGTCGCGGCGAGCTCGCGTGCACGCCGTGCCACCTCATAGCCATCAAGCTTGGGCAGCATAATATCCAATATCACAAGATCGGGATCCTCCGCACGCAGCATCTGCAGCGCCGTGACGCCGTCCTCGGCGACGATAACATCATAGCCCTCCACCGCCAGGTTCGCGCGCACCAACTGGATCACGCGTGGCTCATCATCAACCAGCAGGATCTTGGCCTTTGCCATTGGGTACCTCGCCCTTATGCTTGGGATGAAATCCGCTCGGTGCGCGCGATAGGAAGGGTGAAGCTAAAGGTGCTCCCTTGTCCAGGCACGCTCTCCACCCAGATAGCGCCCCCATGTGCCTCCACTAACCCCCGCGCGATGGTCAAACCCAGCCCCAATCCCTTTGTCTTCCTATCGCCAGCCCCATAAGCGCCATGAAACAGCCCAAAGATCCCCGCTTGCTGCTCCGGGGGGATTCCGGGCCCTTCATCGCTTACGCTGACAATGATCTGGTCGCGGACCGACTGAGCGCGCACCGTGATCTTGCTGCCGGTTGGCGAATACTTGATCGCATTGTCTAATAGATTGTGCAGAATCTGGCGCAAGCGACGTGGATCCACGTCAGCGGGTGGCAGATCGTGAGGGATGTCGGTCACAAAGGGGTGGCCGGGCGCGTTCGCCTCGGCTTGGGTGATCACTTGCTGCAAGAGCGGCAACACCTCGGTGGGCTCTGGCTCGATAACGTAGCGCCTCAGCTCGAGCCGGGATACATCCAGCAATTCGTTGATGAGGGCCGTGAGCCGATCGCTCTCTTCGTCAATGATACTGAGAAACTCACGTTGGGTTTTGGCGTCCCAACTTACGTCCTGGCGCAAGAGCGTAGTGGCAAAGCCTTTTATGGAAGCCAAAGGCGTGCGCAGCTCGTGGGAGACCGTCGCCAGCAAGTGCTTAACAATCGCCTGTGCTTCCCTCTGCTGTGTGATATCCCGCAAGGTGATGCCATATCCCCAATCCCTATCACGCGGGCCGTGAATCGGGAACAAGACTGCCTGAATCACCAGGTGCTTGGGCCAGGCGATCTCCAGATCGACAGCAGGGCGATTGCGCAACTCATCGGGCGCACGCGTCAGCTCGCGCAACGCCTTCTCGGGATTGACAGCACGCGCGGCAATCCGCCGCGTCACCTCCTCTATGGGAAGGCCCACTTCCAGGCAAAAGAACGGCGACAGCATCTCGATCACGCGCGAGTTAAAGTATGTCAGGCAGTTCGCGGGGTCAATGAGCAGGATGCCATCGCCCATGCTCTCGATCATGCCATATAGCCTGGCCCGCTCCAGCTCGCATTGCTCTTTATCACTCAGCGCGCCCGCGGCAGCACAATCCGGTATCCGAGTGGCATTCATCAGTCCGACCGCCTCCAAGCGGTTTGTGGCCTCATTATAGCACGGTCCGCGGGCAAGATCAATCATGCGGCTTGCCTCAGCAGATCTGGCAGCAAGCCCACCCAGCATGTCCCTGGTGATTTGACTAAATATGGCAAATATGGTATTATTTTGTGGTTACATGGCTATGAGTGTCCGTGTCTTCGGATGCGACCCAGATGGCACCAGTTCAGAAATGAGGTGTAGAGATCAGTAAGGATCTGCGAATCAACGAGGAAATCACCACATCAGAGGTTCGCGTCATCGATGCCAGCGGGAAGCAGCTCGGCATTTACCCGCTGAAAGAAGCGCTACGCATGGCGCAGCAACAGGAAGTGGACCTGGTTGAGGTTGCGCCGGAGGCGTCGCCGCCTGTCTGTCGCCTCATGGATTATGGCAAGTACATTTACAGCCGCACCAAACGCGAGCGTGAGGCCCGCAAGGCGCAGAAAGCGGTAGAGGTCAAAGAGATTCGCCTCCGTCCCAAGACTGGTGAGCATGACATCCTATTCAAAATCAAACGCATCCGCACTTTTCTCGGCGATGGCGCCAAGGTCCGCGTGCGCATCTGGTTCCGAGGGCGCGAGATCAGTCATCCGGACATCGGGCGCGAGCTGCTAACGCGCATCGCGGATGCGGTGGCAGACATCTCTTCTGTCGAGCAATTTCCCTCGATTGAAGGGCAGACCATGTACATGCTGTTGAGCCCGAAACGTTAGACCCAAGCGCTTTGACTCCGGCCCAGAAGCGGCACAGGGCGGTTGAGCCCCGACCCAGACCGTTTCCCGCGACCAGGAGGCAAGGGCTTTTCTAGCTATAGAGCAAAGGAGAGGTCATTCCCGTGCCCAAAATCAAGACACACAAAACCGCCGCCAAGCGGTTCAGCATCACCAAGACCGGCAAGCTCATGCATCGTCCCGGCGGCGGCCAGGGCGGACGCAGCCACCTGCGTCGCAACCGCTCCAAGGCCGCGCTGCGTCAGTTCGACAAGAAGTTGCAGATCACCGTTTCCGCCGACGAAAAGCGCATCAAGCGTCTCGTGCCCTATCTCAAAGAGCGTGAGCGCGCTTAGACTGACCTTTTGAAAAGGAGTTTTGACCATGCCCAGGGTTAAGAGAGGCGTGCCCGCGCGCCACCGCCATAACAAGGTGCTCAGTTTCACCAAGGGTCAGAAGGGAACCAAGCACAATCTCTTCCGCCGCGCCAATGAGGCGATGCTCAAGTCGCTCTTTTATGCGTATCGCGACCGCCGCGACCGCAAGGGGGATATGCGCCGGTTGTGGATCGTGCGCATCAATGCAGCAGCGCGCCAGAACGGCCTGTCATATAGCGCATTGATGCACGGTCTGAAGAACGCCGGGGTGGATATCAACCGCAAGATGCTGGCCGAGATGGCGGTCAGCGATGCGGGCGCCTTTACGCAGCTGGCCGACGTCGCCAAGGCGAATCTGAACGCCTGATCTCCTCACATCTTCTCGCACCCCAAAGTGCGCTTTGGGGTGCTTTTTGTTGGTGAGCGGCGATTCCTAGACGGTCATGCGGGACGACGATATCGGCATGAGGCTCCACTGCTCTGCCGCGGGATCGAAGACCAGCTCGACGGTGCCCAACGCCGGCGTCATCGCCAGATAGTGCTTTCGACCCCAGGCATCCTCCCACGAGCGGCCAAGGCTGGTAACGATATGCCGCTGTCCTTGCCAGTGAAACGCCACGATTCGCCACGTCCCATCCCGTTGCACTGTGAACTCGACGTTCACGGGCGCGCCTGCGCGCGGTGGCGCGGCGATCGTCCGCGCTGGCCGCCGTGCCACACCGAACTCAACGGACATCCCCGATGGCAGCGATGCAGTCCCTTCCTGCAGATAGCGCCACAAGAGCATCAACGTGGCCGAGACCGTGCACAGGTTGTTCTCGCCTCGCGTGCCGCGCCATTGCAGACGATGCCACCATGCTTCCGCGCCCGTAGCCAGCGCTATATAGACTAATCCCACCGGCTTGGTGGTAGTCCCACCGGTTGGTCCGGCAATGCCGGTCGTGGCAAGGGCGAGATCTGCCGCCAGCAGGTCTCGCACGCCCCACGCCATCTCCACAGCCGTCTGCCAGCTCACCGCACCGTGCACCTCCAGCGTGTCAGCAGAGACGCCCAGCACATTCGACTTGACCGCGTTGGCGTATGCCACGACCCCGCCCACAAAGTACTCAGAACTCCCGGAGATGGCCGTGATATGAGCGGCGACCAGCCCACCGGTGCACGATTCGGCGGTGGCGAGACGAAGGGCGCGATGTCGCAAGGCAACGCCGATATCCGCGGCCATTCTGCGGCGCTCCGCGTTGAGCCATGACGCGCCCCCTGATTCTTCTGCTCCACTGGCCAATTCATCCTCCTGACGCGCCCGATTGCAGAGCGGAATGCCCGCGCTGATTGGTGATTTTCCGGCTACTATGATATAATCAGCGTGCTTTACGTCAAAACGGCAACGACCTGCCCCTGGCTGGGCGATAGACTTGCGTTGAAAGGGATAGCGGCAATGATCATGAATGAGCTGGCGGCGACAGCGAGCCGAGGAGAGCAACTCGCCAATCTCGTCTCGGATGTCTTTGCCGTGGCGGATATCACGACCGGACCGCAGGGTGGTGAATGGGTGCGGCTCCGCGGCAGGCTGCTTGTGTCGTCGGCGGAAGCGTATGATGTCGTGGCCTCCCGCTTTGCGGCATTAGGATACACCGCCCTCTTCCGCCGCGCCGGAGAGCAACAGATGATCGTGGCGGAGCCCAGCCCCAGCCAATCACGCCGCTACAACCCATATGTGAATATCCTCCTCTTTGTGCTGACGATGGCCTCCATGATCTTTGCCGGCTTTGTCTTTGTCGCGCCGCCTGCGAGCTGGACGTGGTCCGGGATGCTGCCCGGCCTCTCTTTTGCCTTTGGCCTGTTGGTCATTCTGGTCGCCCACGAGATGTCGCATTACCTTGTCGCGCGCCGCTTCGGGGTGCCGATCAGCCTGCCCTACTTTATTCCATTTCCGCTCTCTTTCTTTGGCACGATGGGCGCCACCGAGGTCATGCATGGTCGGCCCAAGAATCGCGCCGCGCTGCTGGCAGTGGGTATGGCCGGACCGCTGGGCGGGCTCTTGCTGGCACTGCCGATCCTGATCTTGGGCCTCTCGCTGTCGCGGGTTCAGCCGATCCCAAGTGAGGGGTATTTCATCGAAGGGAACTCTTTGCTTTACCTGGGCGTCAAATATCTGATGTTCGGCCAAGTGCTGCCGGCGAACGGTATGGACGTGTTTATTCACCCGATCGCCTTTGCCGGTTGGGGTGGCCTCCTGGTAACCGCCCTAAACTTGGTCCCTGCCGGTCAGTTGGATGGCGGGCATATCATCTATACGCTATTGGGAGAAAAAAGCCGCCTGTTGCTGTGGCCGATCTTGATCGGCCTCGTGATCCTAGGCAGCCAGTGGTGGCCCTGGTGGGTGTGGGCAGGCATGATCTACCTGCTGGGTCGCGTCTATGCAGCGCCCTGCGACGATATCACGCCGCTCAACACCCGTGAGCGCGCCGCAGCCATAGCGATGCTCGTGCTCTTTGCCGTGATCTTTACCCCCGTGCCGATGCGATTCGGGTAGAAAGCGTCTGTTGCAAGAATGAGCCGCCTGCGATTTCGTCAACTGAGAGCCTCCCTGGTCGGGGTGGGATTGATCCTCCTGCTCCTGCTGTGCATCTGGCCCCTGGCCTGGCACCTGACCGCCCGTGCCGAGGACACCGACCCACCAAGTCTGCCGCGTGTGCCAGTGCGCCATATCCCAGATGCTCCGGACACCTATGTGCCGGGCAGGCTGGTCGTCAAGTTTCGCGATGAGCTGAGCGCAGCCAAACGGGCCGCCAGGCTTTCGCAACTGGGGTTGGCCTTAGGGAAGCACATCGCGGGCATAGATGTGGAGTTGGTAGATGTGCCAGCAGGACGGGAATTAGCCCTCGCCGCACAGTTGCGGCGCGATCCCACGGTGCTCTATGCCGAGCCTGACTATACCGTGTACGCCCTCAAAACGCCCAACGATACGTACTATGGCGAGTACCAGTGGAATATGCGTCGCATTGGCATGGAGAACGCATGGAACGTTACCACAGGTGCGAGCAGCACAGTGATCGCCATCGTGGATAGCGGCGTGGATTTGACCCATCCAGATCTCGCCAGCAAGTTGTTGCCCGGGTACGACTTTGTGAATGGCGATAGCCAGCCGCAGGACGACGAAGGCCATGGCACACACGTGGCCGGCATCGCCGCCGCTCTCTCCAACAATGGCCTGGGCGTTGCCGGCGTTTCATGGGGCAGCAAGATCCTCCCGATCAAGGTGCTGGGCAGCAACGGATACGGCGAGTCCTCGGTAGTCGCCCAGGGGATATGGTGGGCAGCGGACCAGGGGGCGCAGATCATCAATCTGAGCCTGGGGAGCAACACCTACAGCAGCCTCCTCAAGAGCGCTGTGGACTATGCCTATAGCAGGGGATGCCTGATCGTGGCTGCGGCGGGCAACGAGTATCAGGAAGGCAATCTCCCATCTTATCCCGCTGCCTTTTCTCACGTTCTGGCAGTGGGAGCCGTCGGAGACCAGGACGAGCATGCCCGGTATAGCAACACAGGCGCGTACGTGGACATAGTGGCGCCAGGTGGCAATCCAACTAGCAATGCCGATCCCGATTGGAATCACTGGATTCTGAGCACCCACTGGCGCGGCAGCGGCTATGAATATGCAGGGATCGTAGGCACATCGCAGGCAGCGCCGCATGTGGCCGGATTGGCGGCTCTAATCTGGTCTATCAACCCAATGCTCACAAACGACCAGGTCGAGGCACTGATCCTGACCACAGCAGTGGACTTGGGCAACACAGGCTGGGACGAGACCTTTGGCTGGGGACGCATCAATGCCGCCGCCGCGGTCACCAAAGCACAGCAGGGCGCACCCACGCCAACTCCTACGGCCACGCCACCCTGCGCCACCTTTTCCGCCATCGAGAGTCCTGCCGAAGGCGATACCGTATCCGGCGTTATGAATGTCATCGGCTGGGTGGCCGACTTTCAGAGCGCCTATGGCACTGGCATCTGGGATGTGGAAGTATGGATGGACGGGCTGCGGCTGGGAAGGGCGACCTATGGCCTGTGGCGGCAGGACATCGCCAACCAGTGGGGGGCGCGCTTTGGCCCCTCTGGCTTTACCTTTGCCTGGGACACCCGTCTCGCCGCGGATGGGGCACACACACTGGCGATACGCGCTCTCAATTCTTGTGGCCAGTACGTTTCCGCTCAGCGTAACCTGCGCATCCGCAACACCTGTCAGATCGCGCTCCACCTCGACTGGCCGCAACCGGATGCGATCCTGACGGGCGTCGTCGAGTTGCGCGGGTGGACAGTGGATCAGCTCAGCACAACTGGCACCGGCATTGACCAGGTGAGCCTGTGGCTGGATGGTCCACGCAATCAGGGCGTCAGATTAGGGGATGTTACCGCGTTTCTGCCGCGCCCCGATATCGGCGCCTTGCTCGGTGCCAATTTTCGCGATTGTGGCTTTGCATACCGCTGGTATTCGCCGCTCGTGCCGAACGGCACACACACGCTGTACGTTTATGCGCATTCGCCCCTCTGCGGCTGGTATGGCCCTCTCGCGCGCACTGTGCAGGTTCAGAACCCGGTACCGGATCGGTATGTGCATATGCCGATCATTCTCAAGAATCGCATGACCAACCCGCCGACACCCACGCCAACGACGACCGCAACGGCAACGCCAACCGCTACCCGCACTATCACGCCCACCGCATCACCCACCGCCACGCCCCTTTACTTTGATAACTTTGACGATCCGAGCAGCGGCTGGCCGGTGATTGAGAACACACTGTACCGCATGGGCTATTTGGCAGGCGAATACCAGATCCTGCTCAAGACGACCGTTTCTGCCGCGCCCACTCAGCGTATGTTCCAGTGCCGGGATTGCGCCGTCGAGGTGGATGGACGGCTGGCCTCCGCCGCCCGCGGTGACTATGGCATTGTCTTTGATATCCTGCCTTCGCCCGACCTTTACCTCTTTCGGGTGAACGCTATCCAGGAGTATAGCCTCTTCAAGGTCTCAGGCGGCCAGACGTGGACGCCGCTGGTGAGTTGGACCGGCTCCCCCGCCATCCGCGCGGGGGGAGCGGTGAACCGGCTGCGGCTGGCACATCTCGACGACCAGGTTGTGCTCTATGTCAACGGCCAGCGGCTGACGAGCGTGCGCGACCCTGCGCTCTATGGCTACATCCGCTTTGGGTTGGCTGCTGCCGCCTACAGCGAGCCCAATGTGGACGCGCGCTTTGATAACTTGGTGGTATATCCGGTCGGCAGCGACCTGAGCTTTTCCCGCGTCTCGCCTGAGGAGATGCCGGAGGTACGTGTCCTGCCGGTACCACACTAGCCAACAACACAGCCTGTGGAGGCGAGAGCTTGACAGAACAGATCTTCCCCCTTGGCAAACTCGACATGGCCTTTCTCGCTGAGATGCTGAACCGCTACACGGACCCACACCCGCGAGTCGTCATCGGCGCGCAGGTCGGTGAGGATGCCGCCGTGATCGACTTTGGCGACCGTTATCTGGTGGCCAAGACGGACCCGATCACCTTTGCCACCGACCAGATCGGCTGGTACGCCGTACAGGTAAACGCGAACGATCTGGCCACGATGGGCGCAACCCCGCGCTGGCTGCTCATCACGCTCTTGTTGCCCGAAGACCACACTACCAGATCGCTTGTGGAAGGCATCTTTCGCCAGGTGCACGAAGCATGCCACATGCTGGACATCGCTCTCGTCGGCGGGCACACCGAGGTCACATATGGGCTGGATCGGCCAATCGTGGTGGGCCAGCTCCTCGGCGAGGTTGACAAGGACAAGCTGGTAAGCACCAGAGGCGCGCAAGTGGGCGACGCCATCATCCTGGCCAAGGGGATTGCCATCGAGGGCACAGCGATCATCGCGCGAGAGCGAGCAGATGACCTGCGACAGCGAGGCTACAGCCAGGAGTGGATCGAGCGCGCACAGCACATGCTTTTTGATCCCGGCATCAGCATCTTGCGCGAGGCGCGGCTGGCGGCAACCACCGGGTATGTACACGCCATGCACGATCCCACCGAAGGGGGACTGGCGACGGGGCTGCACGAGCTGGCGCGCGCCGCGGGGGTGGGGGTGCTAGTGGACGAAGCTGTGATTCCGGTATTGCCAGAATGCCAGGAGCTTTGCCGCGCCTATAACCTGGACCCGCTCGGCACAATCGCCTCTGGCGCGCTGCTCCTTACGGCAGCGGCGGACGCCGCGCCACGCCTGGTAGCCGCGCTCAAGGATGCGGGAACGATCGCGACGACGATCGGGCGTATCATGCCCGCCGACGAAGGGATCAAGATAAAACGGCAGCACGGTATCGCTGATCTGCCCCGCTTCGATCAGGACGAGATCACGCGGCTTTTCTGACCAACTGCCTGATGAACTCCTCTTCCTCCTGCCGCGTGCGGACACGGCCCTCCAACACAGCATCTTGGAGTTGGGTCAGGATCTCTTTGTAGATCGGCCCTGGCTTCAGGCCGAGCTCTTTGAGGTATTCGCCGCCGAGCCGTGGCCGCACCCATCGCAGTCGCTGGTGATAGTGAACCAGGTGCTCGCGGACGACGGCGTCATCGCTGGCCACATATAGCAAGAAGAGCGCTTCTGGCGAGTATGGCCGCAGGAGATGATACAGTCGGATCGGCGTCAGCGCAGGATCACGCAATTCGTCTTGATGGCCGACGAGCTCTTTGATCTCGCGCAATGGCCTGGTCAGGCGCTGGCGCATCTTGAGCCTGGCCAGCAATCCCTCAAGTTCTGCCGCGGTCATGTGGAATGTCGCCACTCCCCAGTAAAGCTCTACAGGCGTTGGCTCTTCCTGGGCACGCTCCTCTTCCATCTCCCCCAGGCCATGCCCCGTAGGATATATGGCGGCCTGCTCCACTCGCGGCAAAGACAGCCGCCAAGCCGGCCATGATTCGCGCAACGCCGCGAATTTGGCCGCCAGCCAGTCGTTGTCGCGTAGCGCTGGGTGGATATGGGATAGCACTTTGAGCTCTGCCAGGCGATGCCAGATCTTCTCCGGCTCGGCTTCATGAAACGCCAGATGCATTTCGCCCCGCAGCCGCTCACCGCTGACGCGGTCCAACATGCCAAGCGCGTCGTCTATCAGCTCTATAGTGCGCGGCTCGATGCGAAAGCCTAGGCGCTGCTCCAAACGAGCTGCGCGCAGCATCCGTGTCGGATCGTCAATGAAGCTGAGATTGTGTAAAACGCGGATCAGGCCCTGCCGCAGATCCTTTTCTCCGCCGTAAAAGTCGAGCAGCTCGCCATACCGATCACGATCCAGTCGGATAGCCATGGTATTGATGGTAAAGTCGCGACGATGCAGATCTTGCTTGATAGAGCTGCTCTCTACGGTCGGCAAAGCTGACGGCTGCTCATAGAATTCGGTGCGGGCAGTGGCGAGATCAAGCGACTCGGGCATGCTGGTGCCATGTGTCCCCTCCAGGATCACCTTGGCCGTACCAAAGCGGTCATGGCTGCGGACGCGTCCTCCCACTTGGCGCGCCAGGTGCCGCGCCACACGGACGGCATCGCCCTCGACCACGAGATCCAGGTCGGTGTTGGGTATTCCGAGCAACAGATCGCGCACAAAGCCTCCGACCACATAGAGCGAGTATCCCAGTGAGTTGGCGATATCACGCGCCTTGAGGATCAGGCTGAGGCGAGGTGCGGGCAGGATCGCTTCCATGCGCGCGATGAGATCTTGATCTCGGTAGGTCGGCGCTGGCGCATTCCAGAGCTTGATCAAGTCGGTGCGTGTTACGATCCCCAAGACCTGTCCATTCTCCACCACCGGAATCTGGCCGAGGTCGTGCTCCAGCATCATCTCCTGCACCTGGTTCACCGAGTCGTTCGGACGGACATGGATATCGCCCTTGTGCATATACATAGAAATGGGGGTGTTTCCCAATTGATGATCGAGCGCACGTTCCATCTCCCGCCGCGTCAGGACGCCTACAAGCTTGCCATGATCGAGCACCGGAAAACCCTCATGGCCATAGCGGCGCATGATCGCGTCCGCCTCCTTCACGGTCATATCCGGTTGCAGCGTATGCACGCCGAAGGACATGATATCGCGCACCACAACGGGCGGGCGCACATGCGACTCTAGCAACTCCAGTAGCTGGGCTTTGACCGCGGCCAGATCAGTTTGATTCACGCGCGCGGCGGCAGCCTTGCTGTGGCCGCCGCCGCCAAAACGCCGGGCGATCTCTCCCACATCAATGGCATCCGTGCTGCTGCGTGCGATCAACTGCGCGCCGTCATCGATCGCAAAGATCATGAAAGAGGCGTCCGGATCTAGCAGGTCATTGACCTTATGCACCGGAGTGGAAAGCTCCTCCACATAACCGGAGAGATAGATGGCCGCGATGAACACAGCATAGCCATGGAACTGGTACATTTCGCCCTTTTCCACCAGCTCCGCATAGATCGCCATCTGCTCCTCGCTGAGCGGCTGGCGGAGGTACTCGTCCATCAGCGACAGCACGCGCGACCGCTCCGGGGGCGGGACTTGCTCCAGCAGCCATGCGGCCGCGTAGATATCGCGCGGAGTTGTCGTGTTATATGTGAGCGAGCCGGTATCCTCATAGAGGCCAAGGAGCAACAAAGACGCCTCGACGATTCGCAGTGGGATATGCTTCTCGCGAATCCCTTCCAGCAACAACGTGGTCGTCGCGCCAAGCGGCTCGCCGTGATATGAGCTTCCTGGAGCTAGCGTCTGATCTAACGGATGATGATCAATGATTTGCAGCGGCGTTTTCTTGGACATTCCTTTGACAGGGACCGCCGACTGCGTATCCACTAGGATGGCCTTGTCCACTGTGCGTCGCGGCAGATCCTCACGCCGCACAAAGGGCAGTTCGCCACCATAGATCGTGAGAAACGCACGCAAATTGCGGTTCATGCGCAGCGGCAGCACCGGCACCGCGTCAGGGAAGAGCTTGGCCGCTGCCAAAAGGGAGGCTAATGCATCGAAATCGGTATTCTCGTGCGTCAGGATGACTGTGAAGGCATCCCTGTTTGCTTTCTTGGCCACAGAACCTGTTCCCTCTCACATAATTAAGCGATTATAACATACAAAAGCGCAGGCGGCCATTTCCCCATCTCCATCGCAGACATTTGCCCGGTAGAGCCACACATGATTCGACGCGCAGGCTCTTGACAATTGAGTTAATATATACTATCCTCACAGACAGATTCCGGAGGAGGCGGTTATGCGCCGAGAGCGTATCGCGGACGACATTTATGTCTTTATCAGCGAACGGTATGCACAAGTGACGATGGGAGCCATCCTGACCGAACAGGGCGCGATCGTCATTGACACATTTCCCTTTCCGCAGGAGACCAGCGAGGTGCTGGACTTTATCCAGCACCTCGCGACACAGGGCGTGCGTTATGTCATCAACACCCACTATCATGCCGATCATACCTACGGCAACTATCTCTTTGCTGACGCGGAGATCATCGCGCATCGTCTGACACGGAAGGCGCTGGCGCGGCTGGGCCCGGAGAACCTGGCCAAGGCCAAGCAAGAGACCAACGAGCTGGCCGATGTGCAGCTTCGCCTGCCCGACATCACTTTCGAGTCGGAGCTGTACATACATCTCGGAGCGCGCACACTTCATCTGATGCACACTCCCGGCCATACAGAGGACTCGATCGTCGTCATGGTGGAAGGGGACAAGATCCTCTTCACCGGCGATATCGTCATGCCGGTGCCATACATCGTCTGGGGCGATCGGCTCAAGTCGGTGAAGGCATTGCAGTTTGTCCAAGACCTCAAGCCGGAGAATATCGTGCAGGGACACGGCGACATCCTGTTGCGCGGCGAGCTGCGTCAGGATATCGAGGACAGTATCTGCTATCTGAACAGCATCTACGAGCGGGTGAAAAAGCTCGTTGACAGCAACGCGCCAGAAAGCAGGTTGGCGCAGATTGACATCGAGACGTGTGGCAAATCGCGCATCCCGCTAGATGGCCTGGTGCGCCAACTACACCAGGCAAACCTCCTGTATCTCTACCGCAAGCTCAAGGCAGAGAAGAAGCGAAACTGATCCCCCGCGATCGCGAAAAGGGCCGCCCCAAGGCGGCCCTTTTCGCTGCACAAGAGAAGCCAGCTCAATCCTGTCTCTCGCGACTTCCCATAATGACCCGCTCGATCGGATGGGCAAACATGATCCGCGTCGTCAGCCGGAAGGAGAGCCGCTTCCAGAAATCCAGATTGTCACCCGGAACCGTTACCGAGACATTCGTTGCGCCCATCGCCTGAAAGCGGCGCGCCGTTTCCCGTACCAGCGCAGTGCCGATGCCTCTACGCTGGTAATCGGGATGCACGGAGACGATGTGGATCAGCGCCTTGGAGCCATCATAGACGCCTCGGCTCATCCCCACGGGCTTGCCATCCTCCTCAGCGACGAGGAAGACAGCCGCAGGGCACTTGTGCACGCGCAACATGGCCTCCGGCCCTTCGGTCAAGGGGTCGCCATATTGCAGGTTCGCCTTCAGAATCTCGACCAACGCGGTGCAATCCTCTGGGGTGAAATCCCGAATTAGCATCTTGCTCTCCTGCCGCAGCCCACTCAACACGCGCCCGATACCTCACTGGAGAGGATATGCCTCCATGTACGATATTCTACATACAGGGCAACGCGCTGTCAAGACGAACGGCAGGAGCGCGATTACCGCCTACAGGTAGAGCTCGCCCAGGGCACACCCCTACCTGGAGCTCACCAGATGGCCTTGCTCTCCACATCCACCTGGAGCATGGCGATAACATCCGCCACGGCGCGCGCGCCCAGGTCTTGCCCATCTCGCCGCCGCACAGCGAGCGCCCCGGCCTCCACCTCGCGGTCGCCGATGATCAGCATGTACGGCACTTTTTGCAGTTGCGCATCTCGGATCTTGGCGTTCATGCGCTCGCTTCGGTCATCCAACTCGACGCGAAAGCCACGCTCTTTCAGCTTGGCGTTCACTTGGCGCGCGAACTCCTGGTGCCGATCGGCGATCGGGATGATCGTCGCCTGAGTGGGTGCCAGCCAGACGGGAAAAGCGCCGGCGTACTGCTCAATCAGGCCGGCCACAAAACGCTCCATCGAGCCCAGCACTGTGCGGTGCACGATCACTGTGCGGTGTTCCTGGCCATCCTCGCCGACATAATTCACATCAAACCGCTCTGGCAGGTTAAAGTCCACCTGGATCGTGGGTCCTTGCCAGCCGCGCCCCAGCGCATCGCGCATCTTGATGTCAATCGCCGGGCCGTAGAACTTGGCCTCGCCTTCCATCCGTTTGTAGCTTAGCCCCGTCGCGTGTAGCGCGCGCACCAGCGCCGTCTCCGCCATCTCCCAGACCGCATCGTTGCCGATGTACTTGGCGGTGTTCTGTGGGTCCCGCACCGACAGCTCGACATCGTATTCCTGGTAACCAAACGTCTGCAACATGAACCGGGCCAACTCGATGACACCGATCAACTCCGCTTCGAGCTGGTCAGGCCGGCAGAAGATGTGCGCATCATCCTGTGTGAAGCCACGCACGCGCAACATCCCCTGCAACACGCCGGAGCGCTCATAGCGATAGACTGTGCCCAGCTCCCCCCACCGCAACGGCAAGTCACGGTAGCTGCGAGTCTTGGTGTTGTATATCAGCATAGCAAAGGGACAGTTCATCGGCTTGAGCAGGTATTCGACGTTGTCAATCTCAATCGGCGAATACATGTTCTCGCGGTAAAAGTCCCAGTGACCGCTGATCTTCCACATGTCGAGCTTGCCAATGTGCGGCGTGTACAGGATATCATAGCCGCGCTTGCGGTGCTCTTGCCGCCAAAAGTCCTCGATCATCTGGCGGATGAGCGCCCCCTTCGGATGCCAATAGACCAGACCAGCGCCACCCAGTTCATGCATGCTGTAGAGGTCGAGCTGCTGCCCCAGCTTGCGGTGATCACGCCGCTCCACTTCGGCCAGAAAGTGCAGGTACTCTTCCAGCTTTTCCCTGGATTCAAACGCTGCGCCATAGATGCGCTGGAGCATGGGGCGGTTTTCGTCGCCTCGCCAGTAGGCGCCCGCCACATTCAGCAGCTTGAGACCCTGCGACGGGATCTGACCCGTGTTCTCCACATGCGGGCCGCGACAAAGGTCCACAAAGTCGGCATGCCTGTAGATCGAGATCGTCTCGTCCTCTGGCAGATCGTCAATCAGCTCCTGTTTGTAGGGCTGCCCGGCGAAAAGCGCCCTGGCTTCATCGCGAGACAACTCTTTGCGCTCAAAGGGATACTTGCGATTGATGATCTCGCGCATCCGTTTTTCGATTTTGGTCAGATCGTCCGGCGTGAGAGGGCGGGGTAGATCGAAATCATAGTAAAAGCCGGTGTCAATCGCTGGCCCGATGCCCAGCTTGGCCGTGGGGAATATCTCCAACACAGCCTGCGCCATCACGTGTGAGGCGGAATGGCGTATGCGTTCGAGATCGATGACCTTCTGTTCGTCCGACATGATACCCCCTCCTGAGAGAATCCTCTCTAGAAAACAAAAACCTCGCGCCCCATGGGGCGCGAGGTTTGATCGCGCGGTTCCACCCAATTCGGCGGGGCAACACCCCGTCCTCATGGTGGCCGATAACGGATGCCGCCGGAGCGCTATACTGGGGCCCGATGCCCGTTCCAGCGCTCGACTCGCAGGGGGTTTTCGCCATATTCCAGCTCAAGGGGTTCTCAGTCGCGACCCCTCTCCCTGTTGGGCTTCCTATGGTTACTCGTCCTGTTCGCTGTCTCTTACTGTTGATTACATTTTACACCAAAAAGCGCAGAAAAGCAAATACGACATCCACGTCGGCGACCCGCCGGCACTATGGGAGGCACACCTCTTGTCCCATCGCCGCAGAGCGGTAGAGCGCATCCAGGAGGCGAATGATGGTCAGGCCGTGCGCCGCGGTGGCCGTGGGCTGGGCGCCAGTGCGAATGCAGTTGATGAATTCGCGCACCGCGCCTTCGTGGCCGCTTATCGCTTCCGGCAGTTGCGGGCGCATTTCTGCCGGCTGACCGTCGATATCGGTGAAAAGGCGCACCGTATCGCGTCGTCCATAGTTGTGCACCGTCAACTCTGCGCCGCTCTGATCGCCCATCAGATGCACATAGTAGTCGTCGCTGGCGCTGCTGTAGCTCGCCCAACTGATCTCCAGCGAGATGGTCGTGCCGTTCCGCAGCCGGATCATGCCCACTGCCAAGTCCTCCACATCGCAATCCGCCAGTCCCTGGAACGGCGCGCCGCTGGAAGCGCCCTTGCCGAGGCAAGCGAGCGCGTTGTGCGTCGCGCCACTCACCGTGGCTACTTCAGGATAGCCGAGGAGCCACATCACCAGGTCCAGCACGTGCACGCCCAGATCAATCAGGGGGCCACCGCCGGACTTGTCTTTGTGCGTGAACCACGACCCGGCTTTGGGAATACCGCGTCGTCGCATCCATCCTGCCCGCACGTGATACACACGGCCCAGACGTTGTTCGGCCAAAAGCCGCTTCAGATATTGGGCATCGGAGCGATAGCGGTAGTTAAAGGTGATCATCAGAAGCTTGCCGGTGCGCTGGCTTGTCGCGACCATCGTCTCCGCGTCCGGCACAGTCGCCGCCAGCGGCTTTTCGCAGAGCACATGCTTGCCCGCTTCCATGGCGGCGATGCTCACCGGCGCATGGAGGTAATTGGGCAGCGCCACGCTCACTGCCGCCAGGTCTCGCAGTTTGAGCAACTCCCGATAATCTGTGTACCGCAGCGGGATGCCATATTCATCGGCCACTGCGTTCAGGCGCTCCTTGTCCACATCACAGAGCGCCACTACCTCCGCGTCCGGACATGCGAGATAGCCTCGCAAATGCGCCCTGCCAACACCTACACCAATCACCGCCACTGGGGTTCGACCTGACATACTCGCTCTCCTTGCCTCACTGGATTGATATGGAAAAGGTCATGCACCGCTCATTGTTGGCGTCAATCCGTCTTGGCAAAGTGCATATTGCCAACTTGACAAAACTATCATTTGGGAGACAATAAGAAATAGATGTTGTTGGCTCTTGTGTCCCTAGAAAAGCTCGATCCGGAAATTGGCGAGGACAGCATCAAGCCGCATCTGCTCGATGGCGCTCACCACTTTGGTCAACAGGCCATGTGCATACGCTGCCTCTGTCGTAACACAAGCCACACCCAAAACCGCAGCCTGCACTGAATCCTGGAGATCCACTTCGGCGACAGAGATATTATAGGCGTTATGTAGCCGTCGGATGAGAGACTGCAACACCTGGCGCTTATCCTTTAGCGAGAACGCTGCCGGCAGGCTCAGCTCAATCGTGCAAACCCCGATGACCATCTCGCTAACCTCCCTGCTGATGCGCCATTCTATCATCTCTGCCCGACAAGTGCAATATCGCGCACGATGTGGCGGAGGCGATACGGGGGAACGCCGCCGAGGTAAATCCGAAAATGGCACTTGACGGATTGCGTAAACGATGTTATAATTTGCGTTGACGCTTGTAACGATAAGAGCCGTCGCTATCCTCAAGGAGCCAGGTCTCCAAATTGTGACCTTACGGTCTGGCCGTCCTGACCTTCTGAAACTGCACCTCTCAAGATGAGTCGAACTGTTTTGATTCGCTCACTTGCTAGCACAACGTCCCAAGCTGAGAGCGCACTGTATGGTTGACATTGTCGAACTTGAGAAACTGACCCTACCCGAGCTGCGCGAACTGGCGAGAGAGAGAAACATCTCGGGTCTCAGCCGCCTGAAGAAGAATGATCTCATTCTGCGTCTGCTGCGTGCGCAAGCGGAAGAGATGGGGTACATCTTTGGTGGCGGCATACTTGAGATCACTAACGAAGGCATCGGTTTCTTGCGCGCCGAGCACTTTCTCCCCGGCCCGAACGACGTGTACGTCTCCCAGTCCCAGATTCGCCGTTTTGGCATGCGCACGGGCGATATGGTTATCGGCCAAGTGCGCGCTCCCAAAGAGACAGAAAAGTACTATAGCCTGCTCCGCGTCGAAGCCGTCAATGGCCTGAACCCCGAGATCGCCAAGAAACGCCCGCACTTCGAGGACCTCACGCCTATCTTCCCGAACAAGATGTTCAACCTCGAAACCCCACGGGATAATGTGCTATCCATGCGGCTCCTCAACCTTGTGGCACCCATCGGGCGTGGGCAGCGCGGCCTCATTGTCTCGCCGCCAAAAGCGGGCAAGACCACCGTCCTCAAGCAGATCGCAAACGCCATCAGCACCAATTATGATGATGTGCACCTGATGGTGGCGCTCATCGGCGAGCGTCCGGAAGAGGTAACCGACATGGATCGCTCTGTCGAGGCGGAGGTGGTCAGCTCGACGTTCGACGATCCTGTGGAAAGTCACGCACGCGTGGCCGAAATGGCTCTGGAACGCGCCAAGCGGCTGGTTGAGGGCGGACAAGATGTGGTCATTTTGCTCGATAGCATCACCCGCCTTTCGCGTGCCTACAACCTCATCGTCCCGCCCAGTGGGCGCACCCTTTCCGGCGGCCTCGACCCGGCTGCGCTTTATCCGCCCAAACGTTTCTTCGGCGCAGCCAGAAACATCGAAGAGGGCGGAAGTCTCACCATTATCGCCACTTGTTTGATTGACACCGGCAGCCGCATGGATGACATGATCTATGAGGAGTTCAAAGGCACCGGTAATATGGAACTGCATTTGAACCGCAAGCTTTCCGAACGCCGTGTCTTCCCGGCCTTTGACATCGAGCGCTCCGGCACGAGACGCGAGGAGCTTTTGCTGGACGATTGGACGCTATCGCGTGTTTATCTGTTGCGCCGTATGATGTCCGCTCTGGGGGGTGTAGACGGCACGGAGCTTTTGCTCCAACGCATGGCGAGGACAAAGGTCAATCGCGAGTTCCTCGAAACCCTGAATAAGGACGCCATCTGATCTATGGACGAAACACCATTGCCCTGTTCGAGAGACACTGTACGCACAGAATCTGTCAAGCGGGCCTTTGGGGGTATAAGAGCGAATATATGCCGTGAGGGAACTTCTTGTCTGCCGCGGCATACCATGCACATCTCCGCCATTCTGGTGATCGCGCTGGTCGTTTTGGCCACCCGCATTGACATATCCTCATGGGAGTTAGGCCCAACGCCGGAAGCAGTCCAATCGCGCGCAGACCGCGTCATCCTCAGTTCTCGCGGCGGTCAGCGCATCACCGAAGAGACCGGGCTGACTCAGCTGGGATTGTTGCGCACCACGGCCGGCGAGCGCCGCACCCCCACACCGGTTCAATTGGTCGCAGTCAGCCCCACCAGCGAAGTCGCCTGGACGGGAGGGCCAGTAGCGGAGGCAACTACCGTCATAGAGGTGGCCGCACGCACAGAGGTGATCACCTATGTTGTGCAAGCCGGCGATATTGTAGGTAGCATCGCTCAACGTTTTGGGGTCAGCAGCGATAGCATTGTCTGGGCCAACGCCAAGCTGGAAGGAAACCCCGATCTGCTCCAGATCGGCCAGGTGCTGACGATCCCGCCGGTGTCCGGCGTATTACACACCGTGCAAAAAGGTGATACGCTGGAGGCGATCTCAAAACGGTACAAGGCCTCTATTGAAGACATTATGGCTTGCCCGATGAACAAGCTCACCGACGCCCAGATCCTGATCGAGGGGCAGTTGCTGATGGTGCCCGGCGGCGAGAAGCCATACGTGCCCAAGGTGGTGAGCAGTTGGAGTGGCCCCGTCCCACAGAACGCGACCAAGGGCACGGGTGTGCTTGGCTGGCCGACCACCGGCATCATCACGCAGAGCTACTGGAACCTGCACCGCGCCATTGACATCGCCTGGCAGCGTGGGACGACGGTGGTTGCCGCCGATTCGGGGTTCGTCATCGAGGTCGGCAACTCTCCTGGCGGCTATGGCGTCTATGTGGTCATTGACCACGGCAATGGCCTGCAGACATGGTATGCGCACCTTGACGCGGTCTATGTGTCGCAGGGGCAGTCGGTCAGCAAGGGGCAGAAGCTAGGCCCGATGGGCAACACGGGCAAGTCAACCGGCCCGCATCTGCATTTTGAGGTGCGCAAGAACGGTGTGCAGATGAATCCGCTGAACTACCTGCCGTAATCACGCAAGTGAAAAGAGCCTACCATTAGTGGTAGGCTCTTTTTGTTCACCGACGCCTCACAAGAGGCTATATGATGCTGTGGGATCATAGGCCTGCAGCGCCTCGCTGAGATATCGCCGGGCGTGATAGAGCCGCGATTTGACTGTTCCCACCGGACAGGCCAACCGTTGGGCAATCTCCTCCAAAGAGAGCCCCTGCAGATAGTAGAGCACAATGACAAGCCGGTGGTTTGGGCTCAGCGTGCTCAGGCCATGGTGCACCGCTGCCTGCATTTCCCCCTGAACGCTCGCCGCCTCCGGCGAGCGCGTCGGCATCCGCATGTCTGGGACGCCGTGCAGAGGGACGGCACGCCAGACGCTCTGGCCGCGCACGCGACGCAGATGGGTGAGACTCAGGTTTATCGTTACGCGATGCAACCAGGGACCGATGGTGGGAGCGGCATGCAGACGGTCGAGGTTGGCATAGGCGCGCATAAGGCAATCCTGAACCACCTCCTCTGCCGCACTGGGGTCTTGCGTCAGGGCGAGCGCCGTGCGATAGAGGAATGAGCGATACCTCTCGTACAACTGCGCAAATGCGTTCGCGTCGCCGCTGCGCGCTTGCGTGATGAGATCAGCATCTTCCGGTTTCATGACCCGCTCCAGATGGCCGGCAGGCACGGAGCGCCGCGCTGATCTCTTGCAGGGATCCGCCTTTGCGCAGAAACGCCTTGATGCCGGCCGATTGTGCCTTGGCGCGCGAGACGGGATCATCGTGGATCGTCAGCGCTACCACCGCACACGGCAGCCCACGGCGCGTGATCTCGCGGGCAGCGGCCCAGCCATCCAAAAGCGGCATCTGCAGGTCCATTAGGACCACGTCCGGGCCCAACCGTGCGGCCATCTGCACCCCTTCCAGGCCATTGGTCGCTTCGCCGACAACCTCCAGATCGCCCGCCAGGCTGAGAAGCGCGTGCAGGCTCTGTCGCACACTTGGCACGTCATCCACGATGAGAACGCGCAGTTTGCCCAAGTCGTTCACTACTCCGTTCAGCCTTCCATCCTCGGTCCCCTCGTCGTGATTATTCGCATTCTAGCACAAGAACAGGTCTCCCACATCGGGAATAGGCCTCATCTTGGGGTAACGAAAAGGCCGATCTTGTGATCGGCCTTGAGGCGGAAAATGCCAGGACTCTGGGCGTAGGTCTGCAGGCCGAAGCTATTCTCCGCGATCCACTTCCTCAGCGTCTGTGGAAACAATGCCCTTTTTGAGCGCATAGATAGCCGCCTGTGTGCGATCCGCCAGATGCAGCTTGCTCAAGATGTTGCTCACGTGCGTCTTGACGGTTTTGGGGCTCAGGAAGAGTCGGGCAGCGATGTCCCGATTGCTCAAGCCCAGCGCGATGAGCGATAGCACCTCCAGTTCGCGTTCGGTCAGATCATCACGCTGAAACGCTGTGCCCGTGGGATCGCTGAACTCGCGCATCAGTTTTTTCGCGATCTCGGGATGCAGCGGTGTCTCCCCCCGGTGCACGGCGCGAATGGCATCACTGAGCTCGGCAGGGGTTACGTCCTTCATCTGGTAGCCTACCGCCCCCGCTTTGATCGCCGGAAAGACCTTGTCATCCTCCGCAAAACTCGTCAGCACCAGCACTTGCGTGCCTGGGCTCAGCTTGCGCGTTTCGCGGATCGCCTGAATGCCGTCCATATGCGGCATGACCAGATCCATCAGCACGACATCGGGTAGGAGCTCTCTAACCATAGCCACCGCTTCTTGGCCGTCGCTAGCCTCGCCAACGACCTCGATATCATCCTGCAATTCCAGAAAAGAGCGCAGCCCCTGTCGCACAATGGCATGATCATCTACCAGCAGTACAGAGATTTTCTCCTCTTGTGTCATTTGTGCCTCTCCCGCTTGGCTTATTCTCGCGGCGTCATCCCCTGGAGGGGAATCCGCACATGTACACAAGTGCCTTCACCCGGCTTGGCCGTCACATCAAAGATCCCCCCCAAGAGCTCGGTGCGGTCGCGCATGCTGACCAGCCCGAACGCATGGCTATCGTGTGCCAGGGAAGCCGGGTCAAAACCGACACCGTCATCGCGAATCGTCAGTGATACCTCGTGGTGGTCTCGCACGAGAGCGATCTCGGCATGTCTCGCCTGGGCGTGTTTGATCACATTTGCCAGCGCCTCCTGCGCGATCCGATAGAGTGTCTGCTCGAGATCGCGCGGCAGCGGGGTTTCGCCCGCCAGATGCAGGGTAACCGGGAGCTGGTAGCGGCGTTGCACGATATCCGCGTACCGCTGCAATGCCGAGTCCAGATCCTCCTCACCCAGGTGTGGCGGGCGCAGCTCATAGATGAGAGAGCGCATCTCGGCCAGCGCATCCTGCGCTACTTCCTGCAAACGCTCGATGATCTGCCGGGTGCGATCTACATCCTTTGTCAGCAGTGCGTTCGCCGCTTCCGCATTCAACACGATGCTGAACAGGGATTGGGTCACCGAGTCGTGCAGCTCGCGGGCAAGACGGTTTCGCTCCTCCACCGTGGCCAAGTCACGGCTCCGCTCATAGAGCCGGGCATTCTCGATCGCCACCGCCACCTGATCCGCAAAGGTTTGCAGCGCGTCCAGGTCAACGGCGGCACATGCGGCGAGATCGTGCGTGCGAATCTCCAAGATTCCAATGACGCGCGCGGCGATCTTGATCGGGACCAGGATGCCACCCGCCGCCTCTCCAGCGCGGTCGCGCGGCTCAATGCTCAACACCCGCTCGCCGGCAGCGACGACGCGGCCCATCTCTCCCTCGAGGGCAGAGAAACGGCTGCTGAGCGGCATGCATGCGGCAGAGTCCCCGGCCACGGCGCGGAGCACCAGTTCTTGGCCCTCTTCCTCCCGCAGCAGAATCCTCACGCAATAGTAATCGAAGGCCTCCTGCAACGCCTGCGCCACATATGGCAGCAGCTCGTGAAGGCTGAGGATCTGCGTGATGCGCCGGTTGATCTCGTTGATGACCTGTAACTGGCGCACCCGCGTCTGCTCTCGGGCAAAGAGGCGAGCATTCTCCACAGCCACCCCGATTTGCTGGCCGATGGAGGTCAGCAGCCCTATCTCGTGCGGCGTGAACTCGCGATAGGAAGGGCTGGCCACAAAGAGCACTCCCAGGACGCCACCCTTGGCTGGCAGTGACACCGCTGCCAGAGACCGCACGGGAGCCTCGCCGGAAGTCAGCGCCTGTAGCCGCGAGAGGGCGGACGCATCGGTGAGCACCAGAGGTATCTTGCTCTGCAACACGCCACCGGGAAACTCGGCATCCACCGGACACGTCGCGGTCTCGGGCATCACGTCCGGGCCCAGACCTGTCTGTGCCGCAAGATATAGCCGCCGCGAGTTCTCCTCCAGCAGATACAGCCCGCCGGTTCTGACGCCCATCGCCTCGGTAGTCTGCGCCAGGGCACTATCCAGAATCCTCTGCAAGTCCAGCGTCCGGCTCACGGTCGCGGCAATGGCGTTCAGCGTGGAGAGCTCGCGTGTGCGTTCTTCCACCTTGTATTCCAACGTGGCATACGAGGCGGCCAACCGCCGCGACATCATATTGAACTGATGGGCAAGCCGCTGCAACTCGTCGCCGGTGTTCACGCTAACGATGTGCGTGAAATCGCCATTGGCGAGCCGCTCGGCGCCTTCGGCCAGCGCCGTGATGGGGCGGGTCATCCGCTGAATGCCGAGATAGACGAACACCAGCGGGATCAAAAGGCTCACCAACAAGGAGGCCAGCAGAAGCTGGGTGAACCGGCGGATCGGCGACATCGCTTGATTCCAGTCTTCCTGCACGAGCAGCGCCCATCCCGCTCCCGGGACCGGCGCATAGCCGACGATCAGCGCCTCTCCAGGTCGCCGCTCGATGATGGCGGCGCCTCCCCGCCCATAAAGCGCGCGTTTGACGGCATAGAGGTACGAGAGATCAGTGCCCACCTGCGACGCATCGGGGTGAAAAAGCACCCGTCCCTCGGCGTCCACCAGATACGCATAGCGCTGCTGTGAGACACCCACCTTGAGCATCTCGGCATAGATGGGGCTAAGCTGCGGATAGTTCATCTGAAAGACGCCAGCGACCATACCCCCCGGCTGGCCGTCGCTATCGAGAAAGGGCACACCCACGAGTGTCATATCCTGGCCGAAGAGCGCGCGGTCGCTCATCAAGCCGGAATAGACCACCGCCGCGCCGTGCTGGAGCTCCACGAAGTACAGCGTGTCGGACAGGTCATGGCCGATCCAGTCAAAGCGCAGGGGTTGCGACCACATGATGACGCCCTTGGCGTTGGCGATCACGATGCCGCCGTCGAAGGGATAGAGCCGGTTGCCCCACCTCTCCAACACGAGGCGCTGCCGCCCCGTATCTAGGGAACGGATGTCCTCTTCTTGGGCCAGCTCCGCCAAAAGCCTCTCGTACACCTCGAGATTTTCGCCCAAGCGCGTGGCGGCTTCCATGGCCAGATAGGCGTATCGCTCCTGGATGAGCTGCTGCGATACACGCTTGTACACAAAATAGGTAACGCCGCTGACGGCGATCAACACGATCGCCGTGGGGACGAGGGCAAGCCAGATGATCTTGGTGCGCAGAGAGCGCTGTCCGCTGAACAACCGATCCTTCCTCTCTGGGCGTCTATGGTTTGGTCTCTAGCGTATATTACGCCGCGTGCCATGCCAGGGCAAATCGCCAGCCACAAAAAGAGGCTGCCACCACAGGCTAGTGGTGGCAGCCCCGTAGCCACGCAATGCGCGCCGATATACGCCTAGTCTTCGCGCTTCAGAAAGACAGTCATGCAGTGAACCGCACCCCACCCCTTCATGATCTCATATAGAGGCACCTCGATGACAGTGACGCCCGCGTCTTCCAGCACGGCGCGCGTCTGTGGGTTGCCCGCCGGCAGCACTACCTTGCGCGGCTCCAGCGCCACCATATTGCAGGCGAACGTCTTTTTCACCTCGTCAATGGAGGGCGCTTCCAGAATTCGATAGCCGCGCTCTTTGAGCGCCGCCCAGACGTCATATGGCATCTGCCAGGAGAACATGATCGCCAGGTCGCGGTCAATCAGGTTCATCAGGCCATCCACATGGGCGTGTCCGTACGGGATCTGGAACGGGATGAAATACTTGACACCCATCTCACTGAGCACCTCGCGCACCTGGCGCAGCCCCACCTCGTTGGCGCGCACGCCGGAGCCCAGGATCACCGTCTCGCGGTTCACCCAGAGACAGCACGCACCTTCAAAGATCCCCTCGCCGCTGATGGTGCGGACGATGGGCACGCCCAGCTTTGCGAGCGCCAGCGCCGCATACCGCTCCTCGCCACGGCGCGCCTCCAGTGCGTGGCGGCAGACGATCGCGCCTTCGGGCGTCATGAGGATCGAGTCGCGCATGTAGAGCGAATTGGGGCGGTTCGGATGCGCCTCTTCCACGTAATAGACCCGCACGCCATGTTGTCGGTAGATGTCGGCCAGGTGATCTTGCTCCTGGCGCGCCTTTTCCGGATCCATCGCCGCCAGCCAGCGCCACCGCGCCGGATCGCCGATGTTCTCGATCTCGCGGCCCGGGCGACGCAACAGCACCGCCTTTAGCTTGCCGACCTCAGACGCGACTCCCCAATCGCCACCCCAATGGGTTTTGATCTCTTCGGCGAAGGACGTTTCGTGAGCGAACCACTTTTCCTCTCGTTCGAGATATTCGACGCTCATCCTCCCTCCTCAACGCGCAGAGTGAACAGGGGTGATTATGCGCCAAGTGGGCAGCGACGTCAAGAGGCCAACCAATGCCCGCGATACGCTATGGTTTGACTAATCTCTGTAAATGACTATACTTAACGCAGCGAAACGCCGGGGAGGGATGGCAGAGCGGCCTATTGCGGCGGTCTTGAAAACCGTTGTGGGGCGACCCACCGGGGGTTCGAATCCCTCTCCCTCCGTCGTTCGGTTGCTGGCATCGTGTGGGGAGGTGCCGGAGAGGCCGATCGGGGCCGCCTGCTAAGCGGTTGTAGGGGCTAATACCTCTACCCAGGGTTCGAATCCCTGCCTCCCCGTGCCCGACGCGACTGCGTCGGAACGATTGACTGTGCGCCTGTACCTCAATTGGATAGAGGAACGGTCTACGAAACCGTCTGCTGTGGGTTCAAGTCCCGCCGGGCGCACCTGTAACTAGCTAGACAAATGTGGTCTCGCGCCACCATATCCGTCATGCGCCTGTACCTCAATTGGATAGAGGAACGGTCTACGAAACCGTCTGCTGTGGGTTCAAGTCCCGCCGGGCGCACACGAAAACAGCGCACGCATGTGAACGTGCGCTGTTTGTCTTCTTCGCGCGCTGCCAGCTAGAGCGCGCTATACAGCAGCCACCCCGCAAGCACCAAGAAGAGGAGCGCGGTGCCCAGCTTGATGGTCGCAGCATGGGTGCGGATGAACTTGGTCAATTGCGCCGCGGTGGTCCCATAGTAGGCGAGCACGAAAACCACAATCAGCGGCGCTACGAAAAAGAGGTTATAGAGCACCAGATAGAGCAGCGCCTGCGCGCGCAGCTCTGGCACGCTCAGGACAAAGATGATCGTCGGCAGGTACACCTGCCCGGTACACGCCAACTCGATCAGCGAGACCACCACGCCCGTCACAAACGCCACCGGCATATAGGCGCTCGCTCCCTGGCTGGTGCGGATGACCGCGTTGATACGCTGGCGCAGCGCTTTGGGCAGGCTGAGCGTCATCTCCTCCGTCTGGCGGCGCCGAGCTTTGAGATAGTCCAGAAAGCTGATCACCGCCAACGCGCCGCAGAGGATCGCCGTGATGATATAGACCCAGCGGCCGATCCGCGCGAGAAAGTCAAACGCCCCCAGCACTTTGGAAAGGCCTAGGCCCACCGCCAGATAAGCGAGGAATACACCGCCGGTAAATGCCAGCCCCACCAGGAGCACCTCCCGCCCCCGGCGACCGGCAAGTGTCAAGTAAGAGATAAAGAAGATGAGCGTGGCAAAGGCGCACGGGTTCAGTCCGTCAATCAGCCCGGCACCGAGCACCGTCAGCACGCCCAAAGATCGAAAACGCTGTATGATGGTCTCGCTCGCCTCTTCTGCCGCGAACTCCTCCCATACCGCGGAGGCCCCTGTATCCTGATATTTGGCGAGCAACGCCTCCAGGCTGTCCAGGTGGATGCCATCGCCGACAAGGGCATCGCTCCCCACAAAGACCGCCGGCGCTGTCAGGCGCAGATTCTCCGGCACGCCGGCGCGCTGCCCCAACCACTCGTTCAGCGCGGCGTACTCCTTGACATCAAACTGGGCCACCTGCAGGCCAGGGTACCGGCTCTGCAGGTAGTTCAGCGCGAGCTGCACCCGATCGCACTCCTGACAACCTGGCTGATGAAAGTAAGCCAGGTGTATAGCCCTGGTGTCAGTGCTCACTGCGGCAGGTGTCATGGTGGGCGTAGGCACCGCCGGCATTCCTGCCGCAGGCACCTCGTACAGGGGGCCATCTAGCCCCTTCGGCAGCTCCGGGAAATCGGTCCCGCCAAGCAGCAGATAGGCCTGGATCGTCGCGTCAACATTCTGGAAGATGTCATTTCCCCCTACCAGTGTCTTATCCGCGATGATCATCGTGGGCACGCCGACCAAATCCTTTCTTCCCGTACGCGCCTCGCTGTAACGGGCGAATACCTCATACGCGGCGTCGCTCGTTACGTCTACCATCTTTAGCTGGAATTGGTCGCCATACCGCTGCTTGAGCACAGGCAATGCCCGTTCTATCACTTGTTCGCAGTGGCCGCAACTCGGCATATAGAAAAGAACACCGCGCACCACGACAGATGCCGTGGCTTTCGCTGCCTGCATGATCTGCTTGATCACGTCCGGAATATCCACGCCGCCCTGCGCGAGATACTTGCGGATCGTGGGCTCAAGCTCCTGCCTGATGGCCGCTTCACCGAGGAACACGTCATATCCCATCATGATCTCCGGGATAGTCGCACGCTCCGCTGGGATGCCATAGGCGTTCTCAACGGCCAGCAGGAGCTGCATGTTGGCCGAGTCCGAGATCTCGATCAAGACGAAATCCACTTGATCGCCGAACTTGTCCTTGATCTCAGGCAGAAACTCGTTGACGATGGTCAGGCAGTGGGGGCAGGTCTTGGAGTAAAAGACAAGCATTCGGGCAACAGGCGCGGTGGAAGTCGCCCGGCTTTGCGCAGTGGGGGTTGTGCCCTGAGCCGCTACCTGTGGAACGACACAACAGGACAAGAGGAGTAAGCCTAACAGACAGCATAGCAGACGTCGGTAACGCCGAGAGAACATGTAACCTCCACCTAGCCAGGCGTTTCATGGCGAAAAGCGCGCATCAACAACATACGCAATTGCGGCATAATGCGCATCACAAGCGGAAAAGTTACATCTCTTTGGCGATTTTGTCAACTGCGATCATCCGCGCCGACGATCTAGACGATAGTACGACCTAGCGTAAAAGCTGCCCTTTGCAGCCGTTGGCCCACGCTCCAGTACTCGTTGCCCAGATAGGCGATCGGCCTGGCCTTGGTGAAATCAATGAACCCCTCATCATCCAGGAGCGAGTCGTCCACATGCACTACGGCGATCTCGGCGATGAAAAGGTCATGGGAACCGAGAGAGATAACCTGTCGCACCCGGCACTCTAGATTGACCGGGCATTCGACGATCAGCGGCGGCTGGACCTCAACTGCCGCGGTGGTCGTCAGGCCGGTGGCCTGAAGCTTATCGGCCTCTGTTTTGGAGACACTGCCGCAATAATCCACCGCTGCCAACTGCGCCTCGCTGGGGATGTTGACGACAAACTCACCGCGTTCTTTGATGCTCTCATAGCAGTAGCGATGTGGGCGAATGGCCACCGCCACCTGTGGCGGGGCGCTGGCGACCGTGCCAACCCACGCCATCGTGGAGATATTCGCGGCACCATCGGCATCCAGCGAGGAGACCAGTACCACAGGTACGGGATACAGAACGGGGTATGGGCGCTGCTGTATCTTCATCGCGCTCCTTTCAGAAGACAAGCGAGGGTTACCCGCCGTGAGGCAGATAACCCTCGATACATGCTCGAATAGCGGTCGCAGCGCATGCCAAAATGCACTGCGCGTCCCAGCACGCGCCGTCTCTTAGGCGACTGTAACCGGCTTGCTATCCTGCCACAGACCGTGAATGTTGCACCATGACGTAGCGATCAGCGTGCCTGACTTGAGCAGTTTGGCCGCGACTGCGACATGTGGCTCCGTATAGGCCGGTCCCTGGTTGGCTCCCGCGACGGACGCGCCGTGCGCCGCCAGCTCAAAACGTCCCAAGCTGTAAGCAAACTTGTCGTCATCCGGCTTGAAAAAGAGCTCGATCCAAACGATGTGGTGCTCGGTGGTGTTCGGATGTGGGATCTCCTTGCCGATCGTCAAATTGACGGTAACCACCTCACCGCTTTTGACAGTATCCGGGCAGTCAATCACCGGCACGTGCTTTTCCTTCTTCCAATCCGCTTGCTGATACAACGACCCAATGTCTGCCATTTCCATATCCTCCTTAGACCGGCTGTCATCGGCCGGACGCTATTTGGTCGGCGGGGCGATAACTGCGATCGCCTCCGGACGTTTGATCCGCACAGCAAGGCTCTCCAAAACGCGGAAGCGATGAGTCATCCCTTCCGGTCCCAGATACGCCGTCGCCAAATCCTGGCCCAGGACGAGGTCCACGTTATGCGGGCCTTGGGCAATCAAGAGCGCCTGGGTGTCCTTCAGGGCAGGCGTCTGGAATACGCCGCCGCTGGCCAGCTCGCGCGCCTGCACGATCTCCAGCATCCCCATGCCCATTCCTTTGCCGCCACCACCCATCGGGCGATGCATCTTGGCATAGACCGCCGGACTGACAATGGCTGCATAGGGCCCATACACGCCGGCCTCCACCAGGGCGCTGGTCGCCGCCACGAGATTGGCGAAAACGCTGCCCGGCTGATCCCAGTCGCCGGCTGCCACATGCGTTTGCGCTGCCGCCAGCAATTCCGCAAAGATCATCTCGTCCTCTTTGCGCGCCACCATGGCGCTCGCCGCTGCCGCCTGGCCAAAGTCAAACGGGAGGCCGAATTGCCTGCTGGTGGCGATGTCCCGCCACTGCAAGACAAAGTCTTTATGGATCAATGGCACCTGGATGATCTTGCGCTGGTCCACATCTACGACATCGCAATCGCACTCGCCCCGGCACTCCTCTCCCTCACAACATCCGCCCGCCTCTTCCCGGTGCAGGCAAGCCGGAGAGACATGATACTGGTCTACCGTCAAGGTCTGCAGTCCAGCTCCGATAGGGCCATGTACTGGGATCACCCGCCGGCCCACCAGCAGCTTCTTGGCGGTGGCGACGACGGCCTCGTCCAGTTTGGCCCACTCTTCTGCCGTCAACGGCGCATCATCACGCATGAGAAAATCGTCCATCTTGTCCTCCTCCAATTCGGATTGCATTAGTCCTGTTTCTGCCCAAATAGATTGCCCACGCTGGGAGGCCGGGTTTTGGGCGCGGGTGAGGGCGCTGGCTCTTCACCTTTATGCTCCTGTGCCTTGATCTCGTCCAGCAACCCCCTGAACACCTCAGCGTGATAGATCTCGTGATCTCGAATCCGCGCCACCAATGCCTTAAGGTCGGGATCATCAATCTCCGGGATCTGCCGTGAATAGGCGGCTGTAACCGCTTGTTCGGCGGCGATATCCGCCTTGAGCATGTCTTCTGCATCCCCCTCCAGGGCAAGCGACGTGTGCTCCATCTCCGCCTCACCACCGACAGACACCAGTTCCTCCGAGAGCCAGCCGAGATGCTGCATCTCGTTGATCGTCTGCATCTCGATCTCGTTGCCTACCTCGCAGTCGGGCATGAGATAACGGTGATAGAGATACTGCAAGATCACCGTGTACTCGTGGTCCATGCCCATCTTCAGGATCTCAGCGATACGCGCCGGCGGCTGAGGTGTCGGTGCCTTGGGCATTGCCGCGCCCTCCGTCCCCGCCTCGCCTCCGCCCCCAGTGACCTCCCCACGCTCGGCCTTGGCGACAAAGCTCTCGAAATCACCCCGATGTGACTCTTCATCCGACAGGATGCGCGAGAGAAGCAACTGAATCTTGGGATCATCAATGAGCTCGATATAGCGACGATACATGGCTATGGCATCCACCTCTGCCTGCACGTCAAAGCGCATGTTCTGCACCACATCGTCCACGACGCCGTAGAGCTCGTCCCGCACGATAGTCGGCTTACCCCCCAACTCAACCGCCAGCTCGGACAGCCAGTCAAAGTGCCGCATCTCCTCGCGCGCGATGGCCTCGATCTCGGCAGCCATCTCACCTTCGCCCATGCGATAGGCGTGTAACAGATACTGCACGATTGCCATGTGTTCACTCTGAATCGCTTTGTGCAGCAAAGCGATGATCTCTGCTTTCTCCATGTCCACCTCCTCAGGCATCTCTACCGACTCGCTTCTCACGCCGTTCTGGCGCGAACTCACATCTCCTTGATAAACGCGCGGCTAAAGTCTTCCTCCAGCAGTTGAAAGTGCTTCTTTTCCTCGTTCATGAGAAACTCGAACAGCTTTTTCAGGGACTCGTCCGTTACCACGCTTGCCGCCCGCCGGTAGAACTCGTAGGCCGTCTTCTCTCGTTGCATGGCAATGCGCCACGCCTCGTCCAGTGGAGTTTGCTTCGTGATCCTCATCCGGTTCTACTCCTCCATTCTCACAAACAGCGCCCTGCTGGCCCCGCAGTTAGGGCATGTCCAGCTATCTGCCAGCTTCTCAAAGGGCGTGCCTGGCAGCACACTGCCTTCCAGATCCCCCTTGGCCGGATCATAGATATAGCCACAAATCGTGCACTGATAGCGCGCCAGCTTGGGCGCGTCTCCGGACGACAGGCGCCGAAAATCCAAATCTTCTTCATCGAGTTGATCAGCCTGCGCGGACAGGTCCGCGCCCGCTTTGATCAGACGCGTCACTGGCGACACGTTCGCCTTGTCCCCGATGAGGATCGCACCCACAATACGCCCGTCGCGCAACACGATTTTGCGATATAGGCCCTTTTCGCGCCTGACAACGCGATACTCCTGCACCCCTCCGCCTTCCGGGTTCACCTCGCCGATGGAGGTGAGATCAATACCCATGGTCTTGAGCGTCGTCAAAGGCACGGTTCCGGTATATGGCGCAGAGTCAACGCCCAGCATGCTCAACGCTGCCACCCGCGCCTGCTCGACCGCCGCCGGGATGATGCCATACACTTGTCCACTGAACTCGGCCACATCCCCCGCGGCATAAACGTCGGGCGCACTGCTCTGCAATCGCTCGTTCACGAGGACGCCGCGTTTGACCTCCAGGCCAGCAGCTTGCGCCAACTGTGACCGCGAGCGAATGCCCGCCGAGATAAGGACAAGCCCTCCCGAGACAGCCTCGCCCCCTTGCAGCCCCACACCCGCCGCTCGCCCTTCACCCAGAATCTCCTGGCAGACCGCCCCGGTGATCACCCTGATCCCAGAAGCCTCTACCATCGCGCGAAAGAGCTCGGCGCCAGCAATGTCGAGCTGGCGCGGCAGCAAGCGTGGGAAGAACTCGATCACCGTTACTGCCAGGCCAAGGGCATGCAGCGCGTGCGCCGCCTCCAGGCCCAGAAGCCCCCCACCGATGACTGCCGCCTCTTTCGTGCCAGCGGCATAGGCTTTGATCGCCAATGCGTCGTCCAGCGTGCGCAATACAAAGACGCCCTGCTTTTCCGTGCCGGCGATAGTTGGCGGGACAACGGCAGCGCTACCAGCCGCCAGCAGAAGCCGCTCATACGAGACCTGTCTACCGTCGCACAGGACGACCCGGTGCCCAGCAGGGTCCAGCTGCGCCACCGCGCAATCCAGATGCACCGTGATACCGTGATCCTCATACCACCGCGGCGGGTAGAACAGTATCTCATGCTGCGCCAGCTCGCCCGCCAGGAAGGCGGGAAGTTGCCAGCGGTTGTAGTAGTGATGCTTTTCCGCAGCCAGCACCACAGTGCCAGCACCCGGCTTGGCCTCCACAATGGTTTTGGCGGCGTTCACGCCGGCAACGCCGTTCCCCACGATAACGTACTGGGCGTGCGCACGCATATCTGTCATCGCCATTTGACGTGATTGCGCAGAGCGCGCCTGACGCCCGTCACCAGGCATCAGGCGCTACCGCGCAACTTCTCTACTTTTTCTCGAACATGGATTTGTCCGCGCCGCACTCAGGGCAGACCCAATCATCGGGCAGATCTTCGAAAGGCGTGCCAGGCGCGACGCCATTATCCGGATCGCCCTTGGCGGGGTCGTAGATATACCCGCAGACCATACATTCCCACTTGTCCATGATACCCTCCATCGGTATAGCTAGAACTGCTGATAAACGACCTGGTCGTAGATGTTTTGCACGTGGTTCTTGTGTTTCATCTCCTCAGTGGCGAGGAATTCGAATACCGGACGCGCGTCCGGCGAGGCCACTTGCGCCATACTGGAGTAAAAAGCATACGACGCCTGCTCCCGTCGGATCGCGACATTGAGGGCATCCTGGAAATCGGATTTTGCGGTGAGGCTAGTCGGCATCAAATAGTCCCCGATCTTGAGGTCAATTGTCTCCTCGCGTTTGCCCGTCGGCACCGCCCAGGACACGCCCTTGCGGACGATATCCTGCAACTTGGCTTTGTGTTTTGCCTCTTCTCCGGCCAGCTCTTGAAGCATGGCCTTGGCTTGCGCGGATTTGACCATCTGGGCCGCCGCCTGGTAAAAGTCGTGCGCCTCCTCCTCAAAGCGGATGGCCTGCTGCATGAGCGCGTTGAAATCCATAACACCTCCTCGTTCTGTAATAGGTCCGGCGATACCCGTAGGCCGAGCCAGCCTCAAGTATCCCCCGATGATCGCGAATGCTCTAGCTTTCGCCGCCCAGCGCGGCGATGATCGTCTTCATAAAGGCAGGTAGATCGCTCGGCCGCCGCGACGTGATGAGCTTGCCATCCTGTACCACCTCTTGGTCAACCCACGTTGCGCCTGCGTTGACCATGTCATCTTTGATAGCGCTCACGCTGGTTACCGTCTTGCCGCGCAAGATGCCCGCGGAAACCAGCACCCATCCCGCGTGGCAAATGGCGGCGACTACCCCGCCCCGTTGGTGGACATCGCGCACCAGGTTCAGGATAGCCGGATAGCGCCGCAACCGATCGGGTGCGAACCCACCCGGCACGATCACCGCGTCGAACTCGGCTGGATTCACCGCGTCGGCAGCTGCATGCACCGTTACAGGGTAGCCGTGCTTGCTCTGATACGTCGTGGCACTGCCCGTGCCGATGAGGCGCACATCCGCTCCCGCCTCCAAGAGGCGGTACCAGGGATAGAGCAACTCCAGATCCTCATAGTCGTTCTCGGCGAGAACCGCCACTTTCTTGCCCGACAAAGCCATCTGTAACCTCCTTTACCGCTTTCACATTACCACTTTTAGCAATGAGCAGCAAATAACAGATACAAGTGCCTTTTGTCCGCGCAGGTCTATGATCGCTCCGCCTCAGGCGACACCTCTCGTTCCACCTGACATGCGGGACAAAGGCCGTAGAAATCGAGATGATGTCCATCAATCGCAAAACCCGTGGCTTCGGCCGCTGCCTGATCCAGATCTTGCCTACGGGGCAATGACACGTCCGCCAGCGCGCCACATCGTCGGCAGATAGCGTGATAATGTGGCTGCACGTCCGCGTCGTAGCGTGCATGGCCGTTTCCACAGTGCAGCTCCCGAACCAAGCCAGCCTCAACCAGAACGCTGAGTGTGCGATAGATAGTGCCCAGGCTGATATGGGGCAGTTCTTGGCGCACATGATCGTAGATCCAGTTCGCGTCTGCATGGTATGGCTTGGCGCGCAGCAACTTGAATACCAGCTCGCGTGGCTGCGTCAGCCGGTAGCCTTTGTTTGCCAATCGCCTCTTTAGCTCTTGCACAGCTCTGCTGTCGGTCATGCCACCCATCACGAATAATGGTAATGGTTACTGATATTAATTATATATGGGTTCACATTGCCGTCAAATTGCCCGACGCGCGCTCTGACATTATAGATGCGCAACTGGCCTGGATTGATCACCCTGACAACACACTATTCTACCACAGCGGATAGCTCGCGAGCAGTTGATTACCGGTTGAGTCACGGTAGGATATGGTTGGAAGGCTCGCAGAGTGACCGATTTCCCTCTTGCCACGTGTGCAGGCGAATGCTATAATGTCCCTGCATTGCTCAGCACATGTTCGAGACGTGACCTAGCCGGTCGAGCCAGGAAGGCGCGAGCTTGGCGCCCTTGCCTGGAAGGCATGGAGGGGAGAGGGATGAGCACGCAGAAGGAGCAGTTGATCTCGGGCCTGAGCGACATCCTGTTCGACGAGCAGCGCTCCGCGGATGAGCGTGCGCACGCCAAGCGAGCGTTGCAGCGCCTGAGCGATGAAGACACGCTACTGCGCCTGTTGCAGCGAGCTGCATCGAGCGACTCGGCCCAGGGGATTTTGCACGTGCTCGATCTGCTCGGCTCACGGCGACACCTGGCGAAACTGGAGCCGTTCCTGCTCGGCTTTCTCTACGATGGCGCCGCAGAGGTGCGGCAAGCGGTGCTCCGCCTTCTCGCGGAAAAGGGAACGCCGCGGATCATTCCCTATTTGGACGAGATCATCAACGCGGCTCTCAAGGGGAGTTCGATCTTTGACGCAGATGATATCGCGGCGGCCAGCCGCGCCCGCCAGAGCATTGCGGCGCGGGTAACCTCACCTAACTAGAGCGCGAGCTGATCACCGATTTGCACTTGATCCAGCACCGTCGGATGGCACTCGATAAAGTAGCGCGCAGGTTTCCGCGGCGCATAGTAGAACCGGAAAGGCCGCGCCACCTTTTTGTCCACAACTCGCTTTTCGTTATCCAGCCAGATGACGCCGATAGGGAAAAAGACAAAGAGCATGTGGATGGCAGAATCCAGGGTGCTCTCCCGCCCTTGGACAAAGAGAAGGGCCGTATCCTCGCTCAACCGTCGGCGAAACATCAGGCCGCGTCCACGTGACCAGAAGGTATCACAGCGCTCCACCCGTGGCACCAGAATCTCGCCAGACGCCAGGTTCTTGATCATCTCGTCCTCTCGCTACTCGACGTAGATCGGGTTGGTGTAAACCCAGTTCCGCCATCTCAGGCCGATCAGCCGTTGTGCCTCGATGCGATACACCCCACCAAGCCGGGTGCGGTGGCGCATCCGCGTGGTATAGGCCCAGTCCACCATCTCGCCGTTCAGGATAACCCGCAGTCGCGCCTTGATGGGCGAGGAGATCTCGAACAACACATCGCTGGTCAGCGACACGGTTCCCCCGATCCCAACCTCCTGATCCCCGGCCTTGGCCGTAACCCGAAACCCGCGCGCATCTCCCAGCAAATCATAGGCGATGAACCCGTGTCCGCCCCGCATCGCGCCGTAGACGATCCGCTTGTCGTGATCCAATTCGCCCGAGAAGGGCTCCTCGCTGAGCGCATGATAGTTCACCGTGCGAAACAGGTACTCGTAGGGAAAGAGCTGGCGGCGCAACAGCCCAAACTTGTAAGTGATGCCGTGGGCATCGGACGTGCCGATCGCCGGCGTGTGCCTCGTTTGCAGAAGCTCGTCCCACTTGGCCAGTATTTCGGGGAAGGGGCCGCGAATGACGCATTGGGGGAAGTAGGCGGCCCGGAGCGCTGCCGGCAGGCTGGTGAGATGCGCTTTGAACTCGGACATATAGTTCCAGATGCTCAGCCCGGCATAGCCGGTGACCTGCCAGTCGCGCCACGGGATCTCGTGCTCGCCGAAACGCTCTGCGGCGCGCTCAAAGGGGTGCGCCAGAAAGCCAAAGCCGCCGCGCAAGCGCACCTCGTCAATCAGCGTTTGCGGGTCGGAAGCAAACTGCGACATCTCCTCTTCCGCGTCAAAGACGAGATAGTGATTGCCCGGGCGTTCCGCCGCCGGGTCATGAACTTCCTCTCCCACCAGCAGCAATACCTTGCCGTGCCAGCCATCTAGGCCCGGCACATAGACGTTATGATCGGTCAGAATGATGAAATCCAACCCCGCTCGTTCCGCCGCCGCGATCGCCTCCTCCATCGTCGCGGTGCCATCGGATGCAGTGGTATGAAAGTGGATGTTACCTACGTACTCATACACGACGCGCTTCCCCTCATTCCAGATGCGAAACGACTGTTGGCGCGGCGACTAGGGCGACTGCGCCTGTTGCGCCTCGCGCAGCGATCTGACAAAAGTAGCCACCTCCTGAGCAGCCTGCTCTGGCTTGGCGTTGCCCAGCAGCACATCTTGGACCGCCGTGTGCCAGAGGCTGGCCAACGCAGGATAGTCGCGCAGCGGAGGCCGGAGGTAGGTGCGTTCCAACAGCTCGGCGACAAAGGCGGTGAGCTGATCATCCTGCACGCTTTCGGCAAGCGCGCTGCGGCGCAGCGGCAGACGATGCGCGGCCTGGCTGCGCGCCACCAGATTCTCCTCCTCCATCAGCCACGAGAGAAGTGCGACCGCCGCCTGCTGCCGCTGTGGCACAGACGTAACGAGGCACCATGCCCAGCCCTGACCGATCGTGGCGGCGATGCCGGACAAGGTGGGAAGAGGCGCATAGCGCGTGTTCGCCAGCCGGGGCTTGTCGGTCAGGTAGCGCGCCATGCTCGCCTCGGTCAGCGGCGCGCCTCCACCCAAATAGATTTCCCAGCACTCGGCCAGCGTCGTGGTCGTCAAAGTCGCGGTGTGGATGGCGCCCACATCAAGCCCCTGCTGGTAAAAACGCAAGACCGAGGCCAATATGGTTTCGTCTATCGCCAGCCGCCCCTCAGGGTCAAACAGGCTCCCGCCCGCTGCATAGTACTGGAACAAGGGCGCGTCAACGACGCCGATATCTCCTTCACCAAAGGGAAACAGATAGCCCCACGTATTGCTCAACACGTCGCGCCAGCGAAGCGGCGGCTGGTTAATGAGTCCCTGGTCATACGCCAGAAAGCGGATGTCTATGTCATAGGGCAGCGCGATCTGCCGACCGCCGCTGATGAT
This sequence comes from Chloroflexota bacterium, assembly GCA_019873665.1. GTDB lineage: Bacteria > Chloroflexota > Anaerolineae > JAAYEA01 > JAAYEA01 > JAIOAV01. The sequence continues at coordinate 74,762 of JAIOAV010000006.1, forward strand.
ATAGCTGTCGGCAATAAGGAAGAGGTCACCACTGATCTCCGCCGGCAGAAGCGGGTCCAGCGGCTGCAGGAGGCCTAGCTCCGCCGCGATCCTGACCTCCTGCAGATCGAGAGCCACCAAATCTGGCATCTGCGCGGGCACGACGCGGCTGGTGGTCTGCAGGTAGTCCAACAGGCCGCCGGGACCGGTGGCCTTTTTCACCACGCCCACGACTCTCCAGTTCGGATACATCTCCTGGAACGCCTGATACTGCTCTGCCAGCGCCACTCCACCGGGCCAGTGCGAAGGCGCCAGCTCTTCTGGGAACCAGAGTGTCAGCGTGATCAGCGAGCCAGACGTGAGCACAGGGGTCGCGGTGAGCAACGGCGTGGGCGTCGCCGAAGCAGCCGCTGTCGGTGTGTGAACTGATGTCGGCAGAGCAAGCGTCGGAGACACGGGCAGGTTGCAGGCGCTAGCGAACAACACGATGATGCTGAGGATGCCCACCGCCAACGCTGCCGCCAACGCTTCGCTCAGCCGGCGAGCGATCGGGACCATACGTCTCGGTTGACTCATCATTTGCCCCCAGAAGGCGCCCCATTCAGGAGCTGCGCGCCTATTTTACCACCCTCCTCGCCAGATGCCAACCCGCCAGCGATTGACACCCGTCGGATATTATGATAGACTCAGACCGTTTATGTCCTTGGCCCGAAAGGAGGAAAGGTGAGCCTTATCGAAAGGTACTTTGCTGCGCTGCGCGCCCAACTGGACACGATCGAGACTCGACATCGCGCCGACATTGAAACAGCCGCACAGCTCTGCACCGAATCCATCGCCGCTGGCGGCGTCGTGCATCTTTATGACACCGGCCACCTGGTGGATCGCGAGCTGGTGAACCGCGCAGGCGGGCTGGTAGGTCTGACGGCGTTTCGTTTCAGCTTGCAGGTGGAGAATGCCAATCCCTATCGGCAGCGCCAAGGGGGTGTCCGCAAACCGTCCCTGGGAGCCGTGGCGGCGGCGCTGGATAGCAGCCAGATTCGGGCGGGCGACGTACTGATTATCGGCAGCGTCTCCGGCAAATCGGCGGGCGTCGTCGAGCTGGCGCTGCAGGCGCGTGAGCGTGGGGTGAAGGTGATCGCTTTGACGGCGCCCGCCTACTCAGGGCAGCTGATATCCGAGCACCCTTCGGGCAAGCGGCTGTTCGAGTCAGCGGACCTGGTGTTGGACAACAGCGCGCCATACGGCGATGGGATGCTGGACGTGGAAGGCCTGCCGTATGCCATTTGCCCTGCTTCCGGCGTTGGCGCTGTCGTTACCCTATGGGCTATGACGGCGCACATTGTGGAGTTGCTGCTGGCACGCGGGATGACCCCGGCGGTATTCCCCAGCGTCAACCGCCCCGACGGCCCTGCGTTGGTTGCTGCTGCGCGAGCGCAGTACGAGAAGAACGGATACTAGAGCATCTACTTTCAGGGAGGAGATCAGCCGATGAATGCGAGGGAACGCTATCTTGAGACGCTCTTGTTTGGCAAGCCGGACAAGATTCCCCTTTCGCCGGGTTGGCCGCGCGAATCAACCCTGCGTGCCTGGCACGCGCAAGGGCTGCCAGATGGCGTGAGCTGGTATGCTTACCTGCTAGAGCAGCTTGGCATCAAGATGGAGCCGACGAAGCCGTATGTCGCGCTGGGTGTTGACTTTAAGATGATCCCGCAATTCGAGGAAAAGGTCATCGAGCACCGCGACGGCCACTACATCGTTCAGGACTGGATGGGCGCTATCACCGAGATATCAGACGAGTATGATTATACTTACATCCGCTCCGCCAAGGACTTTGTTACGCGCAAGTGGCACCGCTTTCCGGTGATCAGCCGCCAGGACTGGGAAGAACGCATGAAGTGGCGCTATGATCCCAAAGCCGAGGGGCGTTTCCCCGCCGATTTCATCGCGCGCTGTCAGGCGCTACGCGACCGCGACTATCCGCTGATTGTCTCCTTCAATGGCCCCTTCTGGCAGATGCGCGAGTGGGTAGGCATGGAGAACCTCTGCATGCTCATGATTGACGATCCCGACTTTGTGATGGAGATGTCCAACACCTGGGGCGAGTTCGTCTCCCAGACGCTGCAGCCGATCCTGGAGAATGTGGACATAGACGGCGTACACCTGTCGGAGGATATGGCCTACAAAGCGCACAGCATGATCTCGCCAAGCATGGTGCGTCGGTTCCTCGTGCCGCAATACGAGCGCTGGATCTCGCAACTCAAGGCGCACGGCGTCAAGATCATTGATATGGATTCAGATGGCAACATCGAGCTGTTGATCCCGATCTGGATCGAGGTAGGCATCAACGTCTGCGACCCGATCGAGGTTGCCGCGGGTAATGACATTGTGGCCTTCCGCGAGCGGTTTGGCAAACAGATGGCCTATACCGGTGGCATTGACAAGCGCGCCATCGCCGCGGGCGGCGAGGTGATGCACCGTGAGGTCATGCGCGTCGTCCCGCCCTTGCTGAAAGACGGCGGCTTTATCCCCGGCTGCGATCACGGCGTGCCGCCGGACATCTCCTGGCCCAACTTTGTGGATTACGCCCGCCTGCTGGCGCAATTGACCGGCTGGCTCTAGCCCGCTCGTCGCACAGCCCGAAAGGATGATAAGATGGTGAATCAGGAGACCACGTTCCCCCTATGGGAGGCGCTCGAGCCGGGGTTGATGGTCTATCGGCAGCTGCAGAAACGCGCCCACGAGGCTTTCGAGCGACGGCGACTGGCATACGAAGCGCTGGAGACTAGCGAGCAGATCACTGCCTATCAGGAGCGCCTGCGCGCCTTTTTCCTGGAGACCCTGGGCGGATTCCCGGAGCGCACGCCACTGCGCGCACAGGTTGTGGGCGAACTGCCCGGCGACGGCTACCGTGTCGAGAAGGTGATCTTTGAGAGCCAGCCGGGCCACGCGGTCACGGCCGCCATGTATGTCCCGGATGGCGCCGCGCCGCACCCCGGCGTGCTCGTGCCATGCGGCCACAGCACCGAGGGCAAGGCCACCGACTTTTACCAGCGCGCCTGCATCCTTTTGGCGCAGAACGGCCTGGCCGCTCTCTGCTATGATCCGATCGGTCAGGGGGAACGGAGCCAGCTCCTGGATGACGCCGGCCAGCCCAAGTACGGCTGCACCTGGGAGCATACGGTGCTCGGCGTCGGCGCCATCCTGTTGGGCACAAACACTGCTCGCTACCGCATCTACGACGGGATGCGCGCGCTGGATTACCTAACCAGCCGCCCCGACATTGACCCAGAGCGCATCGGCTGCACCGGCAACTCGGGCGGCGGCACGTTGACGAGCTTTCTCATGGCTCTCGACCCGCGCATCTTTTGCGCCGCGCCGAGCTGCTTTCTCACATCCCTGCGGCGACTGGTGGATATCCGTCTGCCGCAGGATGCTGAGCAGAACCTGTTCCGCGAGATCGCCGGCGGCATGGAGCATGCGGATTTCCTCATCATGCGTGCGCCCAAGCCCACGCTGATGTGCACTGCAACGCGCGACTATTTCGACATCACCGGCTCCTGGGACACCTTCCGTCAGGCCAAGCGGATCTACACCCGTCTGGGCTTCGCTGAGCGGGTGGATCTCGTCGAGACCGACGCGACGCATGGTTTCACCGTCCAGCTCCGCGAGGCTGTCGTGCGGTGGATGAAGCGCTGGTTGCTCCAGCGGGATGAGCACGTTACGGAAGGCGCGCTCACCACACGCAGCGCGATTGAGCTCCAGTGCACGCCGCAGGGGCAGGTCCTGTTGCAGTCTGGCGCCCGCTCTGCATTTCAGCTCAACGCCGAGATGGATGCCAGATTGGCCGCAGACCGACGCGCCCTCTGGCAACGCGCGCCCAGAGAGGCGCTGGGCCAGGTGCGCGCCACGGTAGGCGTGCCCCCGCTCTCTGAGCTGCCGGGTTGCGAGAGCCATCTCGTCAGCAGCACGCCACGGGATGGCTACACCGTCGAGCGCCTGCTGCTGAGTCCAGAAGCGGGGATCTTCCTTCCGGCGCTGCTCTTTCGGCCCGCGCAAGCCAGCGAGGATGTCTGCCTCTATCTCCATGGAGAGGGCAAAGAGACAGACGCGGGCGACGGCGGCCCCATCGCGAAACTGGTCGGTCAGGGATATACGGTGCTGGCAGCGGATATGCGCGGGCTGGGGGACGAGGACTGGGGCCAAATCCACCGCAACTTTTTCCTCGCCTATCGTCTCGGCACGTCATATCTGGGAATGCGCATCGCGGACACCCTGGCACTAGGCCAGTTCTTGCAGCGTCTCGGCGGCGACCAAGACGCGCCGGCCACACCGCGGCAGGTGCACCTGGTGGGCGTGGGCGAGGCGGGGCCGGTGGCTTTGCACGCCGCCGCACTCGAGCCTGATCTGTTTGCCACGGTAACGCTGCGTCGCTCTCTGCATTCCTGGTCGCGCCTGGTGCAGGATGGGGATACGCCGCTCTCCCAGCTCATGAACGCGGTGCACGGCGCGCTCCGCAGTTACGATCTGCCAGACCTGGTGGCCTCGCTGCCACCGGAGCGGATCATCGTCGAAGAGCCGGTGGATGCTTTCGGCAGACCCGTTACACCCTGACATCCTGTAAGCCTGAAAACGTAAGGAGAAGAGATGCACCCTAATCAAGTGCTCGCCAAGCTCCGCGCCGGCCAGCCGACGGTTGGCTTCTGGATGAACACCGGTTCACCGCTTGTCGCCGAATTCGCCGCCCGCGCGGGTTTCGATTGGATCCTGCTGGACCAACAACACGGCTACTGGAGCGACGACCGGCTCCTTGCCGCGCTACAGGTCATCGCTCCCACCGACACGGTACCCCTGGTGCGCGTCTTGAATAACAACCCCGGCCTCATCGGCAAGGCGCTGGATGCCGGCGCGCTGGGCGTGATCGTCCCGCTGGTGAATAGCGCTGCCGAGGCTGCGCAGGCGGTGATGGCCGCCCGCTACCCGCCTTTGGGCGCGCGGTCAGCAGGTGGGGCGCGCAATCGGCTGTACGGCGACGACTACTTTGCCGCTGCCAATCAGGAAATCCTCGTCGCCGTGATGATCGAGAGCCGCGAGGCGGCGGAGCGCGCTGCCGAGATCGTCGCCGTGCCGGGGGTGGATGTCGTCTTTATCGGCCCTGGCGATTTGGCCTTCTCACTGGGCACGTTTGGCCAAAAGAGCGCGCTTCACGAGTCCCTGATCCAGCAGGTGCTTGCGGCGGGCCAGGCGCAGCGCGTGCCGGTGGGAATCTATTGCGCCAACATCGAGGACGCAATCCGTCGCGCCAAAGAGGGATTCCTCTTTGTCCCGTGTGGCGATGACCTCTCTTTGTTCACGCAGATGACACGCGACCTGGTCAGGGCGTGGCGAGATCGCTGAGGCGGAGGATGCCCGGGAGCGAATGCACCCGCTCCCAACATGGGCTAGGAGAGCGCGCTGGCGAAATATGCGGCGGAGAGGGCGATGAGGAGCTGTCCGCCATAGTAGGTGCTAAGGTTGGCCAGCGCATAGTTCCGCAGAGGGCGCAAGAAGCGATTCACCGCCAGTATCATGTCAGAGACATAGAATAGCACGGCGCCGATCGTTACCAGCCACCCTTGCAGAGACGTGAACTCGCTGCTGAACAGGGTGCCGGTGGCTGCCAGCACCATGATCGAGATGACAAAAGCATAACAGGCGACAGGCAACCGCATCTGTCCCAGGCCAGGATATAGGTAGCGATAGAAAAGCACGCCCACCGCCGCCACGACCGCAGCTATGGCAATCTGTTGCGGATACCGGCCAGCAAAGGTGACAAACGTCGCACTATAGACGACATGCGCCAACAGGAAACAGACGAGGCCCGTCAGGAACGCCTTTGGCGCGTCGAACATCAGCGCCACATCCCCGGCGAGTGAGAAGGACAGGCCAACAAGCAGTGCAGCGGTGTAAAGCGGACGCGCGCTCGGCTGCGCCAGCGATAGCGCCGCGACCGCGATGACCAAGAGAGTGGCCAGCGGCTTCCAGACGTACACCTGTCGCCGCTCCCGTATGGCATGCGCGCGAATGAGAAGCCCGACCACAACGACGACCACCGGCACCAAGATCAGCGGATTCATCTATCTCTCCTTTGCGCCATCTACCCGGCGCTGTTCAGGCACGCCGTTCCTCAAGAGATGCTGCGAAATCCACATAGTCCTGGCGAACCAGGTTCTCCGGCGCTACACCGAGGATGTGAAGCAACTCGCTGATGAGCGCTGCCTTGCGTTCGGCGTCCCGGCTCGACCAGGTGCGGCTCTTGATCTCCAAATACCACCCCTCGCGGGCTGGCTGTATGATCTCGTCGATGTTTACCGCCATGTCCACGCCGTGATAGCGAATGCGATAACGCCAACGCTTCTTGTTGACCTGGCGCTCTTCTCTGGGGCGAAAGTACTCGCGATAGAAGCGCAGGGTGCGATCTGCCGGCGCCGTCAGGCGTGAGCGCGTCAACACGATGGCATTGCCATACTCGGCCTCTTTTGTCGGGCCCATCGCCGTCAGGGTATAGATCGGCGATATCGAGCCGTCCGCCTCGCGCACCAGATCTTCGCGATGTCGTAACATCCCCCAATCGGGATCACTGAAGAAAAAGTAGGTATCATACTGCTCGCGCACGCTCTCTTTGACAATCGCGATGTCTGAGCGCTGTAGAGCTTGCACAACCAGCTCTTTGTTCTGAATTCGCGCTTTGACCTGCACCTCGTACGACTCTTCACGTTCCAGGCCACCGATGGCGGCGACTTTCTCCAGCAGGCTCTGCTCTCGCTGGATGAAGAATTGATTCACGTCCTCGCCGATCTGGCGCGCCTGCTGGATGATGCTGCCCGCGTCCAAGGTGAGCAGTTGTCGGTCGTGCATTACCACGCGTCCGTTGATGATCACATGGCGCACGTCGCTGCTCTGCGCGGCATAGACGAGCTGAGAGTAGATGTTCAGGCCAGTCGTCTCAAAACGGGGGACATTGTGCAGGCTGTTCAGATCCACAATGGCGATATCCGCCCTTTTCCCCGCCTCCAGTGAGCCAATAAGGTGGTCGAGATGGAGCGCTTTGGCGCCGCTGATCGTGGCCATCGCCAGCGCCTGGCGCGCGGGGACCATGACCGGGTCGCGCGTGACAGCTTTGGAGATCAAAGCGGAGAGGTGCATCTCCTCAAACAGATCGAGATTGTTGTTGCTGGCGCAGCCATCGGTGCCGAGGCCCACGTGAACGCCATTCTCCAGCATTCCCGCCACCGGCGCAAAACCGCTCGCCAACTTGAGATTGCTGGTGGGGTTGTGCGCCACTCCGACATTGTGCTTCCGCAGGATGTGCAGCTCTTCATGGTTGAGATGGACGCAATGCGCCGCCAGGACCTTCGCCTCCAAAACACCCTGTGCTTCCAGCCAGCGCAGTGGCGGCATTGACGTCTGGTTGACCCAATGCTCCACTTCGTCCGCCGTCTCGGAAACGTGGATGAGAAGCGGCACATCGAACTCTCTGGCCAGCTCCGTCGTGGCCTGCAGAATCTCCGGCGTACACATATAGACCGAGTGTGGGGCGGGCGCAGCGACAATCAACTCGTGGCCGTGCCAGTTCCGCAAAAAGTCGCGGCAGTAGGTAAGGCTTTCGTCATAGCTGGGTGCATCTGGTGTGGGGAACTTGATGACCGTCTCGCCGCATACAGCGCGCATCCCCGCTTCCACAGTAGCCCAGGCGACCTCTTCTTCAAAGTAATACATGTCGGCGTAACAGGTAACACCGCCGCGGATCATCTCGGCACACGAGAGAAGGGTGCCCAGGTAGCAGAACTCGGGGTTGACAAACTGCTTTTCCACTGGCAGGATGTAGCCATAGAGCCAGACATCCAGCCGCAAATCATCCGCAAGCCCGCGCAAAAGGCTCATGGGCATATGGGTGTGGGTATTGATCAGGCCAGGCATAATGACCTGTTCAGCACACTCTAGCGTCTGCGTCGCCGCGAAACGCGAGGCGATATCGGCCAGGGGCCCCACTGCGATGATATCGCGCCCCTGAATGACCACTGCGCCGGGGGCATAGACACGATAGGCAGGGTCCATGGTGAGCACCACCCCGCCCTTTAGCATGAGATCGGCTTGTTGCATCTTGCTCTCCTTGCCTGCCCCCCCATTTCTTTCAACCCGAGATCATTATAGTGTGCACGGCGCTTTGTGCCAAGCTGCAAGGTGTGTTAGAATGCGCAACATCGAGACCGCGGTAGAGTGAGATATGCCCAAGACAGAATACTCTGCAGGAGGCGTAGCCATCAGAGATGGCGAGGTCCTGCTGATCCAAGTGGAAAACATGCAAGGCAATCTCGTCTGGACTTTTCCCAAAGGACACGTGGAAAAGGGGGAGAGAAGCGCCGAAGCCGCGCTCCGCGAGGTAGAGGAGGAAACCGGTTTCCGTTGCCGTATCGTGCGCGAGCTGGCGCCAACCGCGTACTGGTATCACCAACAAGGGCAGCTCGTCAAAAAGATAGTGCGGTGGTATGTCATGACACCCGAAGCAGAGGTAGGCACGCACGACAGAGAGGTCAGCCAAGTGCAATGGGTGCCGCTGGCGGAAGCTCTCAACCGACTGACCTATCCCTCAGACCGAGAGCTGTTACAGAAGATCAGCGAATCGCCAGCAGTGACCAGTTGACTCTCGCATGGCCGCTGGATTAAGCTAGATCGTATTTGTGGTGGTTGCAGAATCATGGTATAATAGGCAAGGTGTGCTAGAGTCCAGGCAGTTTCGCGCTCGACGTGTCTCGCGGTTTAGGCGTTGTCGGATGCTCTTCAGAGAAGAGAGAGCTTTTGTATGCATTCTACGAGACAGAGATCCATTCCCGCCAACTGGCCGTCGCGTTCTGGCTCTCTTCCTCTCTCCCAGAGAGTGATTCTCCTGGCGTATGCTATGCTCCCCTCTTCTTCTGAGACCGATCCATTTTCCCCTTTCCATCGCAAGCCTGTCCTCTGGTGCCGCACTGCGCGTCCGACAAGCAGCGCCAGCGCAACTCAATGCGCCATTTATCCCACTTTCCCGCTCCCTTGCATCGCGGCAAGGCGTGGCGCGGTTTGTGCCGCACCTTTGGCTAGAAATCGGCGATCACCGGCCATTCGATCAAGCCGTGGTCCATTTGTTCTGCAAAGGAGATGACCATGCAGGAATTCACCGCCAAGACGTTGAATCAGTTCCTCGAGGAGTTGGCATCGAGCGCGCCGGTGCCTGGAGGCGGCAGCGGGTCGGCGCTGGCGGGCGCGTTGGGCGCCGGGCTGTTGAGCATGGTCTGCAACCTGACCATTGGCAAAAAGGGGTACGAGGACGTGCAGGAGGAGATGCGGCGCATCCTGGCGAGATCAGAAGAGATCCGGCTCACGCTTCCCAAGCTCCTGCAGGCCGATACGGAGGTCTATAGCCAAGTCATGGCGGCGAATCGCATGCCGCGCAAGACGGATGACGAGAAGACGGCACGAGACGCAGCGATGCAAAAGGCGCTGCAAGCCGCCGCCGAGATACCGTTGCAGATTGCTGCGCTTTGCGCCGAAATCGTGGAGCTCTGCCTGCCCGCCGCGCAAAAGGGCAACAAATGGGCGGTAAGCGATGCCGGAGTTGGCGCGCTCCTGGCGGAGGCCAGCATGCGCGGCGCACTTCTCAACGTCGAGATCAATCTGGCCAGTATCAAGGATGCCGCTTTCGTCAGCGCCATGCGCGAAAGGATGGCGCGCATCACGACAGGAAAAGCGGAGCTTAAGGAGCAGGTGATGTCCGTCGTTCTGCGGACGATTCAGGGATCATAGGAGAGAGTGATATGGCCGCACAGCTCTTTGATGGGCAAGCGCTCGCGAAAGCAATGCGCAAAGAGATTGACGCAGAGATCGCGGCATTCAAGGAAGAATATCACATCACGCCCACCATTGCCGTGGTTCGCGCTGGCGAGGACCCCGCGTCCGTCAGCTACGCCGGCGCCATCCAGCGCAGCTTTGAGGCGCGCGGTTTGGGCTTTCAGATGCACGCCCTGCCGGAAGATATCAGCGAGGCAGATTTCTTGGCGCAAGTTACGCGCCTGAACCAGGACTCCGCGATTCACGGCATCATGATCCAGGAGCCGATACCCAAGGGGATACGCAGCGAGGTGATCACCGAGGCGCTGTCCCCTCTCAAGGACATTGATGGCGTGCATCCGGTGAACGCCGGCCGGCTGGCGCAAGCCGCGCCGACCGGGCGCCCGCCGGAGGTGTTCGACTTTTTTGTCCCCGCGACTCCTGCCGGAGGGCTGGAGATCCTCAAGCGATATAATATTCCTATTGCGGGCCAACATGCCGTGATTGTGGGACGCTCCCGGATCGTGGGCAAGCCGATGGCGCTTCTGCTGCTGCGGGAGAATGCCACTGTCACCCTGTGCCATTCCCGCACGCGCGATCTGGCCGCGATCTGCCGCCAGGCAGACATCATCTGCGCTGCCGTGGGCCAGCCGCGCCTGATCCGCGCCGAGATGGTGCGCCCGGGGGCGGCAGTGATTGACTTTGGTGTGAACTTTGTGGATGACAAGATGGTCGGCGACGTGGATTTCGACGGGGTACAGGCCGTGGCGGGCTGGATTACCCCGGTCCCGGGCGGCACCGGCCCCATGACGAATATCATGCTGTTGCGCAATGTGCTGGAGGCGGCGCGACGGCAGCTCAGCAGTTGACCTATCGGGTCAGCGCCCTGCAAAGACGATCGCTCTCGTAAACGGTGTGGCCACATTTGGGTAAGGCCACTTTCATTGCTATAAGGAGGCAAGCATGTTAGTCGAGCTCAAGAGACCTGTCCCCAGTGACATCGAGATCGCCCAAGCCGCCAAGATAAAACCGATCATTGAGATAGCCAGGGAGATCGGGCTGAGCGAGGACGATCTGGACATGTACGGCAAGTACAAAGCCAAGGTGCACCTCGACGTGCTGCAACGCTTGGCAGATCGCCCCAGCGGCAAGTACATAGACGTTACGGCGATCACTCCCACGCCACTCGGTGAAGGCAAGACCACCACGACGGTGGGGATGAGCCAGGCCCTAGGTTTGATGGGCAAGAGGGTCTTTACATGCATCCGGCAGCCTTCGATGGGGCCCACCTTTGGCATCAAGGGAGGCGCCGCTGGCGGCGGCTATGCCCAGATCATCCCGATGGAGGATTTCAACCTTCACCTCACGGGGGACATCCACGCGGTTGGCGTGGCCCACAACCTGCTGGCCGCGGCGATTGATGCGCGCATTATGCACGAGGATACATTGAGCGACGCGGCTCTGGCCAAAATGGGCCTCAAGCGGCTGGATATTGATCCGTATGGGATCATGTGGAATCGCGTGGTGGACGTGTCCGACCGGGCGATCCGCAACATCATCATCGGCCTGGGGACCCGCGATGACGGTCGCCCCCGCCAGAGCGGCTTTGATATCACGGTCGCCTCCGAGATCATGGCCATTATGGCCCTCACTGCCGACTTGCCTGACCTGCGCAAGCGCCTGGGACGCATCGTCTGGGGCACGAACAAGAAGGGCGAGCCCCTCACGGCGGAGGACCTGAACGTTGCCGGCGCGATGACTGTCCTGATGAAGGACGCCATCATGCCAAACCTGATGCAGACGCTGCAGGGCACACCGGCCTTCATCCATGCCGGGCCTTTTGCCAATATCGCGCATGGCAACAGCTCGATCATCGCCGACAAGGTGGCGCTCAAGCTTGCCGACTATGTGGTAACCGAATCCGGCTTTGGCGCTGACGTGGGCATGGAAAAGTTCTTTAACATCAAGTGCCGCATGTCCGGGCTGATTCCGAACTGCGTGGTGCTGGTTGCCACCATCCGCGCCCTCAAGATGCATGGCGGCGGCCCACGAGTGGTGCCAGGACGGCCACTCCCTGCCGCGTACAAAGAGGAGAACCTTGCCCTCCTGAAAAAGGGCCTAGCGAATATGATCCAACACATCGAAAACGTCAAGCTGTTTGGCATTCCGGTGGTTGTTGCGGTCAACCGCTTCAATACGGACACGCAAGCAGAGATCGAGATGGTGCGTGAGGCTGCCATCAAAGCAGGCGCCGAGGATGCCATCATGAGCGAGGTGTGGGCGAATGGTTCTGAAGGCGGTGTGGAGCTGGCCAAGGCAGTGATCGAGGCGTGTGAAAAGCCGAGCCACTTCAGCTTCCTCTATCCGGACGACATGTCCATCAAGGAGAAGATCGAGACAATCGCGACCAAGATCTACCGGGCAGATGGCGTGGACTATCAGGCGCTGGCCGAAGAGAAGATCAAGATGTTCACTGATATGGGCTTCAGCAACCTGCCGCTGTGCATGGCCAAGACCCACCTCTCCTTCACAGCCGACCCGACGCTCAAGGGCGCGCCGCGTGGCTGGCGGCTGCCAGTTCGCGATATCCGCGCTTCGGTGGGTGCCGGTTTTCTCTACCCGCTCTGCGGCGAGATGCGCACCATGCCGGGATTGCCCAGCCGTCCTGTCTTTTTTGATATTGACGTGGATACCGAAACAGGCAAGATCATCGGCCTGTCATAGGCTGAAGCGAACCCGGTGAAGCGATGCCGGACTTGCCCGATCAGGCATCTGTAGACGTGTGGCAGTGCCGCCCCACGCCAGTTGATATCGGTCTTCTGGAATGGGGAGAACGACGGCGTTCTCCCCTTTCCCGCCACAAGTGTTGTGAGTATAATAGAGCACGATAGGTTTGGCCGCAGCATTAGGGGACTGGAAAGAGAGGGCTGCATAAAATGGAGAAGCTTGTGCTGCAGGTGCCGGCCATGTATGCCGATCACCACGTTTTGGCCGTGCGTCAGGCGCTGTTCAGATTGACGGGTGTTGATGACGTGGAAGCGAGCTCCGCCCTCAAAGTGGTCAGGCTAACATATGACCCCGCCAAGGTTGACCCAGCCAAGATCCAGGAGGCATTGGCAGCGGCGGGCTATGGCTCAAAGGAGGAGGTGCTGAGCCAACCCTCATCGCACCACGATGAGCATTCCGCCTGGCAGACGCTGATTCGCCGCATCACCGCGACCAACCAGCTCGATCTCGAAATGTCCGGGGACTTTCGCAAGTATTAACAAGGAGCACTTTGATGGAAGGCAAAGCGAGTATTGACCCCGCTGTAGCTTGTATGCTGGAGTATTGCGAAGCAGAGGGCATCAGCACCTCGCTGCTACGCGCCGAAGATATGAAGCCATGCCCGATCGGCAGCGGCAAGAGCGGCATCTGCTGCAAGGTCTGTGCCATGGGACCCTGCCGCTTGACCAAGCCGGATCAGGTGGGGCTTTGTGGCGCGACTGCGGATGTTATCATGGCGCGCAATCTCGCCCGATCCATCGCCGCGGGGGCAGCGGCGCACTCGGATCATGGGCGCGATCTGGCCTTTACGCTTCTGGCCGTCGCCAAAGGTGAGACTCCCGATTATCGCATTCGCGACACGCAGAAGCTGATGAGCGTGGCGCAGCTCCTCGGCATCCACACCGATGGGCGACAGATCAACCAGATCGCTGAGGAAGTGGCGAACAGGGCACTGAGCGCCTTTGGGCAACAGCGCGGCGAGATCCCATACATCAGCCGTGCCCCCAGGAAGCGCCAGGAGATCTGGCGGAAACTAGGCATTGTGCCGCGCGGCATAGACCGCGAAGTGGTCGAGACACTGCACCGCACCCACATGGGCAATGACCAGGACGCCGAGCACATTATGCGTCACGCCCTGCGCACGGCATTGGCTGATGGATGGGGCGGTTCGATGTTGGGCACCGACATCTCCGATATCCTCTTTGGCACTCCCACGCCGATCCTGGCCAGATCCAACCTAGGCGCCCTCTCCAAGGATGAGGTCAACATTGTCGTGCACGGGCACGAGCCGACACTCTCCGAGATGATCCTGACCGCCGTGACCATGCCAGAGATGATCGAATATGCCAAGTCCAAGGGCGCGCGGGGGATCAACCTGACTGGCATCTGCTGCACCGCCAACGAGCTGCTTATGCGCCAGGGCATCGCCACTATTGGGAACTTTCTCAGCCAGGAGCTGGCGCTCATGACTGGCAGCATCGAGGCCATGGTAGTGGATATCCAGTGCATCATGGAAGCACTCGCGCCGCTGGCCAATCGTTTTCACACGCACCTCATCACCACTTCACCCAAGGCCAAGATCAAGGGCGCAAAGCATATCGAATTCGACGAGCATCACGCCTTGGACATCGCCAAAGAGATCGTGCGCATGGCAATCGACAACTATCCCAATCGTCGCCAGACGAACATACCCAACGTGCTGGACAACATGGTCGCCGGTTTCTCGCACGAATACATCAACTATATGCAGGGTGGGCTGTTCCGCGGTTCGTTCCGCCCCCTCAACGATGCCATCATCGCCGGCCGCATCCGCGGTGCGGCGGGCGTCGTCGGCTGCAACAACGCACGCATCTGTCAGGATCAGGCACACACGTCTGTCGTACGCGAGCTGATCAAGAACGACGTCCTGGTCGTGATGACCGGGTGCGGCGCCATCGCTTGCTCCAAGTTCGGGTTGCTTCTGCCAGAGATGATGGAGCATGCCGGCAAGGGGCTGCGTGAGGTATGCGAGGCGATCGGCATCCCGCCTGTGTTGCATATGGGAAGCTGTGTGGATAACACGCGCATCCTCACCGTTCTGACGCAGATGGCCAACGAGGGCGGTCTGGGCGAAGACATCGCGGACCTGCCAGGTGTCGGCATCGCGCCAGAGTGGATGAGCGAAAAGGCGCTTTCCATCGGCACTTACTTTGTCGCTTCGGGCGTCTACACCATCTTCGGCGTAACCTCGCCGGTTGCCAGCAATCCTGAGTTCGCCGAGCTGATCAGCAAAGGCTGGGAAGCGCAGGTGGGCGGCAAGCTCGAGTTCGAGCCCGATCCGGCCAAGATCGTGGAAAAGGCGCTGGCTCACATCGACGCCAAGCGCACGGCGCTGGGCCTGGTCGAGTACGATCCGGATCGCTTCGGCCAGAGCGGCGACCGAAACATCGAGGAGTGGCTCGAGACGCCTGTAGAGGCGCGCCCTGGTGGCGCTCGCAGCCTCGCCGAGATCGAGGCGGATTAGCGCAAATCGAGCCTGCGGAGACATAGTGGCCCTGAAACTCTCATAAGCTAAGGAGATGTAGCATGTCCAGATACATTGCCAAGGCTGCGATCCGCGGTGCCAATCGCATTGTGCAAGAAGCCGATGCGATGTTGGAGAGCGCCATTCGCGATCTCGGCGCCGACTGTCCGGTCGCGTTCACCAACACCGCTTACTATCTGCCCACGATCCTCGGCTTCACCGGCAAAGAAGTGGCGAAACTGGGCGACCTTCGCGAGACGCTCGATTATGCCAAAAAGCTCTTGCACCCGATCCCGCTCGACAAGATGTGGCTCCCGTATTTGGGGGAGACGCTCGACTCGGGCGTGGCCACCCTGTTGGCAGAGGAGGCGATCGAGGCCATCCGCTTCGCCAGAGGGCAACAGCCGGAGCCGATCCCCGGCCTGCAACTGACAGGCACCAGCTTTACCAGCCCCGACGCGGCGACGGCCGAGGGCTCACCCGGCGGCTTTGCCAACGGCCCCATTGACGACATCCAGCTGCGAAGCTGGGGCATCCAGCTCGTGGATGGCCGCATGCCCGGCTTTGCCGCTATTGTCGGCGCGGCCAAGAGCAACGAGGCAGCAGTGGCCATCGTCCGCGAGCTGCAGCGGCGGAATATCCTCGTCTTTCTCTCCGGCAACGTCAACGGGCGCAGCATCATCCACCAGTTGATGGAGGAAGGGGTCGAGATGGGGTATGATACCTACATCGTCCCCTTTGGCACCGACACCATCAGCGCCATCTACGCCCTCGGTTTCGCCACCCGCTCCGCGCTTACCTTCGGCGGCATGAAGGGCGGTCAGGCGCGCGAGATCCTGCTGTACAACAAGTATCGCGTGTTCGCTTTTGTGCTGGCGCTGGGCGAGGTGGATGACCTGAAATACGCGACGGCCGCCGGCGCCATCAACTATGGCTTTCCGACCATTGCCGATACCCTCATCCCGCAGATCCTGCCCACCGGCATCACCACATACGAGCACGTCATCAGCATGCCATGGGATGATATCGAGGGCGCAAATGACACCGAGCGTGCCGCCAAGTTCGTGCAACGGGCGATCGAGGTGCGCGGCGTCAAGATCAAGATCACCGAGGTGCCAATTCCGGTGCCATACGGCAGCGCCTTCGAAGGGGAGCGGATTCGCCGTGCCGACATGCGCGTGGAATTCGGCGGCAAGAACTCGCGCTGCTTTGAGTACCTGCACATGGTGGACTTTGACAAGGTTGAGGATCACAAGATCACCGTGGTGGGTCCCAGCTTTCATGGCGTGCCCGAGGGCGGCAGCATGGACATGGGCATCGTCGTTGAGGTAGCAGGCCGCAAAATGCAGGAGGACTTTGAGCCGGTGCTGGAGCGGCAGATACACTACTTTGTCAACGGCGCGTCTGGCATCCAGCACATCGGGCAGCGCGACATCACCTGGATACGCATCAGCAAGGCCGCCGTTGAGAAGGGCTTTGACCTCAAGCACTTTGGCGAGATCCTCTATGCGCGCTTTCACGCTGACTTTGGCGCCATCGTGGACAAGGTGCAAGTGACCATCTACACTGATCCCGCCAAGATGGAAGAGTGGTTGGCAAAGGCCCGCCAGGCGTATGACTATCGCAACCGCCGCCTGGCCGACATGGTGGACGAGTCGGTAGATACCTTCTACTCTTGCACGCTATGCCAGAGCTTTGCGCCGAATCACGTGTGCGTGGTATCGCCACAAAGGCTTGGGCTTTGCGGCGCGTACAACTGGCTCGACTGCAAAGCATCCTTTGAGATCAATCCCACGGGCCCCAACCAGCCGATCCAGAAGGGAGCTTGTCTGGACGAGGTAAAGGGCTACTATACCGGCCCTATCGAATTCGTCTATCAGCACTCGAACCAGACGGTCGAGAAGGTCTCCATGTACTCGATTATGGAAAACCCCATGACCGCTTGTGGCTGCTTTGAGTGCATCATGATGATCATTCCGGAGGCGAACGGGTTCATGATCGTCTCGCGGGAGGACCCCAGCATGACACCGGCGGGAATGACCTTCTCCACACTTGCCGGTATGGCTGGTGGCGGCCTGCAGACGCCGGGCGTGATGGGCCTGGGCAAGTATTACATCGTCAGCCCCAAGTTCATCAGGGCGGAAGGCGGTCTGCGGCGCGTCGTCTGGATGTCCAAGAACCTCAAGGAGACGATGGCTGAGGAGCTCCGGGCCGCGGCCGAGCGGGAAGGCGTGCCCGATCTTCTGGAAAAGATCGCCGATGGCTCGATCGCCACGACGGTGGAAGAGCTGCTACCTTATCTGGAAGAACACGAGCATCCCGCGCTCATGATGGAGCCACTATTCTGATAGCGCAGTAACGGGCACTGTCTGTGTCGCCGTTATCGGCCAATGACATGTCCGGCAACGGCGACACATGAGTGGCCGATACCGCGTGCCGATCTGGTGTTGAAGGATTCTCAGTTCACGAAAGGAGAGGCCGATCCATGGCAGCAACTGTGGAGATCCCAAAGGAAAAGTGGACGGGCCAAGTCCGCGAGATCGTTTTGGGCGCGACACCAGCCGAGGGCGGCAGCCGCGCGCGAAAGGTGATCGTCGGCGGCGAATCCACATTGCCATTCTTGACCTTTGAGGGCCAAATGCCGCACCGACCTGTGGTTGCCGCGGAGGTGTGGGACATCTACCCCGATGATTGGTCGCCGATCTTGTTACAGGCGTGGGGCGATGCTGTGAAGGACCCTGCGGCCTGGGCCAAGAAGGCGGAGGAGGCAGGAGCCGATATCATCGCCCTCAAGCTGCAAGGTGCTCATCCAGACAGGGGCAATATCGGCGCCGAAGCCGCCAAAGCGACGGTTAGAAGAGTCTTGCAGGCAACTGGCCTACCTCTTATCGTGGTGGGTCCTGGCATCGCCGAGAAGGATAACGAGGTGTTGGTGGCAGCGGCAGAGGCAGCCAAGGGGGAGCGCATTGCCATCGGCAACTGTGAGGACAAGAATTATCGCACTATCGTCGCCGGCGCGCTGGCCCACGACCAGCTGGTGATCGCCAAGACCCCAATTGATGTCAACCTGGCCAAGCAGCTCAACATCCTGATCAGCGACATGCGCCTGCCATTGGATCGTGTCTTGATGGACCCTACCACTGGCGCGTTGGGCTATGGTCTGGAGTACACTTATTCGGTGATGGAGCGCCTGCGTCTGGCGGCGCTCGCCGGCGATGGGATGACTCAGCAGCCGATGATCTGCACGGTTGGCGAGGAAGCGTGGCGCACCAAGGAAGCCAAGGTGAATGAAGGTGTGCCCAAAGCGTGGGGAGATTGGAAGACGCGCGGCCTTGTCTGGGAAATCAGCACAGCGACGGCGCTCCTGCAAGCAGGAGCGGACATCGTGGTATTGCGCCATCCTGAATCAATCCGTCTGATCCAAGAGACGATTGATGATTTGATGGGTGATCAGCAGAAAGGAGAAGGGTAAACATGGGCCTCAGCGGTCTGCAGATCTACAAGCTCCTGCCAAAGACCAACTGTAAGGAGTGTGGGTACCCAACCTGTCTCGCCTTTGCGATGAAACTGGCGGCACAGCAGGCCGAACTGGAGACCTGTCCATATGTCTCTGAAGATGCCAAAGCGCAGCTCGCTTCTGCCTCGCAACCGCCTATTCGCCTGATTACCCTGGGAGCCGGTGCGAGGAAGGTCGAAGTCGGCAACGAGACAGTGCTATTTCGCCATGAGAAGACATTCTATCACCCGCCGGCGCTGGCTGTGCGCCTCACCGATACACTACCCCTGGACGAATTCAAGAACATGGTAGCGCAGATCGCCTCTTACAAGGTGGAGCGCGTTGGTCTGCAACTAGGGGTGGATGCCATCGCCTTGGAGGACAAGTCGGGTGATCCTGCTGCGTTTGCCGGCTATGCCAAGGTAGTCAAGGATAGCAGCTTGCCCATGATCCTGATGTCGCAGAACAGGGACGCTTTGGAGGCCGCGCTCGGCCAGGTCGCGGATACCAAGCCGATGATCTATGCAGCGGATGCCAACACTTGGGAAGAGATGGCCGCGCTGGCGAAGAAACATAGCGTATCCCTCGCCCTTCACGATCACGGTGATCTGAGCACATTGGCCGACTTGGCCGAAAAAGTCAAGGGGGCAGGCGTCGAAGATATCGTACTCGATCCCGGCGTGCGAGATATGCACGAATCGCTGGTCTTGGCCACCCAGCTCCGCCGCTTGGCGCTGAAAAAGCAGTTCCGCCCGCTGGGTTATCCGATCATCACCTTTGCGGGAGAAGGGGCCACGTCGTTGGCGGATGAGGCGATACGCGCCACGCAGCACATCACCAAGTATGGCGGCTTTATTGTGCTTGATCATTTTGATCCCGCCACAATCTATCCGCTGCTCACGCTGCGCCTGAACATCTACACCGACCCGCAAAAGCCGATCCAGGTCAGCCCAGGTCTATACGAGATCAACAACCCGAAACCGGAATCGCCGCTCCTCGTTACCACGAACTTCTCCCTCACCTACTTTACGGTGGCAGGAGAGGTGGAAGGGAGCGGCGTCCCTGCCTGGTTGCTCATCACTGACGCCGAGGGGTTGTCGGTGCTCACCGCATGGGCGGCAGGGAAATTCGATGCAGAGAAGATCGCCAAGGCGGTCAAGCAGTTCGGCGTGGAGGGGAAGCTCAATCACAAGAAACTGGTGCTGCCCGGCCTGGTGGCTGTGCTATCCGGTGATCTAGAGGAGGAACTGCCGGGCTGGGAGATTCGGGTAGGTCCACGAGAGGCTATTGATATTCCGCCCTACCTGAAAAACGTCTGGTCATAACCAAGTCGAGGCCCAATTCGCGTCATTTTCCCTGGCCGGGTTGGGCCTCTATTATTGAGGGATCCCGTGCTCAACTTTATGATCGAGTATCTGGCGCGGGCGTATCTGGTCTGCGTTGTGGTGGCCCAGCTTGGAGTATTGCAGATCATCGCCGCGCGCCGCCGCCTGATCGGCCTCGCTTTTGCTGACTATCGTGCGCGACCAAAGCTGGGCTACGTTATAGGCGGCACACTCCTGGTGGGCTCATATATCTGGTTTTTCACCACCTACAAGGCAATCTTCCAGCCAGGACCGGCCGGCGCGGAGTTGACCTTTCTCTTTGCTGTAGCCTGCATCCTGTCGTTCGGCATCACGTTCACCATAGCCGAAGCGCGGCGTTGGCTGGCGCAGCGCCGCGATCGGATGCGAGCGGGGAGCGACGCGACATGGCCTTTCATGGAAGAAGGCAAGGCGACCGGCGTCTTTGCTGGCAGGCCGGTCTCCTTCGGGATAGCCTCGGGCTTTCTCTTCTATCCGGAGCGAGGGGCGGAGCCATATCCGGCGATCTGTTTCTTGCCCAATCAGTCCAGCCAGTCGGCTGAGGGTAGCCAGCGGCGCCACCTGCGGCTTCTTACTCAGGAACTGCTGGATGTTGGCTTTGCGGTTCTGTTAGTTGATCTGAGAGAGGGCTACCCCTCTTATCCGGAAGTTCTGGCTTTGGTCCCTTCCGCGCTTTCTTTCTTGAGCAAACAACCGAAGGTAGACCCGGACCGACTGGGCGTATTGGGATTGGGGCTGAGCGGGAATGTTGCCTTGCGCTCGGCTAGCACCGATGACCGGGTGAAAGCGGTGGCGGCATTGGGCATGCTGCTCAGCGGTGCGGGCGCACGTCCCGGCCTGGATGTGCTACGCGAGATGACATATCTACAGGCCATACGATGGGCCGGTTTCCGCCAGCGGGAAAGGCTCGTCCTTGACCTGGCTGCGGTGGAAAGCTTATCAAACACGCCAAGCACTGTGCCGACGCTCCTGATGTGGGGCGCTATGGATGGCCTAGTCTCACCCCAGGAGCGAGCACAGGTCAGCAACCGCGCCTTTGTAACGAATAGCGAGACATCCTCGCCATCCTCTGGAGAGAGGTCCGCCCTACTCGATATCCGCATTGTGCCGGAGGAAACGCACATGACGCTGCCACAGAACCGCAATGTGGCGCGGAGCACCGCACAGTGGTTTGCAGAAAGGCTGAAGCATGTCGCTTGATTATGAGTTGTTCCGGCTCATCAATGGCATCGCAGGGAGCGTGCCGCTGCTGGACACCTTGATGCGACTGGTCGTGAATGAGTATTTCGTGCCCACGACGATCTCGCTTTTGCTTCTTGGCCTTTGGCTCTGGGGAGAGTCGCCAAAGGAACGAGCCTTCTTGCAGCGCGCAGTCCTGCTCTCCATCAGCGCGTTGGCGCTTTCCGGGATCTTGGTCAAAGCGTGCAATCTCATCTATTGGCGGCCCCGTCCCTTTGCCAACCATGAAGTCAACCTGCTCTTCTACCGGCCAACCGACTCGTCTTTTCCCAGCAACCCGACCACTGTCGGTTTTGCCTTTGCCACAGGGATCTGGCTATACAAGCGTCGGTTAGGAGTGGCGCTGTATGGGCTGGCGGCGCTCTTTGGCTTCTCGCGCATCTACTGCGGCGTGCACTATCCCACGGACGTGCTCGGTGGCATTCTGTTCGGCACAGGTTCCGGATTGATCGTTCACAGATACCGCCGACTCCTTGAGCCGCTCATTAACCTCATCATCAACGTCGGCCGTCGGTTCTTTGTCGCCTGAGATGAGCAGATGCAAGTAACCATTGAGCCAGCAGGGATCGCCATTGACGCGAAAAGAGGCGCTCTCCTACACGAGGTGATTGCCCAGGCGGGAGTGGCGCTCAATCTGCCCTGTGGCGGACAGGGTAGGTGCGGGCATTGTCGGGTTCTGGTCAAGCGCGGCGAGGTGCGACGCCGTTCGCTGTTGCGCCTCAGCAAGGAAGAGATTGCCGAAGGGTGGGCGCTGGCGTGCCAGTCAGTTGTGGAAAGCGATTGCGTCATCTACGTGCCGCCGCAGGAAGCCATCGAACGCAGGCTGCCGACGGAAAAGTACGCGGCCACCGAGATCACGTTGCCGGTGGAGTGCAGCCCGCAAGTGCTGCCGATGATCAGGGCATACCACCTAACCATTGATCCACCCAGCTTGGAGGATAATACCACCGACTTTGAGCGACTCCGCAGAGAGCTGGTGCGACAGCATGGCATCCGCGCTCTCACTGCCACATTGCCGCTGATGCAGCGACTGGCCACAACGCTTCGAGAGGCGGCATGGGATGTTACGGCGATTCTCGAGATGGGCCTCTATGGCGACGAATACGCGGTGCCGCGCCTCGTAGACATACGGCCGGGGTCACAGACGCGGCGCCTTCTGGGGGCAGCCATTGACATCGGCACGACCAGCAATGTCGTATATCTGGTAGACCTGGACCGACGCGCCGTCCTGGATAGCGCCTCTGCCTATAACGCGCAGATCGCTTGTGGCGAGGATATCATCTCGCGCATCATCTACGCCAGCCGCCCAGGCGGGCTGCAACACCTGAGGATGCTGGTAGTGGATACGCTCAACCAATTGATCGCAGACCTGGCAACCCGCCACGGCATCGCCACGACCGATATCTATCGCGTGAGCGTCGCGGGCAACACGACGATGACGCATCTGTTTCTGGGCCTGCCACCGACGTATATCCGTCTGGAGCCATATATCCCGACGGTCAGCCATCCGCCAGCGGTGCTGGCGCGGGAGCTTGGCTTGCAGGTGAACCCGGAGGCCACCGTGGATTGTCTGCCCAGCGTTGGCGCCTATGTTGGGGGTGACATCACGGCCGGCGTCCTTAGCTCCAATATGTTTCGCACCGACAAGCTAACTCTTTTCATTGACGTCGGCACGAATGGCGAGATCGTGCTGGGGAATGCCGATTGGCTCATATCCTGTGCGTGTTCCGCCGGACCAGCCTTCGAAGGCGCAGGAGTCGCCTGTGGGATGCGGGCCACTGCAGGCGCTATTGACGAGGTGTGGATCAACACTGAGACTTATGAGCCGACGGTGCGCACCATCGGCGACGAGCCGCCGCGTGGTATCTGCGGCTCGGGGATGATCTCCCTATTGGGCGAGATGTTCATGACCGGCGTGGTGGATAAAGCGGGGCGGCTGAACCGATCCCTGCAGACGTCGCGCATTCGCCTCGGCGAACATGGGCCCGAATATGTCGTGGTGTGGGCGCCCGAGACAGCGAGTGGCAAAGCCGACATCGTCCTGTCAGAGGTGGACATTGCCAACCTGATCCGCGCCAAGGGGGCGATCTATGCCGGCTTCTCCGTGCTGACGCGCAGCGTCGGCATCAGCCTGGCAGATGTGGAAGAAGTGTTGATCGGCGGCGCATTTGGCAGGTATTTGGACATCGAGAAGGCGGTGCAGATCGGGCTCCTGCCGGATATGCCGTGGGAGCGATTCCGTTACCTGGGCAACACATCGGCGCAGGGAGCTTTTGCTGCGTTGGTGTGCCCGGATCTGCGCCGCGAGGTGGTCGAGATCGCCAACAAGATGACGTATCTGGAGCTCAGCGCGGACAACACCTTTATGGACGAGTTCACCTCAGCCCTGTTCTTGCCGCATACCGACACGACGCAATTTCCGTCGGTCATGCGGCTATTGAAGACATCGCCCAAGGGGCAGGATGATGTAAAGCAGGAGAGCTAAATGACGACTACAATCGCCATCGCCGGCAAGGGCGGCACTGGCAAGACCACCTTTACGACTATGCTGATCAAGTACCTGCGGGAGGAGACATCTGGACACATCCTGGCGCTGGATGGCGACCCCAGTTCCAACCTGAACCTTTGTCTGGGGATGCCGCTGGAAGAGACCGTCGGCCACATCCGCGAGGACATGGCGCAGCAGGTCGGCAGCGGCAGTTATAACCAGGGGATACCCAAGACGGATTATCTGGAATATCGCATCCAATCGGCGCTGGTCGAAGGGGAGCGTGTGGACCTGATCGCCATGGGCCGCCCGGAGGGGCCGGGCTGTTATTGCGCCGCGAACAATATCCTGCGCGCTGTGATCGACCGCCTGGGCGACGACTATGATTACGTGGTGATCGACAACGAGGCAGGTATGGAGCACATCAGCCGCCAGACCACCCGCCACATTGATATCCTCTTTATCATATCGGACCCTACAGTGCGCGGTCTGAGCGCGGCGGAGAACATCCTCCGGCTGACGCGCGAGTTTAGTGTCTACGGCACACGTGTATCCAGGACGTACTTTGTCGTGAACCAATGGCATGGAGAGTTGCCAGCCGCTTTTCTCCAGCGCGCGCAGGCGGCAGGCTTGGAGCTAATCGGCACATTGCCACCAGACCCGCAGGTGGCCGAGTTTGACCTCACAGGCCGTCCGTTGATGGAGTTGGGACAGGATTCGCCGCTCTATCAGGCAGCGAAGGAGATCTACCGTAAAGCAGGTTTGTAGCCAGCAGATCGCAGGAGGGAGAGAAAT
>JAIOAV010000007.1 GCA_019873665.1 Chloroflexota bacterium
GGCAAACGGCAATTCGTCGGAAAAGGGCATGATCCAGGTGGCGGTGCGATTCCAGCCCAGCCCTGCCGCCACCGCGGCGTACTTGGGCAACAATGCCAGCCCGTCCCGCCACTTGGCTTCATCGCGGCGAAAGTCAACCGGCATGCCCCAGTCTCCAGCGCGCAGGCCATGTTGCGCGAACAGCTGGCGCACATAGGCCACACCCTCCCGCTCCGCTAGCCCGGTGACCTCGACGATGTCCGGGCTGAGCGCGTCAAAGCCATGCCGCTGGGCCAGCTCCAGGCCCTCTTCCAGATTCGCCCGGATGCCGATGGCGCCCGGGTGTAGACTTGTGTACATGCTCCCTCCTTATATCCACGTATTTGTCGTCGTCCGCCGTGTGGGCGGCGTTTGCTACCTTTCGTCATGTGGCACGCGCTGGCGCGACCGCTTCTGGTCGCTGCGTCGGCGCTTTTGCTCTAGCCGCCGCTCGCGGGCAGCGGCGGTCGGCCGGGTCGGGCTCCGCCGGCGCGGCACGCGCAGCGCGCGCTGCATTAGCTCCTGGAAGCGGGCCACGGCCTCTGCGCGATTGCGATATTGGCTGCGGGTGCTTTGCGCGCTGAGATGCAGCACCCCCGCCGCGTCTATCCGGTTGCGCAGGTTCATCAGGACACGGCGTCGTTGCTCCTCCGTCAGGCTCGGCGAATTCGCCACGTCAAAGCGCAGCTCAACCTGAGTCGCAGAACGGTTGACGTGCTGGCCGCCGGGACCGCTGCTGCGCACAAAATCGAACACCAGCTCGTCGAGCGGGATCTTGACTTCCGAGTTGATGACTATACGGTCTGGCTCTTCCATGGTTACACGCTTCTGAAAGGCATCTGGCACGTGCTCTAGTTCGCCTCCAGGTCCCACTCGGTCTCTTGCTGCCAGCCGTTCTCCAACCCGGCTGCAGCAAAGGCGTCCAGCGTGGCCTCATACTCCTCCCAGGTGATCTTGCGGCCCAGAACAGGGTGGCCCACCGCGCGGTGCGCGGGAAAGTACTGGCTCATCACGCTGACATGCACACGCGGCGAGAGCGTCTGCGCGATCCACTGAAAAATCGCTGCCGACCCTGCCAGGCCTTGTGGCAGCAGCATGTGTCGGATGATCATGCCTCGCTGTGCGATGCCGTTCTCATCGCAGATGAGATCCTCGCCCACCTGCCGATAGATCTCCTGCAGCGCGGCGCGGTTCGCCGCCACGTAATCCGGAAAGCCAGAAAGCTCCCGCGCCACCTTTGGGTCGTCGTATTTCGCGTCGGGAAGATAGATGTCGACGATCCCTTCCAACAGGCGGAGTGTCTCCACCGACTCAAACCCGCTGCTGTTGTATACCAGCGGGATAGACAGCCCGCCGGCGATGGCGACGGGCAAGGCAGCTATGATCTGCGGCACAAAGTGCGTCGGCGTGACCAGGTTGATGTTATGGCAACCCCGCCCCTGTAGTTCCAGCATCATCTCTGCCAGCCGTGCGGTACTCACGAGTTGCCCGACGCCGAGCTGGCTGATGGGATAGTTCTGGCAAAACAGACAGCGGCCGGTGCAATAGGTGAAAAAGATAGTGCCAGAGCCACGTGTGCCGCTGATCGGCGGCTCTTCCCACAGGTGCACGTTCCAGCTCGCCACTATCGGCTCTAGCCCGGCGCGACAGAAGCCGGTCTCGCCGCGCGTGCGATCCACGCCGCAGCGGCGAGGGCAAATGTCGCAGGCGCGAAGGCGCGCATAGGCCTGGGCGATCCGCTTTTCCAGCTCGCCGCTGGCGTGCAGAGCGAGATAACTTGGCATGTGCATGGCTTCTAGCGGCTGATCTCAGCCGATGACCTGTTGCCCCACGACGCCGGCCCCGTCGCCGGCGTGGCAGACAAAGATGTCCGGCTCCAGGCCGGTCTCGCGGGCATAGCGCGGCGCAACGTGGGCAGCAAAGTCCGCTTCGCACCCCTCTCGTGCCAGCACGACGATGCACCCACCCCATCCGGCGCCGGTGAGCCGTGCGCCGACTACGCCGTCGACCTCCCTGGCGAGGCGGATGAGCACTTCCAGCTCGGCGCGGCTCGCGCCATAGTCGTCGCGCACGCTCGCATGCGCCTCGTTCATAAGCTGGCCAAAGCGCAACGCATCCCCATCCCGCAGCGCCGCGACGCTGGCGCGCACGCGGGCATTTTCGCTCACCACGTGGCGGCAGCGCGCCCGCACGTGGAATGGCTCGCCGCTTCGGGGTAACTTGACGTCAATGATCTCTTCCAGGCGGAGACCCAGAGCCTGTAGCTCCTCCTCGCTGAGCGTCTCTGGCAGCAAAGGCTCGATATCCGCCCATGCCATCCCCTCCAGGTCACGCAGATAAGCGACGTATGGGAAACGACGTTTCAGCAACGCCACGCCGATGCGGTCTTCGGCGACGCGCACATTGAAATCGGAGCGGATGTTGTCGTGGCGGACCTTGCTGTCGGCGACGATGATGTTGTAGCCGCGCGGCAGCGGGACGTGCATGGTGTGAAACTGCGGGATGCCCCGCGGTCCCTGTCCGCTGGCCCGGCAGTCCAAAAAGAGCGCATGCCCCTGGCGGCCCAGCAGCGCGATGAACTGATCCATGATCCCACCGCGCGTGCCCACATACCACTCCGCTTCGCCGCAAAGCCACGCCAGCTCTGCGGGAGACAGCGGCAGCTCGTTGAGATGCGCCAGCACGTACGCGGCGCCAACCGTCAGCGCCGAGGATGAGCTGAGGCCAGCGCCGCGCGGCACGCCGTGTGGCGGTGCGCCGGCGACAAGAATATCCGCGCCGCATAGAGGACGCCCCGCCTTTTGCCAGAGCATCTGCGTGGCTCCCTTAATATAGTTCTCCCAGTCTCCTGCGGGAGCGTGCGCGATGTCAGAGAAGCCGGTGAACTGCCGCGGCGGGAACAGGGCAGCCTCCATGTTATGCAATCGCACCTGTGCATCGTCGCGACGGCGCGCTATGAAGACAAAGTCCTTGTCCAGCGCCACCGGCAGGACATATCCCTGCTGATAGTCAGTGTGCTCGCCGATCAGATTCACCCGCCCTGGCACTCGGTACACCATTACCTGCCCCGGGCCGTACCACTCGCCGAATCGGCGCAGCGCCGCATCATAGCGCGCTTGCTGCGTGGCCACAAAGCTGCCATAGATGTTCGCTAGGCGGTTGGCCCACTCTGACATGCGATACCCTCCACATACAATCTGAAGCCCAGTGTAAAAACCTGGCGTCAGCGGGCAAATGACTCGTCTGCCAACGCTGGCGATCTTGCATGAGCCCGGCTGAAACGAACGAGGCTCTGGCTGGAATACAGCCAGAGCTTCGTGATGCGCCAGTGGGGCACGCCTGCGTGTTCGGCTTGCTCCTATGGGGGAGACAAGCCGAACAGCCGACCCTGTCATTGCGAGCGCCCTGAGGGAGCGACGCAATCCCCAGCTAGCGTAGGAGGGGATTGCGTCGGTCGCGCTGCTCCCTCGCAATGACATGCGGCTGCAGATTGCTCCGGACTTGGCCCTCGCCATGACACGAATGGCCCAGGCTGTGCGCAATCATCCAATTCTAGTTGGCTTTTTCACTAGAGCCGACATGTTGATGCCGGGTGAGAATGCGGGCCAGATGGATAGCTGGCCGCGGCGCCTAACCTTTGCGCGTTTTGGCGGAAAGCAGCGAAGCCGATCCTTCATCGAGATACATGTGCACATCCGGATGTCGCCGCAGCACCGAGCCCGGGCACATTCGCGACAGACGGCCTTCCAGCGAGCAGCGCACTGCCTCTGCTTTGCGTGTGTCAGGCACAACGCAACTGATCGTCTTGGCGCGCAGGATGGCAGGGATGCTCAGGGAGAGCGCCTGTGTCGGCACATCTGCCAGCGTGGGAAAGTGACCCTCACCCACCTGCTGCATCCGGCACTTGGTATCCAGGTTCACCACGTTCACCAGGTTGGGCGAGCGAAAATCAGCCGGCGGATCGTTGAAGGCGAGATGCCCGTTCTCGCCGATGCCGATGCAAGCGATGTCAATCGGGCCCGCCTCCAGCAGCGCCGCGTAGCGGCGGCATTCGGCCTTGGCGTCGGGAGCATCACCGTTGAGCAGGTGCACCGCAGCAAACGGCAGCTTGCTGAAGAGACGCTCATTGAGATAGCGGCGGAAGCTGGCCGGGTGCTGGTCGCTCATGCCCAGATACTCGTCCAGGTGAAACGCGGTTACGCGCTGCCAGCCCACTTCCCGGTGCTGGATTAGTGCATCGAGAAACTCGTATTGCGAGGCACCCGTGGCAAAGATGGCACGCGCCTGTCCCTGGCGCTTGATCGCCTCACTGAGGCGCGCCGCCACCAGCTCTGCGGCAGCCTTGCCCAGCTCGACCTTGCTCTCATAGACCTCGACCATAATGCCGAGACGCGTGAAGGCTTGTTTCGGTTTGTGTACGTTCATCTGTTTCCCTCGCTCGCGATTTGCTCCGGCTTTGCCTGCCGGATGATGGTCCGCCGCACTATACCACAGCCGAGTTATCTTGTCAATGCGCCGTTGGCCTTCGGCCAGTCGCGGTTGCAGCGCATGTAACCGCCGTTACGCAACAGCCTCCTGTTCGCTCCCATAAAGATAGCAGGCCACCCAGTGGCCGTGCGATGCCTCGATCAGCGACGGCGTCGCCGCGTCGCACTTGCGCGCCGTATAGCTCGGGCAACGTGGGTGAAAGGCGCAGCCGGGGATCGCGCTGCTCGCTGCAGGTGTGGTGCCGGTCAGCAGCGGTGTGTGGGGCGCAACCTCACGGCCCAGCTCCATGGCCACCTGCAGCAGTCCGCGTGTGTATGGGTGCATCGGATCCATCAACAGCTCCTTCTTGGCTGCTATCTCCACGATCCGCCCCAGATACATCACCGCCACGCGATCCGCCAGCGCCGCCGCAACGCTCGGATCGTCGGTTGTCAGGAGCATGGCCATCCCCAGCTCTTGCTGGAGCTTTTCCAGCAATGCCAGCACTTGCGCCTCCAGAATGACATCCATGCCGCGTGTAGGCTCATCCGCCACGAGAAGATCGGGATGCGCCGCGATAGCTATGGCCATCAGCACCCGCTGTCGCAGCGATGGGGAAAGATTTGCGGGCCGCGCATCCAGATACCGCTCCGGCTCGGACACGCCGACTTGCGCCAACAGATCTATCACACGCTGCCGCGCAACCCGTTTGTCCGTGCGGCGTGGCAGGCGCAGCACCTCCAGAATTTGATCGGCGATGCTATGCGTTGGTGATAAGGAGGCAGGGGATTCGCGGATGAGGAGGGCGATCTCTTGACCACGAATCTCGTGGAGTTCCCGGCTGCGCTCCGAGAGCTTGGCCAGGTCAATGATGTCAGAGTCGCCGTCGCCCTTTTTGCGGTGAAACCGGATGGTGCCCTGCACGATCCGTTCCCGTGAGGGGAACATGCGCAAGATCGCCTGGGCGATGGCGCTCTTGCCAGAGCTGGTCTCGCCGAGCAGACAAAGGACCTCACCGCGATGCACTTGCAGGCTGACGCCGCGCACGGCGGCATAGCGCCGCCCTTGCTCCTCGGCGACGATGTGCAGGTTCTCGATCTCCAGCAGCGGTTGCTGGCTGGTGCAAGGCCTCTGCTGATGCTCGCCCATGATGTGCCCCTTTCGCGTTTGTCGGCGACATCCCGTCCGCCGTAGCCCTGTGTATAGGATAGCATACTGCTGCTATAACCGCAAAGAGGCGAGAGGCACTCTCTTTTTTGACATCTGCACCGCCGCTCCTATAATCAGACTATCGCCGCTTGCGCGTGATAGATATCCCCGGCAGGAGCGCACCACAGTGTGCGAGGCGTCCACTGTCGAGAGCGTGTTTCCGTCAGATACAGCATAAGGAGAAGAAGGCTATGGCAACTGAACAGGAATTGTTGGCAGCACTACGGGAGTATGATACGCCATCCGTCACCAACGTCGTGGCGACCTACCCGACACATCCGCTCTGTTTGGGGCTATACAATCCGTGGAGCCAGAACTGGTACACAGATCAGTCGGTCCGCTGCATGTATCCGGAACTGGGACGGCTTGCGGGCTATGCCGTCACCTGTGTCTATGGCTTGCCGGACCCAAGCTATACACGGCTGTCGTTCATGGATGTGATTGACGCGCTGGATGCCTCCAAGAAGCCGACAATTCTCATCCTTGAGCAACGCTTCCCGCCTGAAATCGCCGGCAAGGTCGGCCTGGCAGGCGGCAACATGACCTCCGCGATGAAGGCGGTAGGTTGCATCGGCGTCATCTCCAACGGCCCTTCACGCGATATTGACGAAATCCGCCCGATGAAATTCCAGTACATGTTGAGCGGCGTCACGCCCGGCCATGGCGCGATGGCCGTGCATGCCGTCAATGTGCCGGTTACAGTGGCGGGGATGGATGTCTCCCCTGGAGAGATCATCCA
The DNA here is from genome assembly GCA_019873665.1 of Chloroflexota bacterium. Lineage (GTDB taxonomy): Bacteria > Chloroflexota > Anaerolineae > JAAYEA01 > JAAYEA01 > JAIOAV01. The sequence continues at coordinate 6,434 of JAIOAV010000007.1, forward strand.
TATGGATGAGAACGGCGCCGTCAAGTTCCCGGCGGACAAGCTGGAGGCTGTGGTGAACAACCTCCGTGCATTCAAGGAAGAGGAGGACGCGCGTATCGAGCGCCTGCTAAAGGCGCGCTCCGCAGCCGAGGTACGGGCAATCTTTGCCGGACAGGGGTATGGCGCCCAGGGGAAAAAGTGAGATCTGCTAGACGTGAGAGGGGGCCTGCCGGGATCGTCAGTGGACAGCACTGGCAAAAACGATAGAATATGAGTAAGGTAGCGGCATGCGGCCACGAGGCTAGGTCGCAGCGCAGCATGGAGCATGAGGTTGCGGATGGGGAACCGTCTCACAAGTGAATTCAGCCAGACGCGTCATGCCCTGGGCAGGCCGCGTCGTTCTTGTGCCCTGCTGTGGGTTGCGCTGCTGATGGTTGTCATCCTGATCAGCGTCCTGTGGGCACGGTCGGCGGGTGATGCCAACGTCCTGACGGCAGAGGCCCAGACCATGGTGATCATTGAGAACAAGGGCTCGGACACATTGGTCAACCTGGCGCTGGCATGGGCGGAGGCGTATATGGCACAGCACCCGCATGTGCGCATCTCGGTGACCGGCGGTGGCTCTGGCACCGGCATCGCGGCGATGATCAACGGTACGGTGGATATCGCCAACGCCTCACGGGCGATGAGCCCGGAGGAGATCGAGAAGGCAAGAGCGAACGGCATCGAGCCTGTGGAGTTTGTCGTCGCCGGCGATGCCATCGCCGTGGTCGTCCACCCGTCTAATCCGGTGGACCGCCTAACGCTCCAGCAGGTCTCGCTGATCTATACGGGGCAGATCACCAACTGGCGCGAGGTCGGCGGTGAAGATCGCCCCATTGTCTTGCTCTCCCGCGAATCCAATTCGGGCACGTACGTCTATTTCCTGGAGAATGTCGTCCGCCTCGGCGAGGAGAACGATCTCCTGTTCTCACCAGACACGCTCCTGATGCCCTCATCGGAGGGGATCAGCGCAGAGATTCGGCAGAACCCGAACGCCATCGGCTATGATGGGCTGGGGTATGTAACGGCAGACCAAAAGGTGCTGGCGCTGGCGACCGATCCGCAAGGACCGTATGTGTTGCCCTCCGTGGCTACCGTCAACGACAGCACCTACCCTGTGTCTCGCCCGCTGTACATGTACACGGCAGGCGAGCCTACCGGCGAAGTGAAGGCTTATATTGACTGGGTGCTTGGCGCAGGGCAAGCGCTTGTCTCGCAGTTGGGCTTCGTGCCGCTGCAGCCATAGCATCCAGAAGTCATTTAGGAAGGGAATGGTTGTGCGCAGCTTAGACCACTTGTGTCATTGCGAGGGAGCGAAGCGACCGCGGCAACCCCCTTCCCAACCAGATAGGGGATTGCTTCGCAAACTGCGCTTGCAATGACAGCGCCGGTGTCATTGTGAGGAGGCTTTCGCCCCCGAAGCAATCAAGCAGCCACACATGTCATTGCTTCGCGGACTGTCTCTGCAATGATGGGTCGGGTTGTGCAACGTCTATTTGCCTTCGTGGTTATGACAGGAGGATGATTTGAGCGAGAGTGGCACCGCCACCGCATGGCGAGGGCGCTGGACGGAATTCGGCATCGAGATGCTGATCCACGTTCTGGGCGTCGCCAGCATCGGCTTGATGGTTCTGATCTTTGTCTTTCTGCTGCGCGAAGGTCTGCCAGCGTTTCTCGAAGTCCCATTGAGCAACTTCTGGGGCACACGCTGGTATCCTACTTTCGGCCTGTATGGCAGCGTGCCACTGCTGTTGGGATCGCTCCTTGTTACCGTTACGGCCATTGTCATCGCGTTGCCGCTGGGCGTGCTGACTGCGGTATTTGTGCGCGAGGTCGCGCCGAGTTGGGCGCGCGAGATCCTCAAACCGATGATCGAGGTGCTGGCGGGCATCCCATCGGTCGTGCTCGGCTTTTTCGGCATGACCCTCGTCGCTCCCTTTGTGCGCACGGCGTTGGGCGCGCCCACCGGCCTCACGGCGCTGACGGGCGCGCTCATCCTGGCGTATATGGCGTTGCCGACGATCATCAGTGTGGCAGAGGATGCGTTGGATGCCGTTCCCAAGAGCTATCGCGACGCTGGCCTGGCGATGGGTGCTACCCAGTGGCAGACGATCTGGCGGGTCGTCGTGCCCGCCGCCCGCTCCGGCATCGTTACGGCGGCCATGTTGGGGATGGGACGCGCCATCGGCGAGACGATGGCGGTGATGATGGTTACTGGCAACGCGGCGCGGCTGCCGCTCTCGCTGGATTCGCTCTTGCGCCCCGTCCGCACCATGACGGCCACCGTTGCCGCCGAGATGGGTGAAGTGGCGCAGGGGAGCACGCATTATCACGTCCTGTTTGGCCTGGGGATTGTCCTCTTTGTGCTAACGTTTCTCATCAATCTCACCGCCGCGTCCACTATCTTTCGCAAGAAGCGGCGAGGAGGGTTGCGCTGATGGATCGTTACCGCACACAGCGCCTCGGATTTGCGTTATTGGGGGCTGCTTCCCTTATCGTCGTTGTGCCGATCTTGCTTGTGGTCGGCACTATCGTGGTACGTGGCATCGGTGCCATCAACTGGGAGTTTCTGACGCAGATGCCCCGCGATGGCATGAAAGCGGGAGGCATCTTTCCCGCTATCGTTGGCACGCTGATCTTGACGCTCGGGACGGCGCTGGGCGCGATTCCGGTGGGTGTCGGCGGCGCGATCTATCTCTCGGAGTATGCGCGGGATAACTGGCTGACGCGTTCGATCCGTCTGGCCATCATCAACCTGGCTGGCGTGCCCTCGGTGATCTATGGCCTATTTGGCCTGGGCCTTTTTGTGCTCTTTCTGGGATTCGGCACCTCGATTATCGCGGGATCGCTGACGCTGGCAATCCTGACGCTGCCGATCATCATCAGCGCCGCAGAAGAGGCGCTGCGTGCTGTGCCGATCGAGTTTCGCACCGTCAGCGCCAGCCTGGGAGGCACACGCTGGCAAGGCATTCGCGAGGTGGTTCTGCCGCAGGCGTTGCCGGGCATCATCACCGGTGTGATACTGGGGCTTTTGCGTGCGGCAGGTGAGACGGCGCCCATCCTCTTTACGGTTGCCGCATTCTACCTGCCATCGCTGCCGAACTCACCTCTGGATCAGACGATGGCGCTTCCCTATCATCTCTATGTGATCGCGACGCAGGTGCCAGGGATGCCGTTGCAGATACAGTATGGTACGGCGCTTGTGTTGCTCGTGCTGGTTCTGTCCATGAACCTGGTGGCGACCATGATCCGCAGCTACTATCGCCGCCGCCGCGAGTGGTAACCGTAACGGCGACCATCCTACAGACTTGGTGTGTGATGTCAGAAGCCGAGAGACCGAAAATCGAAATCCGGGATGTAAGCTACTACTATGGACGCGAGCCCGCGTTGCGTCACGTAACGCTTGATATCCCTGCCAATGCTATCACGGTCTTTTTGGGGCCGGCGAGCAGCGGCAAGACGACTCTGTTGCGCTTGATCAACCGACTGAATGATATGGTAGAAGGGACGCGGATGTCAGGCCAGATCCTGTTGGACGGGCACGACATCTATGCCCCGGGCGTCAATGTGCCGCAGCTACGTCGCCGTGTGGGGATGGTGTTCGCGCTGCCGCTGCCATTGCCGGGCACGATCCGCGCGAACGTGACATACGGCCCACGCCTTGCGGGTGTCTCCGATCCCGCGAGGTTGGATGAGATCACAGAGCGCAGCCTGACGCTGGCCGCATTGTGGGATGAGGTCAAGGATCGGTTGGATAGCCCGGCCAGCGCGCTTTCCGGCGGGCAACAGCAGCGGCTCTGCATCGCGCGGAGCCTGGCGCTAGAGCCGGAGGTGTTGCTGCTAGACGAGCCCACTTCTGGGCTAGACCCGATCTCGACAGGCAAGGTGGAGGAGGCCCTCTTTCAGCTCAAGGAGCGATACACGATCGTCATCGTGCCGCATAGCATCCAGCAGGGCGCGCGTGTGGCGGATTATGCTGCGTTCCTTCTCATGGGCGAATTGATCGAGTATGGCAAGGGGCATGACCTCTTTGTCGTGCCACGCGACAAACGCACGTCGGACTATATCACAGGCAGATTCGGTTAGGAAGCGGACCGATGGATCACGTCGACAAGATACGCGCCGAGCATCTCAGCGTGTACTATGGCAAGAAACCGGCGCTAAAGGACGTTTCCCTTGGCATTCGAGATCGCGAGATCACAGCGTTGATCGGGCCCTCCGGGTGTGGCAAGTCCACCTTTCTGCGCTGCCTGAATCGCATGAATGATACGGTGTCATCGGCGCGGATCGAGGGGCAGGTGCTTTTGGATGGCAAGAACATCTATGCGCCTGGCAGCGACGTGGTGGAGCTGCGCCGCCGAGTGGGGATGGTGTTTCAGCGGCCGAATCCCTTTCCACAGTCTATCTTTGACAATGTGGCGTTTGGCCCGCGCGTTCTCAGATTGGACAAAGGTGGCAACCTGGGTGAGATCGTGGAGCAGAGCCTGCGCGGCGCCGCGCTCTGGGACGAGGTGAAGGATAACCTCAAGCAAGATGCGCTGAGCTTGTCGTTGGGGCAGCAGCAACGGCTCTGCATCGCCCGCGTCCTTGCCGTCAAACCGGAAGTGATGCTGATGGATGAGCCGTGCTCAGCGCTGGATCCGATTGCCACGCTGGAGATCGAGGAGCTGATGCGCCGGCTCAAGGCGGACTATACCATCGTCATCGTAACGCACAATATGCAGCAGGCAGCCCGTGTGTCCGATTGGACCGGTTTCTTCTGGTTAGGCGAGCTGGTTGAGTTCGGCGCCACGCGCGAGCTGTTCACAAATCCGCGCCAGCAGTTGACGCAGGATTACATCCAGGGCCGTGCAGGATAATCGGGAGAGCCGGTTTCTGGTACATTGGAGCGGAGGAGGGTATAAGGATGGCAGAGCTACCGACCACGGTCCTCGGACGCACTGGACTTACCGTCACGCGGCTGGGCATTGGCGGCGCGTATGCCAAATCCGCGGATGACTATCGCGCCGCGCTGGATACTGGCGTAACCTACCTGGACACGGCGCGAAGCTATGCTGATGGCGAGGATGAGCGGCGGATTGGCGAGGCGCTCGTTGGCTGCCGCGATCGGATCACGCTGGCTACCAAGACGGCCCAGCGGGATGCAGCGGGTGCGCGGGCAGATCTGGAGACATCGCTGCACCTGCTGCGCACCGACCACATAGACATCTGGCAGCTTCACTATCTGAATACAGAGGCGGACCGCATGCAAGCGCTGGGGCCGGGAGGCGCGCTGGAGGCAGCGCTCAAGGCGCGGGACGAGGGACTGGTGCGCTTTATCGGCGTGACGGGACATGATTGGGCCCAAGTGGCGCTTGCGGTTCAGACCGGCGCGTTCGACACGGTGCTCTGCTGGTACAACTGCGCTATGCCCGAGCCGGAGACGCTCCTCTTTCCATACACGATAGCGCAGCGCATGGGCGTCGTGATCATGCAGACCACCCGCGTGGACAAACTGCTCAGCCCGGACGACAACCCGCCGCCGGAGGCATTCTATCGCTACGTATTGAGTCATCCCGCCGTGAGCGTGGCGCTGATGGGCCTGCGCGATCTCGACCGCTTCCGGCGCGTCGCCGCCGCGCTGGCCGAACGCGCGACGATGATGCCGAGCGAGAAGGAGTGGCTGGAGGCGTATGGCCGTGAGCTGCGCGCTGCGGGCAAGCTGGACTGATGCGACATGATTTCGGAGACGGCATGACCGTCGCGAACAGGGCACAGCCGGTGGAGCGTACATAGGCTAGGGTGAGCGACAGGCGGCAGGCAAGTTGTAGTAGCGTGGGGGTGATATGGAGCACGTAACGGGACAGGTGAAGCGGGTCCACATCTGGCGCTTTGACATGGGGCGCGACCTACTGGGAGAGTTGAGCGCCGCTGTGCAAAGCGCGGGGATCCATTACGGCGTGATCGTCGCCGGCATCGGCTCGCTGGTTACATACCATGTGCATGTCGTGGGGGAAAAGAAACGCCCGGTACCCAACCTCTATATGCAGGGAGCGGGCGGTTACGATCTGTTAGCGATGCAGGGTTATATCATCGCCGGGCGCGTCCACGCGCATATCACCATCGCCAGTGAGGCCGATACCATAGGCGGCCACCTGGAGCCGGGATGCGAGATCTACACTTTTGCCATCGTTACCCTTGCCGAGTTGGAGGGCGTAACGCTGGATGGCTTTGATGGCGTGCGCTGGCCGGACTAGGGCGTGATAATGATCGGGCCGTAGAGGCCAAAGTTCAGCCTCAGCAGCGAAAAGTCCACGATGTCCACGATCCCGCTGCCGTCGAAGTCGCCGCGCGGGTCCGCGCTGCCAAAGAGCGTGCGAAAGAGCGAAAAGTCGAGGATGTCCACCAGATCGTCTTCGTTGCCATCCCCCGTGCGCAGCACCCCCATGGACACCAAGTTCGCGTCTGGGCCGATGATCAGGTTCTCTCGTAAGTTGCTCAGCGTGTATGGCCCCTGCACCATCAGGTGGTATGTCCCCATCGAGAGGTTTTCCAGTCGTACTGCGCCATACGTGTCCGTCATCTCGGTCGCATCCAGCAGCGTGATCTCGTCATTCCAGAGGCGAATGCGTAGCGGGATGCGCCAGGTCGGATCGGGCGCAGGCGGCCGCCCCTGCAGGCTGACGGTGAGATGCAGAAAGTTGACAGGGGTGGCGGTCGGCGTGGGCGTCACCACCAGTGGCGCTAGCGTCAGGTTCACCGATTGCCCGGCATAAACCGAGAGTGCGCCGACGCTCGCCTGATCGTCAGCATGGCCGACAGCAGAAGCAGTGATATGACAGGTGTCGGTATCATAGAGCCCAAAACCGGTCGGCAAGCTGTAAGCGCCATCTGGTTGCGCGGTGACTACCGGTAGCGCGCCGCCACCGCCGCGCATGCTCTGCACATAGCCGCTGACCACGGCGCCCGGCAGCGGGTGATCCGTGATCCCCTCGCGCACATAACCTGTTACCGTGAGCGGTCCCAGCCAGCCGGTGGGCACGGGCGTGGGGGTATGCGTGGCCGTGGGGCTCGGCGTGCAGGTGGGCAGCGTGATCACCCACACCGTGGTGACGAGCGTGTTGTTGGTCTCATCACTTTCAGCGACGGTATCTTCCACATCCACAGTGGCCGTATAAACGCTGGCACCCGGCATGGCCGCAGGACAGAAGAAGAAACGATCCGCGCCCGGATCCAGCGTCATCGTATGCCATGGGGAGCAGCTCGTGAAGCCGCCGCTCAGGGTGGTGAGGAACTCGTCGGCAGGTGCAGTCCCCTGGTTATGGATGGTAACGATCAGCCCGGCGCTGGTGGTGGGGCAGCCGATGAGCCCCTGTGCCGAGATGATGGAGGTGACAACGAGATCGGGCGCGCCGTTGGCCAGTGCACCTGAGGCGTGCGCCGTTGGCTGATAGCGCCATACTCCCGCGATGAGCGCGAGGAGAAGGCATGCCGCCACCCACCCCCAGAGCCTCTGCGACGCCTGGCTGCCGGAAGATATGCTTGGCCGTGTGCCAGTCACTTGCGATACACTTGGCATCGTCGTCCCCTCCCCTCGTTGCGGCTGATCCCTCGAGCCGCTACTGGAACATCCCTCCCCCAGGCCGATTATAACGTCAATGGCTGCGCCAGCCAACCGCCCGCGTGGCGTTGGCTAGATCAGCTTGGCGAGGAATTCCTTCCCCCTTTTGATGTCGGCGATCTGTTGCGGGCCGCTGATCTCCCGCTCGATGGTCAGCGCGCCCTCAAAGCCGAGCGACTTGAGCTTGGCAATCAGCGCGGGGAAGTTGACGCGCCCTTCGCCCAGCGGTTTTTCCTGCCCCAGGCTGCGGCCGTCGGTGGGGTACTCGCCATCCTTGGCGTGTACCCCGCGCACATATTGCCCAAAGATGTCCAGCGCGTCCACCGGATTGGCTTTGCCATAAAGGAGCAGGTTCGCCGGGTCGAGATTGATTCCCACATTGTCCATGCCGATATCCTGTATGGTGCGCAGCAGCGTGATGGGTGTCTCCTGGCCAGTCTCGAACCAGAACTCTAGGCCGCGCTCCTGGCAGTAGGCGACCAGCTCGCGCAAGGCGGAGAGGGTGCCAAGATAGGCGGGGTCGGTGGGGCTTTCCGGGATAAAGCCCACATGGGTGGTGATGCTGGGAATGCCCGCGCGCTTGGCGACATCTGCACCCTTCTTCAGCACGGATAGCCGATACGCCCGTGTCCACTCGGGCACCAGGCCGATGGTGATCGGCCCGTCGTAAAAGTTCCAGACGGTGCGACCGGGCGTGCCGGTCCAGAGGGTCGTGATCTCGATGTTGTAGGCGGCGGCAGCCTGTGCCAGTCGGTCCGCCATCTGCTCTGTCATCAACTCTTCGCGCCAGCAGGTAACCTGGCAGGTGGGAAAGCCGAGATCGTGTGGCTTCTTCAGCGCCTCCATTGGGTCTGCTGTGAGCCCGACCACCACACCAAGCTTGATAGGCGACATGTTCTCTCCCTCCTGTGCGGGTTACGCCACCGATACCGGCGCCAGACGGCGCACCGATTCCTGCTCCTTGAAGACGAGCGCCAGCGAATCGCGTGCAGACCGCGGCAGGCACCGTTCCGGCGATGTGCCGGTGGCGACGCAATTGAGGAAATAGCGCAGCTCGTTCGTGTAAGCGTCGCCGGAGGCGACCTCCGGATGCGTTGCCTCCTGAGCGTCGTTGAGGTAAAGGGTAAGCGTGGGCGTCTCCCATCCCTTGTATTGCAGGAAGCCGCCCTCGAACCAGGCATCGTAGCTGGCCTGGAAACCGAGTCCGGCACGCATCCAACCGCCCTCGATGGTCACCCGCGGCACGTGGCGATAGCGGTACGCGGCCATGACGAAATTTAGGCCCGTGGCGCCGCCTGCCTCGCCTCCCTGGGCGTCAATCACGGCGGGCTTGCCCAGCATATAATGGACAAAGTCCACGTCGTGAATGTGCAAGTCCAACACCGCGCCGCCGCTGCGTGCTGCATCCAGCATCCAGCCATTCCACGACCAGAGCGGCCCCGTCCCCAGACGAGACATGCGCAGCGAGAGAAGCTTGCCCAGCGTCTTGTTATCCACTAGTTCTTTCAGGTAGACGAATTCGGGCCAAAAGCGGATGCAGTGGCCGATCATCAACAGGCGACCCGCCCGGTCGGCGGCCTCCAGCATGGTGTCCGCCTCGGCCAGGGAGAGTGCCATCGGCTTTTCGCAAAAGACATGTTTGCCTGCCTGCAGTGCTGCCACACTGTAACGGCTGTGCAGGTAGGTGGGCAGACAAACATCCACCACATCTACGTCCGCCTGCGCGATCAGCTCTTCCGCCGTGGCAAATGCCTGGACGCCGCTCATGTCCAGCCTGTTCAGTCCCAAGTCAATGTTGCCCTGCACTTGCATCTCACCGCGTCGCCGCTCCGGCTCGACATCGGCGATCGCCGTCACCTTGGCGTCCGGTATCGTCGCGTAACGGCCAAAATGGCCACGTCCCATAAACCCCATGCCCAAAATGCCGATCTTGATCATTGCCTGTTTCTCCTTGCTCATTCGTTTTTCACATCTGGTAGATCAGATCCATCGCCTCTTTGGCCCGCACGGGAACGGCCTGCGGCGCGATCTTGGTGGGAAAGACCTCGGCGATAGTGTAGCCGTCGTAGCCGATCCGGCGCAGCGCGGCCATCACCGCCGGATAGTCCACATCACCCTGCAACAGCTCCACAAAGCCGTCGAGCGTTCCCACGTTCACGCGGTAGTCCTTGAAATGGACGCAGGCGATGCGCGCGCCGAGCACCCCGATCCAGTGCTCTGGATAGCCGGTGCGCATCACGTTGCCGACGTCGAAATAGGCGCGGGCGCGGGGACTACCAATGCCATCAATAAAGTCGCGCATCTCCCGCGGCGAGCCCAGGAACTTGTTCCAGACATTCTCGATGTCCATATTGACGCCGAGGTCTTCGGCGCGCGGCGCGGCCTCGCGCAGGATATCGGTGGCGCGCTGGTATGCAGCCTCATAGTCGGCCACGACGGGTGCACCGGCCTGGAATGGACCCATAAAGCCGGGGATGACGAGGATGTCGGGCGCGCCCAGCGCGGCGGCCAGCTCGATCATCTTGTGCAGGTGCTTGGCCGCTGCTGCGCGTTCTGCCGTGTCATCCGACGCCATGTTGAACTGCCAAAAGATGCCGGATGCCAAGCTGGAGATGCCGATGCCGATATCGGTGGCCAGCGCTGCCAACGCCCTCATTTCGGCGACAGTGGCATCGGGGCCGATCTTCTCCGTGAGCGAGTAGGAAAGCTCGATACCGTCAAAGCCCGTCTTTTTGGCAGCGCGCAGGCATTCCTCCACCGGCGTGTTGCCATATGCCCAGATGTTGATGCCCTTCTTCATGTGATTCACTCCTCTGTGTGATGTTCTCGCTGAGCTGCGCACACTACTCAGCGGATTTCATGACCAGCGGCAGATGTAGTCGCCTTTCGGCGCCGCCGATTGCCAGTGGCGCGGAACGCATGAACGCAACGCCCACGCCGCCGCGAATGAGCGCCTCGTTCACGATCAAGCTCCCGGGCGCTGCATTCTCTTCCACCTGCGCGGCAAAGCGGATGATCACCATGGATCGCTCCAGGGCGACTCCTTGCCAAGTGATGACGCCATCTTGTTCGCTCGCGATGCCGCTGCTGGCAAAGAGGGTATCCGGCACGTACACAAGGCCGGCAGGCAACACATCCGTCACGCGCGCCGACGTGGCCACGTCCGCCGCGTTGCGCACGAGGATGGTGTAGGTAACCATCTCCCCTGGCAATGCGCTCGCCACGCTAGACTCCTTTGTCGAGGGCGACAGATCCGCCGAGCGCAAAGTGGTGCGTGCTGTGCGGCTCAGTGGCGCGGTGATCCCGTCGCTGATCCAGACGGTATTGGTGATGACGCTGCCATTCGCCGCCAGCGGATCGGTGCGCACGGCAAAGGCGATCGTCTGCTCTATACCGGGGCGAACGCTTCCTTGCCAGACGATGCGATGGCGCTCTGGCTCGTACACCGCGCCGGCAGTGGCGCTGTCCGCCACATAGGTTGCGCCCACGGGCAGTGGATCATGCACCACGACGCCCGGCGCGGTGCCGGTGCCGCGATTGCGCAGGGTGATGGTGTAACGCAGCGCCTCGCCCGCCGCGGCAACCTCATGATCCACACTCTTGCGGCTGGGCGATAGGTCCACTGTATTGGCCGTTACCGTGATGGCACGTGTGAAGGTGCTCTGCACGCCATCGCTGATGACGGCGCGATTGGTGATCTCATGCTGGAGCGGCGTATCCGCCGCAACGCGCACTTGGAAACTCACCTGATGCATGCCCAGTGTCGCGGGGCGCGGCGGCGTGAGGCGCACTGCGAGGTTGTCGTGAATGGCGTTGGCTGCGGGACTGCCGTCATATAGATATTGCAGCCCGTCGCTGCCGTCGGCGTTCTCGATGCCGACCGTAGCGCTGCTGCCACTGCCACTGGTGCCGGGCATCGTCAGGTATTGCAGCAGGATGTCTTCCTGTCCCTCGAACAGCACGATCTGAAAGGTCAGCAGGTCTTGCGAGCCGATCCGCCGTACCTGATGCCACTGGACGACAAGATAACGGTGCGGAGCCTCGCCCATCGTCCGGTAGTAGAGGCCGCCAGTCGTTGGGATGGTCAGGTCATCCCAGAAGGCAGCGATATAGTTGTTCGGCTCGCCGGGGTTCGGTATGCTGACGTTGCTGTAGCGATTGCTGCCCGCGCCAAAGAGCACCTGGCCGTTGCTGTTGATATAGAACTCGGCGTATTCCTGCCCGAAGAAGCGGAAGGAAAAGCCAATCGGGAAGGGTCCCAGCGCGACGTCATCGCCGCCGGGAAGCGACACGTCACCTGTGGCATCGCGCCAGGCGAAAGTCACCTGCCCGCTGTCGCTATCCACCCAGCTGGCAGGGATGGCGGGCTGTGTGCCGGGGATGCTCCCCTCCCAGATGATCTGGCGCTGTGCTGGATCGTATGCGGCGCCGCCGGTTACCGAATCGGTGATGTAAACGGTGCTCGTGGGCAACGCGTCCACAAGCCGCACATGCGGCGCAGGTTGAGAGCCCTGATTCTGCAACGTGATGGTATAGGTCAGCACATCGCCCGCTCCGGCACTGGTGGGTGAGACATCCTTGCGGGACGGGCTGAGGTCCACTAGGTTGACAAGAGTGGTTACCGCGCGCGTGTAGGAGATGGCGCTCTGATAGCCGATGACGGCGCGGTTCACCAGCGCCGTATTCAGCGGCAGCCCATCGTCCACGGTAACCTGGAAGGAGATCACCTTCTCGCTGGGTTGCGGCACGGCGACAAAGCGGATCGCCAACTCGTCGGCCAGCAGCGGTTGCGCGCACGCATAGAGCGTGCCGGTGTGCTCGTCAGCCTGAATGCCGATCGTCGCCGATGATCCCTGATCGTACAGCGCGTTCCCGGTCATCACGTCACGGTACTGCAAGACGATATCGCGGCTCCCCTCGTGCAAGATCGCCTGAAAGCTGACTGGATCGCCGGTGGCGCTGGCGACGCCGTCCCACGAGACGACCAGGCGACGCCGGGGCGCGTCCCCCAGGACCGCATAATAGACATGCCCCGCGGCAAAGGGATTCAGCTCGTCCCAAAAGACCGCGATGAGCGCAGGCACGCCGTAACTGTTGCCGCTGGGGAGACAGGTGTTATCGCGCCCCAGGTAGGTGTCGGCAAAGTGCAGCGTGCCGTTGGAGCCAACGGCGAGATGGCTGTATGTGGCATCATAGAACGACACCGCAAAGGGGAGTTCAAAATAGACATAATCGTCATCTGCCAGGCCCAGGTCTTGGCCAATATCCCGTATCTCGATCCAGTCAAAGACAACATCGGCACCTGTGCGGCTGTCTGCCCAGGTGTAGGTGGTCTGCGCCCACACCGCCGCGGAGATTGGGCCGGTCCAGGAGATGGCGTTATGCGCCGGATCGTATGTCGCGCCCCCCGTGACGCTGTCGGCGACATACGCTGTGTGTGCGGGCAACGGGTCCCACACCTGCACATCACCCGCGGGGACGGGCGCGCGGTTCACCACCGCGATCTCGTATGTCAGGATATCCCCGGACACTGCTGATGCTTTGTCTACCGTCTTGCGTGAAGATGAGAGATCAGCGGCTGCAATGGTCGTCGTGGCATGGCGCTGCCAAGTCTCCCCGGCCGCGGCGATCTCCACCGTGTTGGTGATCATCTCACCGCTGCCCCAGGCCGCGCTGATCTGTGCCGCAAAGCCAAAGATCAGGTCGCTTTGCGGCGGGATATCCCCCCGCCACACGATCTGCTGGGTCACCGGATTGTAGGCTGCTCCCTCCGGCCCGGTGAACGTGTCAGTCAGATAGGTGATGGCTGTGGGCAGCGTGTCGGTCCAAACCACATGCGTGGCAATGCTGCCGCTATGGCGCAGGTGGATGGTGTAATGCAGCGTGTCGCCGGCCACAGCCCATGTCTTGTCCACCTCTTTGCTCGAATGTGATAGATCCACCACATTGACCGGCAGACTGGACGAGATGACCAGGGTGTGCTGTACGCTGTCTGTGAGCCAAGCCGTGTTGACAATACGGCTGTTCACTGGCAACGCATCCGCAACGCGCGCCTGGAACTGGATGAGCTGCTCCCCGGGCACCACCGGCGGCGCCGGCCGGAAACGGATGGCCAAGTTGTCGTGCGTTTGGCGATCTGCCGGCACGCCGTTTAGCAAGTACTCGATGCCGTCGGTACCACTCAGGTTCTCGATGCCGATGGCCATCGAATTCCCGCCGGCGTGCTCGCCCGTCATGGACAAATACTGCAACAGGATATCATTGCTCTCCTCGAAGAGCACCACCTCAAATGTGTAGCGGTCCATGCTGCGGAAGCGGCTCGCCTCGCGCCATTCGATCACCGTGTAGCGATGCGGCGCGACGCCAAAGGTCTGGTAGGTGAGGGTATTGGCTCCGCACACCAGATCGCCCCAGAAGGCTGCGATAAAGTTGTTCGGCAGCGCGGGGTTGGGTATTGGCATGCGCGCATACTGGCCGCTTCCCTGACCAAAGAGCACCTGGCCATTCGTGTTGATATAGAACTCGCTGTAGTCATTGCCAAAAAACCGAAATGTGAAGCCGAGTGGAAATGGCCCCAAGCCCACGTCATCGCCACCTGGGACGCTAGTGCCGCCGCTGGCGTCTATCCAGCCAAAGGCAACGTTCCCCGTGTCGCTATCCGCCCACTCGTAACTTGCCGTCGCCCTCTGCCCGGCGGGGACGCTGCCCTGCCAGTGGAGCTTGTGACTGCTCGCGTCATACGCGGCGCCGACCGTGGCGCTGCCCGGCACGTATGCCATTTCTGCAGGCAACGGGTCGGCCAAAAGCACCCCATCGGCGCGCACCAGGCTGGCATTGCGCAGCGTGATGGTGTAGGTGAGGATATCGCCGCTCGTCGCCATCACATGCGAGGCGTTCTTGGTGGAGAGCGATAGCTCCGGCAACGCGATCGTCGTGGCTGCATGGAACGTGTAGGGGCCGCAGACACCGTCATCTATCCGTGCTGTGGTGGAGATGATGTCGCCGGCGCCAACATCCAGCGCGATCTGCGCCTGGAAGGTGAACTGGCGCGCCGAGTGCGCTGGCATCACGCCGGCCCATTGCACGCGATTGCTGGCGGCATCCAGGATCAGACCACCGGTGGCGCTCTCTGCCACGTAGGTCGTGTGCGGCGCGATCGGCACGACCGCAGAGGCATCCAAGTCGAGGCCACCCATATTGAGCAGTGAGATTGTGTATGTCAGCACGGCGCCGGGCTGTGCCAGCTCGGCGCTAACAGCAAAGCGCGAGTTGATCAGCGACGAACTGATATGGAACGTCTCATTATAGCCGCGATAGTCGCCATCCCAGCCGGAGATGGCGTACAATCCGCCACACGCTGCTGCCAGCCCTAATGTGCGCCGGGGGTGGCGCAGCGATGGCAGCGTCTGCCAGGCGTCTGTGACGGGATCATAGCGCTCTACAAGAGAGAGATAGGATGTAGCGCCGCCGCCCACCAGGTAGAGATACCCCTCTACGGCAGCCGCTGCCGCTCCCATCCGCGGGATCGTCAGGTCGCGTTTGATTGTCCAGCGATCAGTCTGCGGATCATACGCCTCCACATATGGCAGGTCGTCAATGGTGTTGTTTCGCCCACCGATGACATAGATCACGCCGTCCACGACAGCGGCCGCCGCAAAGGCGCGCGCGTGCGGCATGTTGGCCTTGACCGTCCACTGGTCGGTCGCAGGGTTGTATTCCCACGTGGTACTCACCACCTCGGCCCCATCCGAGCCGCCAATCACATAGAGGCGGCTCCCAACGGCGACGGTGACGTGGCCGAGGCGCGGCGCGGGCATCCCGGCCTTGGATGTCCAGCTATCCGTTGCCGTGTCGTACACCTCCAGGATTGCCAGCGTGTTATCGTTATAGCCGCCCGGTGCATAGATCTTTTCGCCGATGGCGGCGATGGCGAGATTCGAAGCGCGTGTCGGCTTCGGCTGGCCGGACCGCCACTGTCTGGCCGTAGGGTCGTAGATGTCCACCAGATTCAGGTAGCCGCCGGCCCCCTCGCCGCCCACGACATAGACACGGCTGCCGACGGCGGTCACGCCGGCGCGGGAGCGGGGCACCGGCAACGGCGATTCCTCCTGCCAGGCCGGGAACGTGGTCGTATGCAGCACGGCCTGCGTGTGGCGGGCGGGATCGTGCTGAGAGGTCACGGTGATCGTTACTATGTCGCTGTCGCCGATGGCGGCGGTGATCGGTATCGTTACGTGCAGGGCTATAGTGGCACTATCGCATGGCGCTAAGGACAATTCGGACAGTGCGCTTCCCGTGTCGGCAGAGATGATCACGGCGGGCCATCGGCGCTCTTCCGCCGCCAGGGAGAAGGTCTCCGCGAGCTGGCCGATGTTCGCCACCGTCGCCGTGTACACTACCGTAGAGCCCATCGCGCCGGCGCCGGTTTGATACGATGGCACGATCTGTGCGCCATAGGCGGGACGTACCGCGCCGAGCCATTCCAGGCTGCGGCGCATCACGTCCCAGCGCATCGCCTCCGGCCCGATCCCCTCCAGCCCGAACGCCAGATAGACGATGCGCGAGTCGCAGCGGTCGATCTGGAGCGCGCCATAGCCGTCTCCGGCGTAATACGCCAGCGGCAGGGCCAGTCCATCCAGTGGCGCGATCTCGCTGGGATAGCGCTGGTTCTGCGCGCTGTCCTCGGTGTTCAGCGAGAAGGAGAGTCCGGCAAAGATGCCGTCAGCAGTGCTAAATAGCTGCGCGATCTCCACATCGTCGCGGATGTAACGGCTGTGTAAATAGTCGCGATAGTATGCCGTGCCATAGCCTCGTTCCGAGTCCCAGTAGCCGATATCCTGGCCTGTGAGCAGCAGATGCCCACCGCCGTCGAGATATGCCGCCAGAGCGGCCCACGCGCCGATATAGCCGGGTGAGGTTTTGGGATGAGACCAGATGACGATGTCGTACCGCAGCAGGTCGGCGGCAGTGGGGTTGGCATTCGGTGGGTTCATGATGTCCAACGTGTCAAAAGCGTAGAGATCGTCCTTGAGCGCGCTCTCATAGTAGCGCGCCGGGCGCTCTTGCCGCCAGGCATCGCCATGCACTACCAGGATCGTCGGCGCGTCTGCCAGTGCCACGTCCTGCCGCACATCCGCGCCCGATGTGATGGCGATTCCTTCCAGCAGCGCGCCGCGGTATCCTGACGCGCTGCTCAGGACGCGCACGTCGTACGTGCCTACTGGCAAGGGAATGGCGTAAAAGCCCTGTGCGTCAGTCGTCACCGTAAGGGGTGTGTTCAGCACCTCGATGACCGCCAGCAGTGGTTGCCCGTCGCTGGCGGACGTGATCTGCCCACGCAATGTGCCGGAGGGCTGCGCCGACAGGGCGAAATCGAGTTGGGTGGCTGTGTCACGCAGGACGCGGATTTGGGTGACAGTCTTGGCCTGATAGCGAAAGTGGCTTGCGGTCGCGTCATATAGCCCGGTTGCCACCGCCAGACTATAGTCGCCGTTAGCATCTGTAACCGCTGTGACCATGCCGCTCCGCTCTAGGCTTACCAGCGTTACCAGCGCCCCTGCGATCGGCTGGCCGGTGGCCTGATCCACCACGCGCCCACGGAATCGCCCATGCGGGATGACTGCGCCGACCGCCTGGTATGCATCAATCCGCCCCCAGCCATAGCTGTTGTCAGGACCGGCGTCACCCAGGTCATGCGCCGTCTGCATGACGAGTTGTTCGGTCGCCGTGATGCTCAGCGTGGGATTGACGCCTGCGCCTTTGAGGCCCAGTGCGCGGTTGTATGTGCGGTCCGCCTCCCACAGGAGCGCGGCAAGTCCCGCCACGTGCGGCGTGGCCATGGAGGTGCCATTCCAGCCACGCTCATAGCCGCCGTTCGGCACAGAGGAGTAAATATCTACACCGGGAGCGACGACCTCCGGCTTGATCTCACCCCACGGAGAGGGGCCACGGCTGCTAAAGCTGGCAATCTGATCGAAGCTATCTACCGCGCCGACCGCCAACGATTCGGCAAAACTGCCCGGGGAGCCGACCGTGCCGGGATCGGGGCCTTCGTTGCCCGCGGCGAAAACCGGCAGGATGCCTGTGGCACGCCAGGCGCGCACCGCCTGCAAAAAGGTGGTATCGGAGCTGATCTCGCTCCCCCAGGAGTTGGAGACGATGTCGGGCGCTTTGCTGGGATCGGGACGCGTGCCGCGCAGGTCGGTGGGCGCCATAATCCACTGGAAACCGCGCAAGATAGCTGAATCGGTGGATTGGCCGTCGTCGGTGAACACCTTGGCGGCAATCCAGCGCGCGCCGGGAGCTACGCCGATGGCATGCGAGCCGTCCGGCTCGATGCCGACGATGGTGCCCATCGTATGTGTGCCATGGCCGTTGCCGTCGGCGGGCACCATCGGCGACGTGCCGGTAGCATCGAACCAGTTGTAGTTGTGGTCGGTGCGATCTCCCTCATAGCCGCGATATTGTCTCAGGAGCGCGGGATGCTGGTAGGCCACACCGGTATCCATGTTCGCGACCACGATCCCTGCGCCGGTGATGCCAAAGCCGCCCCACACCAGCTCTGCACCGATCCTCTTGATGTTCCATGGCACAACGCCATCCTGAAGCAGGGCAGGTTGGGTTTGTGTCTGGGGTGGGAGGTAGTGCGTGCGGTCGTAGCGGATGGCAGCGACATCGGCCCGCGCGGCGAGGGCGAGGATGGCATGCGCATCGCCCTGCACAGCAAGGGCGTTAACGATCCAATATGGCTCAAAGCTGGTCACGTGACCGGCGAGCGCCTCTTGCTGCAGAGCGGCCCGCACGCCCTGCTGGCTGCGGCTGGCCGTCTCTTGCAGCGTGGCTACAATCGCCTGCCGTCGCGGCAGGAGCGCCGCAATGCGCGCTGGCTCGTCCAGCGCGGCAACTTCGCGCATCCATACCAGGAAGGGGACGTGTCGGCTCGCGTCTGTGAGAGCCTGCGCGTCGGAGGCGATATCACCTGCCAACGCTTTGAGCAACAACGGGTCGATTTTGAGGCGGATCTCCAGCGGCAACGATGTCAGCTCGTTTGCTGCGGCCGGAGCCAGTGTGTCTCCCCGCTGCGCGCGACTCACAGAGCTGGCTGACCAGAGCAATAGGATGCACAGCGTAACCAGAACCCATAAGCGAAGCGGCTTACGGCCCATTGGCGCTCTCCTCTTTTGGCGAACCGCACGGTCCGTATGTAACGCGGCGATGCCATTCTACTACGGGTGCAATGGGCTGTCAATGACCGTGGCTACACTGCAAACGGTAATAGGCTTTTTTGACATCAATGGCGGTTTGCGATATAGTATCGGAGGTTTGCAGGGCGTTCACCACTTGAGGAGCGACGTGAACGATGATGGGTGGAGGTCTGGGAAAGGCGAGGAAAAGTGTTCTGCGATATTCCCCCTTTCTCGGATATACCTCACCGGTGTACGCCTTCTGGCACAGGACGCTGTCGCCTTAACGGCGGGGATTCCCATCCCTTGCCGTTTTTTTGTGCCTGCACGAGGCCAAGGGAAAGGAGGTAGGATCACTAGAAGAGCATGGATGCCGCGTTGGCATGGGGGGATCAAAGGTGATTCGCAGTGGTTGTTTTTCACATTCCAAAACGGAGGAGACAAGAATGAGCAAGCAAGGTCCAGTGTATGGCTATCTCCCGCCTGATGTGCCCAAGCCGGGCGCTCTCGTGAGCCTTGGGTTCCAGCATGTGCTTACGATGTTTCCTGCGACGGTACTGGTCGCCATCCTCACAGGCTTTGACGTCGGCGTGACGCTTTTTGCCAGCGGATTGGCCACTATCATAGCGCTGCTTGGCTCCGGTATGCGTATCCCCCTCTATTATGGCTCTAGCTTTAGCTATATCGCGGCGGTCGTGGCCGTCGTTGGGGCGGAGTGGGGCGGCCAGCAGGTGGCGCAGGTTGGCATTGTGGCAACCGCTTTTGTGTCCATCATCGCTGGCTTGGTGATCCGCTGGGTTGGCAAGGAGGCGCTGGACAAGGTGCTACCGCCGATCATCACCGGCTCAGTCGCCCTTGTCATCGGCATCGCGCTCGCCAAGACCGCGCTCGATATGGCGTCTGCCAACTGGGCAATCGCCATCATCACACTGCTGGCTACCATTCTCTTCTCAGTCTATCTGCGTGGGCGCGGGCTGATCGGCATGTTGCCCGTCCTTTTGGGTGCAGTTGTCGGCTACATCACCAGTTACATCGCGGGTATCGTAGACTTTACGCCGGTGGCTGAAGCCGCATGGTTCCGCGTGCCCAATTTCTCCTTCCCGGCCTTTACCAGCCCCAATGCCTGGCGGGCCGTCCTTGCCATCGCACCGATCGCTGTCGCCACCATTCCCGAATCTACTGCACACCTCTATCAGATCAGCCTCTATGTGGATCGCTTGGCCGAGGATTTGGGACGCCCGCCGCTCAATATCAAGCGCCTGATCGGGCTTAACCTTATTCTGGATGGCGTGGGAGACCTTGTCAACGGCTTGCTGGGCGGTTGCGCTGGCACCAACTATGGCGAGAACAACTCGCTGATGGCCATCACCCGTAACTACTCCGCGCCCGTGCTGGTGACCGCCGGCGTCATCGCCATGGCGCTCGGTTTCATTGGCAAGCTGGCCGCGTTGATTGGCACACTGCCCACTGCTGTTACGGGCGGTCTGGCGATCTATCTCTTTGGCGTCATTGGCCTGCAGGGCGTCGCGCTGATTCAAAGCGAGAAGGTTGACCTCTTCGACCCGCGACAGCTGGCCGTGGGCGCGGTCATCACTGTCATCGGCATCGGCGGTGCGGCGTTCCCGGGCGGCAACATCCCGCTGGGGAGCCTCCAGCTTCCCTCCATCGCCACATCTGCAGTGGTTGGCATCCTGGTGAATGCCATCTTCCTTCTCTTCCCGCCCCGCCCTCAGCCTGCATTACCGGATAGGGTGGCTGTGCCGCAATAAAGGACCTGGCGGAATGGCAAGTCTCCGGGGCCGAGCTGTTGTGGCTCCGGAGACTTTTTCTGCCTGGCGACACGGGGACACTGAAGAGTCAAGGTTATCGGTATTGCCGTCGTTGTGCTGCGAGTGCCAGTATGTGGCGACAGGATGTCCAAATGGCCATGCGGCATGATGCCCGCCCGGTATTGCAGTATCCTGTTGATCAACAGGCGTTGATATTGCGCTCGCGGGGCTGACAGCTTGGATCGTCTCACCCTGACCGCACAGGTTTCCCGCAGCTTTCGAAACTGACTTGACAGGAAGGCGCGGTGTGCGCTATAATGGAGAGCGACAATGGATATCGGGTGGATGGCGTCAGTCAAGGAGCTCAACGTGGGGCGCTTCTTGAGCGGCGAGGTACTTGCAGGCAGGATGCGGTGCTGGGATCTCCCAAGCGGGGATATCCCAGTCCGATATCCTGCCTGTTTTTTGCTGCCTGCGTGGCGCAGGCGATGGACCTTGGAAAGGAGGTGACGAGGCATAAAATGGGCAGTACCCTCCCTCCGGCAAGGATGGGCGAAGGGAGGTTGGGTTTCATCGGCGAAACAAGTGCTGTGAGGCCTGTAGGGCAAGGAGAATGACACATGCCGGACAAGAACTTGTCGCGCAAAGAGTTTCTGCGTGGGGCCGCGATGACCGCGGTGGGATTCGTGGCAGTCGCCTGCGCTGCGCCGACCCCACAAGTCATTGAAAAGCCGGTGACGGTCGTTGTCGAGAAACAGGTCCCGGTCGAAAAGCAGGTCGTGAGCACCGTCGTAGTCGAGAAGCAGGTGGCGGTTGAGAAGGTTGTCAAAGAGACCGTCGTCGTCCAGAAAGAGGTTGAAAAGCAAGTTGTAGTCACGGCGACGCCGATTCCGCAACCGAAAGAAGCGCCGGAACTGGCCGAGCTGGTCAAGGCAGGCAAGCTGCCGCCGGTGGAACAGAGACTGCCCACTGAGCCCCTGGTGATCACTCCCTATAGCGAGATCGGCAAGTATGGCGGCACCTGGCATCGCGTGGACAACTCTGCCAACGGTAACCAGTTGGCCATGAGCATGTACGGCCACTCGCCGGTGCACTGGGTCAAAGATGGCCTGGATAAGCGCGGCGGCCTGGCCAAGGGTTGGGATTTTAACGCGGACAAGACGGAGTGGACCTTCTACTTCCGCAAGGGCACCAAATGGTCTGATGGTCAGCCTTTCACCGTGGACGATCTCATCTACTGGTGGGAGGACCTGTGCCTCAACACGGATCACCCCTTCAACCCGCCCGACTGGCTGATCGCTGGCGGCAAGACGGCGGAACTGATCAAAGTGGATGACTGGACGCTCAAGTTCAAGTTCGCTGCACCCGCACCGCTTCTGGCCGATCGCATGGCCATGTGGACCAAGGGTGTACCGACTGGCCTGGACGCGATGGTCGTCGTCTGCAGTCACTATATGAAGCAGTTCCACCCCAAGTATAACAAGCAGTACACCGACTTTAAGGAGCACGATCTAAAGCTCGACTGGCGCACCAACGTTGACTACCCGGTCCTGAACCCCTGGAAGCCGGTGTTGTACGAGGCGGGCAAGCGGATCGTTCTCGATCGCAACCCCTATTACTATGCAGTGGATACGGCGGGCAACCAGCTTCCTTACATAGACAAGGTAGATACCACCTATGTAGAGAACCTGGAGGTAGCCAAGCTCAAGGTGCTCGGCGGCGAGACGGAGATCTGCGTGCGTCCCTGCAAGTCCCTACCTCTCGCTGATCTGTCGCTCCTGCGGCAGAACGAGGTCCCGCAAGGCTATCAGGTTCACCTGTGGGACGGTGGTTCTGGTACTGGCTCCTGCTTCTTCTGCAACTGGAACCATGCCGATCCGGACAAGGTCAAAATCTACCGTGACCCCAAGTTCCGGCGCGCGCTCTCTCACGCCATAGATCGAGCCAGGATCCAGAAGATGACTTACTTTGGTCAAGGCTACCTGACCACTGGTACGATGAGCCCCAAGGCTGTCGAATACAACCGCACTCCGCGTGGCCGAGAGCTCTTTGCCAAGTGGCGCGATCTGGCGGTAACGTATGATCCCAATCTCGCCAAGAAACTGCTGGATGAGATCGGTGTGGTGGACAAGAACAACGACGGTTGGCGCGAAATGCCCAATGGCAAGCCCCTGGAGCTGCGCATTGACTATAGCGCCACGACATCTAACGAGCACATCCAGAACAGCCAGCTCGTCAAGGAGGATTGGGAGGCGATCGGGCTCAAGACCATTCTCAACCCCGTACCGCCTTCTGATACTACCACCATCCGGACCAACGCCAACTTCGACATCTGGGATAGCTGGGAAGTGGGCGACGGGCCGAACCACCTGGTCTTCCCGGCTTGGGTGGTGCCGATCGAGAACCAGCGCTGGGCGCCGCTCTATGGCCAATGGTACGCGCTGAAGGGTACCCCGAAGGAGGGCACCGAGCTCGACAAGGCCCCACGCGACCGCACTCCACCGCGTGAGGAGCCGCCCAAGGACGATCCGGTGTACAAGCTGCAAGAGATCTATGACAAGGCCAAGAGCGAGCCGGATGATGACAAGCGCGAGAACCTGGTCCTGGATCTGATTCAGGTCCACATAGACTATGGCCCGTTCTTCATCGGCACGGTAGCCAATATTCCGACCATTGTTGTCTTCAAAAACAACGTCGGCAACGTGCCCACGCGCGAGCAGCTGGGTCTCGGCGGATTCACCAACCCATGGATCATGTCCTACATGGGTGCGGTATACCCGGAGCAGATGTACTTCAAGGATTAGCCTGGGCAAGGCTCGAGGAATGACAGCAAGGGGGGAGTATAGATACTCCCCCCTTGCCAGCAATCGGCGCGGTATCGCGATCAGATCATGGCGCAGGCGCTACTCGCCTGTGGGGTCTCCGTAGACTCCGGCAAGACTTGATGGCGTAGTTCAAAACACGAGAAGGACGCGACAATGCTAGCTTATATCGGTCGGCGTTTTCTGTACATGTTGAGCACGTTATTCCTCGTGTCTGTTGTCGGCTTTATTATCATCAACCTGCCGTCCGGGACTTATGTGGATTATTACATTCAGAACCTGCAGAATCAGGGGACTTTTACCGCACAAGAGCAGATCGACGCCATCACGAAGCGCTTTGGGCTGGATAAACCGCTGTATTGGCAATACGGCAAGTGGCTGTTTGGTTTTGTGCAGGGCGATTTCGGGCTCTCCTTCGAGTTCAATAAAGAGGTCAAGGAGCTGATCTGGGAACGCATAGGCTACACGGTGGTCATCTCGTTGGCCACTCTCCTCTTCACTTGGGTTGTCGCCATCCCAATCGGCATCTACTCGGCTACCCACCAGTACACACTGGGGGATCATTTCTTCACCCTCCTTGGCCTGGCCGGGCTTTCAGCGCCCAGCTTCTTACTGGCCTTGGTGCTGATGGTGATCGCCCAGCGTGTCTTTGGCCAATCGGTGGGCGGGCTCTTCTCGCCCAAATATGTGGACGCACCCTGGAGTTGGAGCAAGGTGCTAGACCTGTTGCAACACCTTGTGGTGCCGGTTGTGGTAGTGGGCGCTAGCGGCACGGCCAGCCTGATTCGCATGATGCGCGGTAACCTACTGGATATCCTCAACATGCAATATGTGCAGGCCGCGCGTGCCAGAGGGCTGCCAGAGAGTCTTGTGATTATCAAGCACGCAGTGCGTAACGCCGTGCACCCGCTGATTATGCTCCTGGGCATGAGCCTGCCAGGCATTATCTCTGGCGCGACGGTGGTCTCCATTGTGCTCAGCTTGCCGACCACAGGGCCAATGTACTTTCGTGCCTTGCAGCAACAGGACATGTACCTGGCCGTTACCTTTCTCGTGTTTATGGCGATTATGCTAGTGATCGGTAACTTCTTGGCTGATCTTCTTCTCGCCTGGGTGGACCCGCGTATTCGCTATGAATAGCGTAGCGAGACAACCGATCTGCGGCCTGGATCTAAGGAGCAATGTATGGGCAAGAGACCCGCTTCGACATCAGTCGTACCTGATGGCGCAGAGCGTGACGGCACTATTGTAGCGGATGTCGGCCGACTTTCCCTCTGGCAGCTGATGTGGCGGCGCTTTTTGCGCAACCGCCTTGCTGTTATTGGCACGATCATGCTCATCGTGCTCTATGTGTTGGCCATCTTTGCGGACTTTCTCTCGGCGTATGACTATCTGGAAAAGTCGCAGGACTATGTCCTGTTGTCACCGCAGTTGCCGCGCTTTGTGGATGCGCAAGGGCGGTTTCATCTGCGCCCCTTTGTCTATGGCATACAAACAGAGTTGGACATCTATAACATGCGGTACGTGCACAAACCGGACCCGAACACGATCTACCCTATTGGGTTCTTTGTGCGGGGCAAGCCATACAAACTGTTCGGCCTCATTCCTACCGATATCCGGCTGTTCGGCGTAGAGAAACCGGGCACGATTTACCTCCTGGGCACTGATCGCCTGGGTCAGGATATTTGGGCGCGCACGCTCCACGGCGGGCGCGTATCGCTTACCATAGGCCTTGTCGGCGTCGCGCTGACCATCATCTTTGGCTCCACATTTGGCACCGCTTCTGGATACTATGGTGGCATAACTGACACGCTGATGCAGCGGGGTATCGAGATCCTGATGTCCTTTCCCCAGATTCCGCTTTGGGCGGCATTTGCCGCTGCTGTACCTCCCGAGTGGTCCACCGTCAAACGTTACTTTGCTCTCTCGGTCATTTTGTCGCTGGTGAACTGGACGGGATTGGCGCGCCAGGTGCGCGCCAAGGTGTTGGCGTATCGCGAGATGGACTATACTTCGGCGGCGCGAGCTGTTGGCGCCTCTGACTGGCGCATCATCCTTGTTCACATGCTGCCCAACGCCCTTAGCCATATTATTGTCGTGGCCACCCTCTCCATCCCAGGCATGATCTTGGCTGAGACCTCCCTTAGTTTCTTGGGCTTGGGCATCCAACCGCCGATGGTTAGCTGGGGCGTCCTACTGCAAGATGCCACAAACGTTACCGTCATTGTCATGCACCCATGGCTCCTGATTCCGGGCTTTTTCGTCATTCTCGCCGTGTTGGCTTTCAACTTTGTCGGCGATGGCCTGCGCGACGCTGCCGACCCATTCGCGATCTAGCCGAGCAGGAGGGGTACGGTGGTAGAACAGGAAGAAGTGCTGCGCGTAGAAGAGCTGCGCACCTATTTCTACACCCAGGAAGGCGTGGTCCGGGCGGTGGACGGCGCCAGCTTTGCCGTGAAGAGACGGAAAGTGCTGGGGATCGTCGGCGAGAGCGGCTGTGGTAAGAGCGTGGCGGCGCAATCTATCCTGCGGATTGTGCCTCCTCCGGGCCGAATCGTAGGCGGCAAGATCCTCTATCAGCGCCCGCTCGACGGCGAGAAGATGGGCAGCGCTTTTGAGACGGTTGACCTCACGGAGCTCCATCCGCGTGGCCCGGAGATACGAGAGATTCGCGGTGGCGAGATCTCGATGGTGTTTCAGGAGCCGATGACTTCATTGGATCCCGTGTACACGGTTGGCGACCAGATCATGGAGGCCATCACGCTCCATCAGAAGGTGAACAGGCGAGAGGCGCGGCTGAGAGCGATCGACATGCTGGATCAGGTGGGTATGCCGCGACCGGAGGAGACGGTGGATAGCTACCCACATCAGCTCAGCGGCGGGATGCGCCAGCGCGTCATGATCGCCATCGCGCTCAGTTGCCACCCTTCCCTGCTCATTGCCGACGAACCCACCACCGCTCTGGATGTAACCACTGAAGCGCAGATACTCGACCTGATGCGCAACTTGCAGCAGCAGATGGGTACAGCCATCATTTACATTACCCACAACCTGGGCGTGATCGCCGAGATGTGCGACGACGTGGCGGTAATGTATCTGGGCAAGGTGGTGGAACAGGCCGACGTGGATGCGATCTTCTATAATCCCAAGCATCCGTATACACAGGCGCTCTTGCGCTCCATCCCGCGCATTGGACAAAAGACCAAGAAAAGGCTAGAGCCTATCAAAGGCATCGTGCCTGATCCCTACGCGATACCGCAGGGATGTCCCTTCTGGCCTCGTTGCGCTCACGTCATGCCAGATCTATGCGATCAGGTGCCGCCTGACTACGTGCCTGTTGCGCCGAATCACTCCGTCAGATGTCACCTCTACAGACAGGAGAAGATCTGATGTCCATCCCTGCGGGCGATCACGAGATCCTTCTTGAGGTCAAAGATCTCAAAAAGTACTTTCCCATCCGGCGTGGCTTCTTCCGGCGCGTGGCGGGTCATGTGAAAGCGGTGGATGGCGTCAGTTTTCGGATTCGGCGTGGGGAGACCTTCGGTCTGGTGGGTGAGAGCGGGTGTGGCAAGACGACTACGGGGCGTTGCATCTTGCGCCTGATTGAGCCGACCAGCGGGGAGATCATCCTCTATGACCAAGACAGTGGCCCCATTCATGTGGAAAAGCTGGACAAGCAGAGCATGCGTGCGTTGCGCCGCGACATGCAGATCGTCTTCCAGGACCCTTACTCCTCGCTGAACCCGCGACTCACTGTGCAGCAGATCGTGGGCGAGCCGCTGATCGTGAACAAGATCGCCAGAGGCGGCGAGTTACAGGATCGTGTTGCCGCGCTCCTGGAGTCGGTGGGGCTGCGCCCCGAGTTGATGGATCGTTATCCGCACGCCTTTAGCGGCGGGCAGCGCCAGCGCATCAGCTTGGCGCGCGCTCTGGCGCTGAACCCCAAATTCATCGTCGCGGATGAGCCGGTCTCAGCTCTCGATGTCTCGGTGCAGGCGCAGGTGCTCAACCTAATGGAGGACCTGCAGGAAAGGCTCGGGCTAACCTATCTGTTCGTGGCACACGATCTGAGCGTCATCGAGCATATCAGCGAGCATGTGGCGGTGATGTATGTGGGCAAGCTGGTAGAGAGCGCCGAGACAGGCGAGCTATTCACGAACCCACGGCATCCCTATACCGAAGCGCTGATGTCTGCTGTGCCCAAACCGGATCCTCGGGCGCGCTCCGAGCGTATCGTCCTCACTGGAGATGTGGCGAACCCCGCCAAGCCACCTCCCGGCTGCTATTTTCACCCCCGCTGCCGCTATGCCACTGATCAGTGCCGGGTTGAATATCCGCCCATGGTGGAGATCTCGCCCGGGCATCTGGTGGCGTGTTGGCGCGCGGAGGAGCTCACGCTCCGCGGCATCGGCTAGGGCAAGCGCCCCTTTCTGGCGACGCGGGAGCGGAGAGCGCTCCTCGCTGGTTTGCCGT
This sequence comes from Chloroflexota bacterium, assembly GCA_019873665.1. Classification (GTDB taxonomy): domain Bacteria; phylum Chloroflexota; class Anaerolineae; order JAAYEA01; family JAAYEA01; genus JAIOAV01. The sequence continues at coordinate 34,302 of JAIOAV010000007.1, forward strand.
GCACCTCAGAGGTGGTTATACTGCCTCGTGTTACCGCAATATCTGATCTGCAAAGTGCCATACCACGCGCCCGAACGCAAGGATCGTGTCCTCGCCAGACCGGGGCCGATCTGACGCGCAGCAGCCTGGGTGAGGTATCTGTGGTTTTGACTGGGTGGGAAGACAGAATAGGGGAAGCGACGGTGTTGAACCGGGCGTTACAGCAGATGCGTGAAGGCAAGCCGGCCCTGGGTGCTAGCGCGCGGCTGGGAAGCCTGCTGGCGGCAGAGGCGCTGGCGCGCGCGGGTTTCGATCTTGTGCTGGTGGACGCGCAGCACGGCGCATGGGACGAAGCGCGCGCCATGGTCGCGTTTCGCGGCATCTATACCGCGGGAGCGACGCCGATGGTGCGCGTGCCAGGGAACGATTTCGCCACCATTGGCCGCTATCTGGATGCGGGAGCATTGGGTATCGTCGTGCCGATGGTGAACTCGGCGGCGGATGCGCGGGCAGCGGCTCTTGCCGCGCGCTACCCGCCGCGCGGGGGACGCTCCTGGGGGCCGTTTGGCGCCGAGTTCTATGGGCCAGAGTACGCACAGCGGATAGATGAGCAGGTCTTTCTCGCTGTGCAGATCGAGACGGCAGAGGCGGTGCAACACGCTGTGGAGATTCTGAGCGTGCAAGGAGTAGATGGGTGCTGGATCGGCCCGAATGACCTGGCGCGCTCGATGGGCGTGAATACGAACACAGCAGAGGGCGCTACGGCGTTGGAGCAAGCGATCGCACATGTGCTGACGGCCTGTCGCCAGATGGGCAAGATCCCTGGCATCGCTGCCGGAGGCGCTGCCAGGCAGCGATTGGCCCAGGGGTTTCTGTTCGTCGTCGCCGGGCGCGACGACGAGTATCTGCTGCAGAAGGCGCAACAGGTGGCAAAAGAGCTGCGATTGACCTGCTCTCCGGCTGGAGAGAGCAGATAACTAGAGGAGGTCGAGATGGAGTATCGTCTGTTGGGCAAGACCGGTATCCGCGTGTCCAGGCTCTGCTTTGGTACCATGTCGTTTGGTGGGGACGCGGATGAGGAGACATCGGCGGCCATGTTCCGCCGCTGCCGTGAGGTGGGCATCAACTTCTTCGACTGTGCCAACGTCTATGCCAAAGGGCGCTCGGAGGAGATCCTCGGGCGCTTGATCGCCGACTGCCGTGAGGAGGTGATCATCACCAGCAAGGTGGGGATGGTGATGAGTGATGATCCGAACGGCAGAGGCGCGTCGCGCCGTCATATCGTGCGCTCTCTGGAAGGGAGCCTGCGTCGCCTGAACACCGACTATGTTGACATATACTTCATCCATCGCTTTGATCAGGATGCGGCGCTCGACGAGACGATGCGCGCGCTGGAAGACCTGGTCCGGCAGGGGAAGGTGCTGTACGCTGGCGCCAGCAACTTTGCCGCATGGCAGATCATGAAGGCGCAAGGGATAGCAGCAGGGCAGGGGTGGCCAGGCTTTTCCTGCCTGCAGCCGATGTACAACCTGGTCAAACGGCAGGCCGAGGTGGAAATCCTGCCAATGGCACAGTCAGAACGGCTTGGCGTGATCACCTATAGCCCGCTGGGCGGCGGCCTGCTGAGCGGCAAGTACGGCGTTACGCGCCGCCCGCCGGCAGGGCGCTTGGTGGAGAACAGCATGTACGCCGCGCGCTACGGCGCCGACTGGGTCTATGAGACGGCGGATAGGTTCACGCAGTTCGCGCAGGAGCGCGGCTACGATCCAGCGGCGCTGGCGGTGGCGTGGGTGGGAAGTCATCCCGCTGTTACCGCGCCCATCATCGGCGCGCGCAACCTGACCCAATTGGAGGGCTCGCTCAAGTCACTGGAGGTCAATATGACGCCCGAGCTGCGCGCCGAGATCTCGGCCCTCTCGCCCGAGCCACCTCTTGCCACTGACCGCAGCGAAGAGCAAAAGCGATAAAAGCCCCTGGCATCTGGAGAGATAGAGGCCCAGCGGCGAGCGTCACTTTGCCGGTGGGCCTGTCGTGCTTTCTATGGCCTATCGCTGCGCGGCGTGTGAATGCAGAGGCGCGCCATAGTGCCACCGTCCACCACCAGTACCGACCCCACTACAAAGTCAGCATCGTCTGAGGCGAGATACACGCACGCTTTGGCAATGTCGAGCGGCTGGCCGAGACGTTGCCGGGGGATCGTCCGACCAGCGGCAGAAAAGTCTATATCAGGGGCCTCTATATGGTTGCGTGGCACGTCAATCCAGCCCGGCGCGATGGCATTAACGCGGATGTTCATAGGTGCCAGCTCTAACGCGACCTCGCGCGTCCAGGCGGCGATAGCGCCCTTTGTCCCGGCATAGACTGAGTGGCCGTGCATACTGGCGAGGCCGTGCACAGATGTCATGTTGATGATGGCCCCACCGCCACGGGATAGCATGTGCTTGCAGGCGCGCTGTGCGCAAAAGAACTGACCACGGATGTTGATATGGTAGAGCATGTCGAACTGCGCTGGCGTGACGTCGAGGAACTCCCATCTCTGCGTCACGCCCGCGTTGTTGACGAGCACATCCAAGCCACCAAGCCAGTGAGCCGCCTCATCCACCACGCGCAGGCACTCGCTGACCTCGCCAAGGTCGGCCTGTATGACGTGCGCTCTGCCGCCAGCGGCAAGGATCTCTGCCGCAGCGCTGTCCGCACCGCTGCGACTGCTCGCGTAATGCAAGACGACTGCCGCTCCTTGCCGAGCAAACTCCAGTGCCACTTCTCTCCCGATGCCCGTGCCAGCTCCCGTTACCAGAGCCAGCTTACCCTCGAGTCTTCTCATGCATTCCCTCCTGTCGAAAACGTTCACAGCGGTAGCAGTCTAATCCGATCCGGCCTGAATGCCAAGGCAGCAGGTGGATCAGATAGTGAGGAAAGCTGAGAAGATGTTAAACGGGGAGCCTGCTATCTTGGCCCACTACCTCGCTGCCCAACGGTCGTCCAGAGGCTCGGCTCTAACGTCTCTTTGATGGCGCGCAACAGCGTCGCAACATCGTAGGGCTTCTGCAAGAAGCGAAACCCCTTTTCCTCGATCACTGTCCAATTGGCATCGCGGTCAGTATAGCCGCTGCTCAGAAGAACCGGCAGATTCGGCTGTTGCATGCGAAGCTTCTCCGCGAGCTGGATGCCGCTTTCGCCGGGCAGGACCACATCGCTGAAGAGGAGGTCAACTCGCCCCTCCTCTCGCTCGTAGATCTGCATCGCCTCCACCGCGTTGGGCGCATCCAACACCGTATAGCCATTCTCGACAAGCGCCCGGCGTAGCGCGCTGCAGACACTCTTCTCGTCTTCCACAAGGAGCACGCGCTCCTGTTTCCCCTGTAACCACTCGAGCGAGATCTCCTTCTCGCCTTCTTCCTCCAGGTTGACGAGCGCTGCCGGCAGGTATGCGCGGAATACAGATCCCCGATCTCGCTTGCTCTCAACGCTGACCCATCCGGCATGTTGGGCAACGATGCCGTATACGACGGCTAGCCCGAGGCCGGTTCCTTTGCCTGCCTCTTTTGTGGTGAAGAACGGCTCGAATAGGTGTTGCAGGACCTCTTCATCCATGCCGATACCTGTGTCCTCCACCGAAAGACATGCGAACCTGCCCTTGCGCGATCCGACGGCCCCTGTTGGGCCATCCAGTGAGACGTTCTCGGTACGGATGGTGAGCTTCCCTCCGTCTGGCATGGCGTCGCGGCCATTGATGGCCAGGTTGATGACCACCTGCTCGATCTGGCCCAGATCGGCCCTCACGGGATCGAGGGAGGGATCGAGTGCCATGATCAGCCTGACATCCTCGCCGATCAGTCGCTGCAACAACTTGCCCATGTCCAACACAACATCGTTGAGGTTCAACACGCGCGGCTGCAGCATCTGCCGACGGCTGAACGCCAGCAACTGGCCGGTCAAGGCCGCTGCTCGTTCGCCCGCCTTTCTGATCTCCTCGACATCCAGCCGGCGTGCGTCATCCACAGGGAGGTTCTTGAGCAGGAAATCGCTGTAACTGATGATCGCGGTGAGCAAGTTGTTGAAATCGTGAGCCACACCCCCGGCAAGCCGCCCCACAGCTTCCATCTTTTGCGCCTGGAGGAGTTGCACCTGCATCTTCTTCCGCTCCTCTTCAGATTGCTTGCGGATGATGATGCCGGCCAGCGCGTTGGCCACCGCCGAAAGGAACTCCATCTCCTGCGAGTCAGGTTGGTGTCCTGCGCGCAGCCGCAGCGCGATCAAGCCGATCATCTTGTCGGCAGACAGGATGGGAACGCCGCAGTGCCCACCCTTGTCATCCTCGCCAAAGTAGGGCTCCTCATCCACACACCTGGTGATTTGGACACGCTGTGTGCCGATGAATCGTCCATACGGGCGGTTGTCTGCCGTCACGCGGGCGCATCGTTCGTGTATATGACTGTCAAGGCCGCGCCAGACCCTCATGACCAACACCTCTGGCCCTTCGGCAAGAAAAATCGCGCCGCTGGGCGCAAATGCCTCGCTGAGCGTTGCCAGGATCGCATCCAGAGCGCGCTCCAGCATCTGATCCAGGTTCATCTCTTCCAGCGAGAGCCGCAACAGCAGATTGATCACCGTCTGCGCCTCGTGGCTGCGGACCAACTCCTCTTGCGCCTGCTTGCGCTCAGTGATATCTTCGAGGCTCCCCTCGTAGTATAGCGTGCGGCCTGCCTCGTCCCGCACGATGCGAAAGCTATCGCGCACCCAGATGACCGCGCCATCGCGACGACGCAATTGCAGCTCGAAATCGCTCACCAGCCCGCGCTGCTCAACCTCGGTCAGCTCACGCTGCCGGTCTCTGGGTTCCAAGCATAGGTCGTTCACGTTGGTCGCCAGAAGGCTCGCCTGGTCAGCAAAGCCCAACATCTGCACCAACGCAGGGTTTGCTTCCAGGATCTTGCCTTCCGGCGTGGTGCGATAGAGCCCGACCGGCACATCGTCAAACAGGCTGTGATAGCGCGCTTCGCTGACGCGGAGCTCTGCTTCGGCGCGTCGCCGCTCGGCCACCTCTTGCCGCGCTGCTTCATAGAGGCGGGCGTTGTCAATGGCCATAGCTGTTTGGCTGGCCAATGTGGTCAGCGTCAACCGGTCATCCAGCGAGTGCGGCTCGCCTGAGAGTTTCGGGCCCACAACCAGAATGCCCACTAACTCCCCCTTGACCTTGAGCGGAATCCAGGTCTCCGCTTGGAGCTGCACCAGGTCCTCCCGCTCTTCACGCCAGAGCGCCCGGAACTGTGGTATGACCTCGACATCCTGCTTGGTCAGCGTGTTCTCGTGGGTCAAGAGCCAGTGCACCAACGGATGGTCTGCGCGGATGCGAATCTCACGAGAGATATCCAACCCTTGTTGCGCTGCCAGACTGAACGCGCCACTCTTTTCGTGCCTGAGAAGAAAGGCAGCGTGTGCAATGTGCATCGTCTGAGTGATCTCGTTGAGGATCATGTTCGTAAGCACGTTAATGTCCAAAACCGAAGCCACTCTCTGGCCCAGTCGCTGCAACATGAGACTGGAATCGTATCTCTCGCGGAAGAAGATGCTATCTATCCAAAGCTGGATTCGGCTGCGCAATGGCTCTGCGACGAGAGCCGTCACAAGCGCTGCAGCAAAAGAGAGGAGGAAGAACTGTGGACCGCTGGTATCATGCACTACCCGCGCTGCCAGCGAGATCATCAAGAAATAGCTGGTGCCGATGATGACGGTAGGCACCGAGTAGAGAAGGCCCTTGCGCACGACGAGAGTGATATCCAACAGCTGGTGGCGCAGGATCGCATAGGTGATCAAGAGGGCGCCAATCGCGTTGCACGTAATGTCCACCGGATAGTGCTGCAACACGGTGGCGTTGGTGAGCGCGCCGATGGCGATAACCAGGACGACAAGGAAGAGGTACTTGATCCGCTCGCGATGCAGGCTATCCTTTGCCTGGCGATACCCGCGCCACAGATCGAGTGCCGAGTGGCCGACAAAGAAAGCCCATGAGCCGCCGATGAGCGCGAGGAAGGGTCCATATTCGTTGTGGAATTGCCCGTTCACCACATAGGCATTTCGGACGCCGTAGCCGAGCACGTTGATGACCTGTATGATCGCATAGGAGACGAGCCCCCATCTGAGTAGGTCTCTGTGCCGTCTTTGCAGGAACTCCTGCACGAAGGCAAAGAAGGTGATGGGCATGGCAGTAGCGGGAGGGATGAGGAGCCGGTTCCAAAACAGCGGCGTCATGATCCCTGTGTTCAGGTGCATCATAAAGGAGCAGAAGCTCCAGAGCAACATCGAGAGCAGATACAGCCCAAAAAGCCGGCCCATCTTGCCAGCGATGCGGCCCCTGGCGACGACGAGTAGCAGAATGGCATAACAGAGTAGGGAGACGAGCGGGATCAATGCAGCAGGGTTCATGCTCGTTTGTCCTTGCTAGGACGGAACAGTTCCTCCGTTTTCAGCGCTGAGCCTCATCAAGAGGGTAATGTCGTTATCAGTCGCATTCATGTGCGGCGGCTTGAGGTGCGCCAGATCCGCTCCCGCTGCCTGTTTCGCCATCATGTAGGCGCGGAAGGTGCCCCTGTTAAACAGCGTTACTTGCAGGGCCCGCGCCTCGATCATTGACTCGTAATCGGCGTAGAACGGGTTCAGCTCGCGCAGGCGCTGCCGGACTAGGCTCTCAACAACCTCTTGATCTACCGAATCCTGTGGCTCGATGTATAGATGCAGGATCGGGCGATTCTCGATGTACTCCTTGCGTATGGACCACTCCTCATACGGGATACCTGTGCGGATGATCGCCTGCCAGACCATTTTTTCGTCTATCAGCCCTGTGAAACCGGCAAGGTCTATAAAGTCGCCGGATCGCCCGACGAACTCGAACTGCGGCAGGTTCACACCCGTTTCTTCATCTCGCAGCGCGATGAACTTGATGACATCGTGCGTGCGATAGCGCAAGAGCGGCTTGCCATAGTAGTTGGTCACCACCAGCTCGTACCGCTTGTCAGTTCTCACCTGGTTCAGCAGGACAGTGCTAGGCATATAAGACGGATCACGCCGCCACTTCACCCACTCCTCATCCGGAATGAACTCGAGAAAGTCGGCATCGGGGAAGAAGGTCATCCCCTTGACGTTCCACGTCTGCGTGGCCAGCACGCCGCCCTCCGTGCTGCCGTACTGCTCAAAGGGGATGACTCCCCAATAGTGTGCGATCTTGTCTTTGTAGATGGAGGTGTCCATGCCGCCGCATTGTAGTGCCTTGACCCTCCAGATATCCTTGGGCAGCATAGGTCTACCTTCGAGCTTGCTGCGCAGCCATCCTCGCGCTAGTCGCGCCAGTGCCCGCGGGTGTAGCATCCGCGCCGAGGGCTTGGTGCTCTGCGCGCCCTCGGCAAAACGCTCCGCCATTTTGACCAGCACCACCGAGATCGAGCCCAGCACATCAATGCCGGTAACCAGCGCGGTCTCAAAGCTCTTTTCGATGCGCTCCTGAAAACTCATCTGCTCCGTCTCTTCTAGCGACGGCACAAAGTGAAAGCTAAAATGCTCGGCCAACGCTCGCAGCACCACGCCGCTCAGATAAGGGCGCGGTGGGGTGTTGTAGACGAGCACATCATTCTCTTCCAGACGCACGTCCCCCTTCCAGCGAGCGGAAGCCAGGATGATGCCAGCAAGAGTCCCCTCACCCAACTGATTATAGGCGAGCCGCGTGTATGGGACCCACTTGAGTGTGCCGGAGCGTCCAGAGGTGTGCGCCCACGTATACGGCTCCTCCGGCAACATGTCTGTCCGGCGATCTTCCAGATATGGCTGGTAGTCCTCGTAGGTGGTGATGGGCACAATCTCACGGAACTCGGCCACTGTTGATAGCTTGCTATCTCCCATGAAGCGTCGCCCGATCCCACAGTTGCTCAGAAGCCCAATCTGCTCGCGCAATAGGCGCTCCTGAATCGCCATGAACTCGTCTAGGCTGAGGTCTAGGAAACCGCAGTATTTGGTCCAGATCTCGTCTCTACGACCGCGCCGCAATAGCTCATTCGCTGTTGGCATCTGTTGCCTCCCTCGCTTCAGTTGTACCTCTTCTTGCCGTGATGGCGAATGGCATCGGAGACCAGGGACGCTGGCCCAGAGGCTGAGCCACCCGAATCTCCGTAAAGCCGCACTCGCTGAGCAGCGCGCGCCATTCGTCTACAGTATGAACGCGGGCCACGGCAGCAGCTTCTGCCCGGGCGCGAGCGATATTACGCGAGGGAAGAAAGTAAAGAAACGCAAAGAGACGTAGTATCGTCCCAATGCCCGGCCATTTCCATGCTGAATGAGCGGCAACATCTGCGATGGCCAGCACACCTTTGGGCGCAAGCATGCGATGCATCTCACTGATCAGCGTCCTCGCCTCCATGTGGTGTGTGCCCAGGGCGCAGATCGCTACATCAAAGACCCCATCGACCAGTGGCAACGCCATCGCTGACCCGCACACCAGGGTGATACGCGAGTTGAATGGAGCGATCATCTGTCGAGCCGCGTAGAGCATGCCGGGTGTGATATCCACTCCCACAACCTGCCCTACCGGTTCTGGCCCACTTACCAGCTTGCGCGGGATCAGTGCTGTCCCTGTGGCGATATCCAGCACAAGACTATCTTGCCGGAGAGAGCCCTCATGAAGACGCACCAGATCGAGCAACCACTCGACAAAGCGCTCATAGCTCCATCCCCAAAAACGACGCAACTCAGCATCAACCACCGCCTCGTAATTCGCTGCGAGGTCTGCGAATGCCTTGATGATCGCGTGCGAGTCCGTTGACATGTTACCTTCTCGGATGGAAATGACCTGGAAGGGACTGTGCGATAAGGTTGGCTTCTTTTCCCTCCATAGAAAAAGTCGCGGGGTACACCACGACATGACCGTCGCCGCTGCGTTCTTCAACTATCATGACGCGAAAGCGGCGCTCTGGTTACTCTGATTATAGGACGAAACGCCAAGAGGCGAGAAACGGGGATGCAGAAATGGCGAAAGCGGTGCACCGTATCGCGCGGGGCGCTGCTGATGCAGTGAGGCTCACGAGTTTGGTCGTGCTGGGGATAACTCGCAGATCTGCAGAGGGCAACGACCGGGTGCATCCCGCGTCCTCTTCTTGGGCCCCCCACAGTGTATTCGCTGGCGTTGGTCGAGCAGTATGACGTGGCTATTCGGACGATTGGACAGGAGCCGATCGGCCGTCCCCCTGGTTGAGGTTGATGTCGCGAAGAGTGATCAGAGTGGATCGGCAAACGGGAAGCACGGCTCGCTGCCGCGTCGGGCGTGCGTGGGACATGTCACAGCAGCGCCCAGGCATGCAGCGAGCCAACCGCATTCCTGTTATGGCTTGTGTCCAGACCTCCCAGTAATTCGCAAAAGCCCGCGTTATAGTGCTCTCGGATCTGATCATCGATCACATCGCTCGCCAGTGCCTCTTCCAGCGCTAATCGCACGCTGGTTGTGCCGTTGGGCAGCGGCTGGCAGTAAATACACACCCATATGGGCAATGCTCTTGGGCCTGGCAGCCAGCCGCCGATTACTCTGGTGATGAACTGCGATCCCTGATAGCCCTCGATCTCCTGATCGATCTCGTGTCGCACCTTCATGCCGCCCTTGAGCAAATACTGCCGCAGCATGTCAATACATCCGGCGGGATCCTCTGCCAGTGTGAAACTCAGAGTGCGAGATACACGTGATATCATGTTGATAGCTCCTTCCCCAGGGGCTAAACGTGCGCCGTGAATAGCCGCAGGCGGTGCCCCGATCTCGACCCATGGCTATTCTCATGCAATGCGATGATTGCTGCTATTATGCTATCTCCTGCTATGCTGGGTCAATAGTACTCCAGTACTGCATGAGAGCGGGCGGGATGCTGGCGTGACGTTGGCGGCTGTAATGGCAAGCCTGGTTGCGTCGGGGTTCATCCTATGCTAATATGGGCCGTCCTATGAGAAAAAGGGAGGAGACAGGCGATGATGGACAATGCAATTCGGGCGGGACGATCGCAGCGCGAGGGCGTGCAACAGGACCCGCGTCTCGACTGGTGGCGGGACGCCAAGTTTGGCATGTTTATCCACTGGGGGTTGTATGCGATCCCCGCCGGCATCTGGAAAGGAGCAGAGATTCCGGGCATCGGCGAGTGGATCATGTATCGGGCGCAGATCCCGGTGCGCGAGTATGAACAGCTTGCCAAAGAGTTCAACCCTGTCCAGTTCGACGCCGCGCAGTGGGTCTCGCTTGCCAAGCGCGCCGGACAAAAGTACATGGTGATCACAGCCAAACACCACGATGGCTTTTGCCTGTTTGACTCGAAGGTTACCGACTATGACGTAGTGGATGCCACGCCTTTTGGCCGTGACATCCTGAAGGAGCTGGCAGCCGAGTGCCAAAGGCAAGGGATGAGGCTTGGCTTCTACTATTCCCAGACGCAAGACTGGCATCACCCAGACGGGGACGGCAATTCGTGGGACTATGATGAGAGCCAGAAGGATTTCGCCGGCTATGTCGAGAACTATGTCAAACCACAGGTGCGCGAGCTCCTCTCCCACTATGGCCCGGTCTGCCTCATCTGGTTCGATACGCCGAAGGGAATGACCGCGCCCCAGAGCCGCTCGTTGGTGGAGCTGGTGCACGAGCTCCAGCCAGAGTGCCTGGTGTGTGGGCGTGTAGGGAACGACATGGGTGATTATGCTTCGGCGGGCGACAACCAGATCCCGGCGGCAGCGGTCGCGCTGGACTGGGAGACGCCGGCTACCATCAACGACACCTGGGGCTACAAATCTTATGACCACAACTGGAAGTCAGTGCCGGACTTGGTGCACAAGCTGGTGGACATTGTGAGCAAAGGGGGCAACTATCTGCTCAACGTCGGGCCGACAGCGGAGGGCGTGATCCCACTGCCAAGCGTGGAGCGGTTGCTGGCGATGGGGGCGTGGCTGGAAGCGAACGGGGAAGCGGTATATGGCACACGGCCGGGGCCTGTGCAAGGCTTGGCCTGGTGCCGTACGACGCAGAAAGACGGCTGCATCTATCTGCACGTGTTCGAGTGGCCCGCAGACGGGGCGCTGCGTGTGCCCGGCTTGGCGGGACGGGTCTCGGCGGCGTATCTGCTGACCGATCTGGCTCGGCTGCTACAGGTCGGCGCTGCGGCGGACGATCTGCTGGTGCAAGGCCCTGCCGTTGCGCCGGATCCGACCGACACGGTGGTCGTGCTGCGCGTCTAGCACGTTGTACCACGCCGTTGGCTCAGCGAACCTCGTTCACGGTCTCGAACATGGCGATGATGTTCTGCGGCGGCACGTCCGCCAGGATATTGTGCACCTGTTGAAAAACAAAGCCTCCGCCCGGCCTGAGCAGGGCGATCTGCTGACGGACGTGCTGGCGCACCTGGTCGGGCGTGCCGCGCGAGAGGATTGTCTGTGTGTCGCACCCGCCGCCCCAGAAGGTCAGCGCGTCCCCGAAATCGCGCTTCAGCCCTTCAGCCTCCATGCCGACGCAACTGATCTGCACCGGATTCGTGGCATCCAGCCCCGCGGCGATGAGGTCGGGGAGGAGCATGCGAATGCTGCCGCACGAATGGAGCATGACCTTGACATTCGCCAGCTCCTTGGCGCGGTGCCAGAGGCGAGCGTGTCGCGGCTGGAAGAATTCGCGGTACATGGCCGGGGAGATCTGTGGCCCGTTCTGTGATCCCAGGTCATCGCCAAAGAGGATGATGTCAATGTAAGGGCCAACAGACGCCAGGTAACGTTCCAGGTTCTCCAGATGAAGCTCGGTCAGCCGCTCGAGGAACGCATGGGCGCGCGGCGCATCCGCTGCCAGGAGCATAAGAAAGTTGTCCATGCGATAGAGGAATTGCCCGTTCTCGAAAAGGTTGCCGCCGAAAAGGCCCACGATGGCGCGGTCGGTCTGCGCGCGCAGGCGGCGCGCGCCTTCGGCCAGACGCTGCGCGCCATCCGGCCCTGCCACCAACGGCCCGGGTGGTGAGGCCACGCCACCCCACATGTTGTCCTCCAGCGCCTCCGGCAGGCGATCCAGATCATCATCCTCTAGGAATGGCCAGTAGCATTGCTCGAAATAGAGCGCGCCATCTGGCATGCGACCCAGGATGTGCCCGCTCTTGCCGCGTAGCACCCACTCTCCCTCGTGGCGCTCTGGCATCGCCCAGGCGGGCATCAGGCACGGCGTGCCATCCGGCAGCGTCCAGGGGGCCCAATTCTCTTCCTCCAGCGCAAAGCCGCGTCCTAGCTCGACCGTGTCCACGCCGAACAGGTCCAATACATCCTCATCTATGATCGCCAGTTGTTGCACCGGATCATAGACCCGCACCGGTCGCGGCGGCAGCCCCAGTGCCTGTCGCAGTTTGGGATACGCCAGCGCTGCGATGCCCGACGAGCGGTGCGCGCCGAAATCCAGCGGCACGCGATCCGGCGGCACATGGTTCAGCGCCGCCAACACGCGCTCGCGGCAGGTCATGAAGTGGGAGGAAAAGACGGCTGACGCCTTGTGCTTTTGTGCGGCGAAGTGGAACGGCTGTCCGCCGATGATCTGGTCGCTCGTCAGCGTCGGACACCAGTGCGCCTCGATGTGCGCATGCATCAGCTCGGTCCCCGCGAAATGATCCACAAACGGGCGCTGGCGCGAGTTGTACATCGTATCGGTCATGTCGCGCACGAGCGCTACATCCATCCCTTGCAGCACAAGCTGGCGGATGCCAAAAGGGCGGCCCAGCACGCACATGTTCTCGTGCACGCCCATGATGATGACGTGGCGGATGCCACGCTGGCGCAGGAGGTAGTACGCCTCGATGCTGTCGGTGATGGCGTCACCCTCGGCGATCTCTATGGTTGCGATCTGGCACGTCCACGGCCTCCCCTTGGGGCACGGCGGGTCGTCATCGCAGCCGCCGTCGGCGTCATCAATGGGCAACTTCCCCTCGCGCTCTGGCATCAGGTGTACCCAGTTCTGCAGCGGGATCGCGACCTCCACTGGCGGGGCGCTTTGCGCTAGGATGCGGCCCGGATGCCCGCGATAGAAATCCATCGTCCCACTGGGCGCGTGGATGATCAGCACGCCACGGTGGCGCAACTCGGCGGCCAGCGTGTTCATGTGTGGCGCCATCTCCGCGACGCGCGCAGCAGCCCCGCGGCACCAGTGGGTGTCCCACATGTCGCAGATGATGGCGGCTGTTTCCGCTGCCCGCCACGACACCACCTCCGTCACGATCGCGTACTGGCCGCTGCCCGCCGCTGTCTCTCGACGCGAGCGCAACTTCAGGGTGAGTATCTGGTCTGTCACAGTATCACCTCCCATTGTCTCAAACGACCGCCTAGCCCTGGTGCGAGACGTTGAAGCGCTTGCGCGGCGCATAGACGCGCGTGCCTGCAACCAGGGGTTCCGCCTGGGTCACGATGTTCACTACGCCGCGCGCGTTCATGATGATCTCGTCCCGCGGGTCGCCGAGCACATCCTGGCAGAAGTAGAGCGAGCCACGCAGATTGAAGACATCCTCGCCATTCGGCAGAAACGGCGTCAGATCCGGCAGGCGCCGCCCGCGATAGTCATACGCCCCCGCACGCGCCGCGTCGGCAACGATCAGCTCTCACGCTAGCATTTCCGCTTCTTTCCCGCCTTGGGCTCAAACTTTTCATCACTCGTGGGGCCATTCTATGACAGGAGGGAGATGCTGTCAATCAAATGTATCGCCTGCGAGCGGTTGACAGTCGCCGCTGGCGCGCTAGAATGAGCCCAAATATGTGCGAGCAAGAGGAAGGAGGCTGAGATGACACCGATCAAGCGCGTCTTCATGGTGGATGGCAAGCCGTTCTTTCCCGTAGGTGGGCAGGCGCGCAATTCCAGCGGCTACAATGCCGCCGAAGCAGAGACCGCTTTCCGCGCCATCAAGCTGATTCACGGCAATACGGTGGAGATCCCGGTGTACTGGGAGCAAGTGGAACCAGAAGAGGGGCGCTTTGACTTTGCACCTGTCCAGACGTTGCTGGAGCTGGCGCGTGGATATGGCGTCAGGCTGGTGCTGCTCTGGTTTGGCACGTGGAAGAACGGCGACATGGACTATGTGCCGGCATGGGTCAAGACCAACCCACAGCGCTTTCAGCGCGTGATTTCACCCGGCGGCAAGGACCTGTGGGTTCTGTCATCGCATTGCTCGACCACGTGGGAGGCGGACCGCAACGCCTTTGTCGCGCTCTGCCGCTATCTGCGCGAACACGATGGCGCGGAGCATACCGTGATTGCGCTGCAGATCGAAAACGAGCCGGGCATCCTGGGCAGCGACCGCGACTATAGCCTGGCCGGGGAGGCGGCATTCCGCTCGCCCGTGCCGGCGGCGCTGCTGGATCAGATCAAGATGGTGCAGCAAAGCCGCCTGCATCCCATATGGCAGGCCGCAGGGGCGCGTGCGGCGGGCACATGGCCGGAGGTTTTCGGCGATGCCGCGGGAGAGCTAATGACCGCCTGGAGCATCGCCACTTACATTGACGGGCTGGCGGCGGCGGGCAAGGCGGTGCACGACATCCCGATGTACGTCAACGTCTGGTTGGGCGAATCGGGATGGGCTATCCCCGGCGAGAGCTATCCCTCCGGCGGCGCGGTGAGCAAGGTACTGGATATCTATCGCTGGTGCGCGCCGCATCTCGACCTGATCGCGCCGGACATCTATATCGCCGACAGCCGCACCTACGAGGCGGTCTGCGCCACCTATGCGCGAGACGACAATCCGCTCTTCGTGCCCGAATCGGCGCCGGGCGGCGCCAATGCCTGGAACATGTTCCGCGCCGTTGCCGAGTATGGCGCTATCGGCTATCACTTTTTCGCCGTGGAGCATATCGTGGCCGAGGATGGCGGGGTGCGGCCGGAGGCGCGATCGCTAGTGGATAGCTTCCGCTGCCTGGCCGCGGCTGCGCCGCTCCTGTTGCGCTATCAGGGCACAGAGCAGATACATGCCGTGGTGCAGGAGGAAAACCTGCACGCGCAGCGGCTGGATCTGGGCGCATATATCGGCCTAGTCGAACTCGGCGACGGGCCGCGCATCCACAAGGACTGGCGGCATCGCGATGCCCCCACGCAGGGCGAGAGAGGACGCGGTATCGTGGTGCAGGCGGGGCCGCACGAGTTCTATCTGGTGGGCGCGGGCTACCGCTTGATCTTGCGACCCAAGCTGCCGCCGGCGCAGGCGCTGGACGCCTCGGTTTCCCGCGAACACTTGCTCACGCGCTTGGCGCACTATGTCCAGGTGGATGAGGGCCACTTCGACGCGGATGGCACATTTGTGGTGGATCGGCGGCGCAATGGAGATGAGGTGGATCACGGCGTGTGGGTGGAGGCGGACGTGGGCGTGGTGCGCGCTATCCTGTGCGAATGAGAAGGTAGGGGCATCGCGCGCGATGCCCCTACCCGGTTGTCGCTCTAGCCGAAGGTAACCTCTTCCTGCGACTCGATGGCCGCCTCGTCCAGCTCCATGCTTAGGCCGGGAGCGGTTGGCAGCGCGATATAGCCGTTCGCCGGCTGGATCTTGTGCTTGAGAAAGACGTTGCCCGTCAGCCCATACTGCAACAGCCACTCCTGCATCGGGCAGGTGGTGATCGCTTGCGACGCGATGAGGTGCGTCGAGGCGAGGCCGCCGTGATGCGGGATGACCGGAATGCCGTAGGCAGATGCCAGCGCGCAAATCTTAACCATCTCGCTCAGGCCACCCGCCCATGTGGGATCCGGCTGCAAGATGTCCACCGCACCCGCATCCAGTAGTGCCTTGATCCCCCAGCGCGTGTATTCGTGTTCGCCGCCGGCGATGGCGATGCCGCGCACGTTGCGCCGGATCTCGGCGTATTGCGGGATCATATCCGCCAACACCGGCTCCTCGAACCACCAGGGGCGATACGGCTTGGCCAGCTCTGCCATGCGAATCGTGTACGGCACATCCCAACTGCTCCACGCATCGAACATGATCTCCACATCCGGCCCCACTGCTTCCCGCACGGCGCGGATCAGCGCCAGGTTCTGGCGGACTCCCTCCTCGCCCTCTGTCGGGTCGTGTCGGAAGAACCACTTGGTGGCGGTGTAGCCCTGCGCCACTACCTCCCTGGCCCGTTGGGCCGCCAGCTCCGGCGCGATCGAGTAACCGAGCATCGAGGCATAGACGCGAATCTTGTCGCGGCTGGGGCCGCCCAGCAACTGGTACACCGGCACATTGAGCAGCTTGCCTTTCAGGTCCCAGAGCGCCAGATCCACGTTGCTGATCGCCATCATGGTTGGCCCCTTGCGGCCGTGGATGGCGTGGCGATACATCTTGTCCCAGAGCCGCTCGATGGCGTGTGGGTCCTCGCCGATGAGGATCGGCGCGAGCTGCCCGGCGATGATGCGCGCGTTCTCGTCCCCGATGGGGCCAAACACGCCGCTAACACCAGCATTGGTGTCTATGTAGAGAAAGAGCGCCTGCATGTGATACGGTGGGCCGCCACCGGCGGGACGTGGCCCCGGCCCGGCCTGCGCACGAAATTCCGGGTAGATGTCCACGGGGCGCACGAGTCGCTCTTCGCCCAGCGGCCCTTGGTAATCCCACGTCCCTCTGACGCGAACGAAACGCACACCGCTGATCTTCATCGCTTTCCTCCTTGCCTGAACCTCGTATTGGCCGTGGCCTGTTAGCGCACCGCCTCAGCCACGTCCTGGCGTGTTGCCGCGCTCAGGTGGCTGAAGCGGCGCACATATTCGGCGTTCAGCGCTACTTGATCCTCATATTCCGTGTACATGCCGACGACAACCGCATCGTTTGGCTTGATCTGGCGGAAGGTGTCCTGGAAGGCCTGCTCCACCCACTCCTGCCTGTCACACAGCCGACCTGCTGCGAGGATCTTGAACGCGAGGCACGGCTTGTCTGTCTGGCGCATGGCGGCGAACATGCGTGGCGGATCACTCTCCAAATACACCTCCCGGATCGGGATCGGCACATCGCCCAGCAGCGCCTTCAGCTCCTCGCGGGTGCGGTGCCGCTCATAGACGCAGCACATGAAAAAGTCCACATCCCAGTCATGCGAAACGACATAATCCACGACAGCGGGCATATGCGTGGAGATGCCGACGAGGACCCCGGCATCGCGCACCTTGCGACAATACTCGTGCACCGCCTCGATCTGGCCGCCCTTGAACAGGCGGTCGGTAACCTCGCCGTGGTGGGCAATGCCGATGGCGCCGCCAGCCACCAGTTGCGCCAGCGTGTCCGGATGGGCGGGATCGTCGTGATCCAGCGAGATAAAGTGCATCCGGCCGCCCCGGGCGCGAAACGTTTTGTACGCCTCCAGGTTGATGAGGCCTGACTGCCACGCGTTGATCCCCACACTCTCGCACTCCTTTAGGAATGCCTGTATCCGCTCCGGGGTAAAGTAGCGCCGCATCTGCTGGTTGACAAAGCGCGAGAGGTGCGAGCCGCCATTGATGGGGTTCGCGCCAGCGATCAGGCGGGATAGCCGATATGGGCCAAACTCGATCTGCGGCATGCTTGGTGCTACGACGTCGGTCATCTTTCACCTCCAAAATCGCCGGCAGCGCTGCCAGTGCGTGTGGTCAGTATATGCCGAGATGCTCTCCCCGTCAATACGATGCGCGATTAGCCAGGACGGTGCGTCCTTTCGCTTTTGACACATCGGGCACTTTGCGGTAGAGTGCGCGGCAGCTATTGCGCCTCTACCCCAGAAAGGAGAGAACGATGAGGGTTTCTGTGCTTTCATACTCATTCCGCGGTCTTTACAACAGGGGAATGATGGACATTTTCGGCTATCTGGAGACCTGCAAGTATCGCTACCACCTGGATGCGGCAGACCTCTGGGGCGGCTTTTTCCCGACGACGGATGAGGCGTTCATTCAGAAGGTGCGGGAGGCGCTGCACGAAAAGGGCCTGACACTGGCGGATATCGCCGTGGATGAAGCGCACATCTGGGAGCCGGAAGCCGAAGTGCGCGAACATCACTACCAGCGGGCCAAGCGCTTCCTGCAGATCGCGGATACGCTGGGCGCGCGCTTTGTGCGCATTGACGCCGGCGGCGACCGCGACGCCGGCACGTGGACAGCGGAGCAATTCGATTTCATCGTCAGACGCTACCGGGAGTATGCACAGTGGGCGTATGATCACGGCTTCAAGGTGGGCATCGAAAATCACTGGGGCCCGGAGCGGGAGTGGGCTAACCTGAAAGCGGTGTATGAGGCGGTGGATCACCCCGGTTTTGGCGTCTCCTGCCATCTGGGAGGGTGGAAAGGCACACCAGAGGAGCAGGCAGAGGCGGACAGGCTCGTTGCGCCTTGGGTGTCACACACGCATATCCCCTGGAACATCACGGAGGGGCCGCTGATGGAACGGCTCGGCAACCTGTGGCGCGTGAACTATGGTGGCTACTATAGCGTGGAGCACCACTCGGCCAAGAACGAGTATAGCGAGGTGGGCATCCAGTTGGCGCGAGTGCGCGACGCGCTTGACAAATTGCGTTTGGGCGAATAGGCCAAGAGGAGCGGGAAATGACAGACAAGGTCAAACTGGGCATCATCGGCGTGGGTCAGATCGGCAAGAGTCATCTCAGGACCTACCAGACAATCCCGGAGGCGGAGGTGGTGGCTGCTGCCGACATCCAGCAGGATGAGCTACAACGCGTGGCAGAGCAGTACGGCATCCCCTATACCTACACAGACTATCATGAGCTGCTGAAAAGGGACGATATCCAGGCGGTGGACATTTGCCTGCACAATCGCCTGCACCGACCGGTTACGGTGGATGTGCTACAGGCCGGGAAGCACGCCTACTGCGAGAAACCGATGTCGTGGACATACCAGGATGCCAAGGCGATGTACGATACCGCCAAGGCCACCGGCAAGATGTTGCACATCCAGCTGGCGCGCCTCTACCAGCCCACCACCGTGTGCGCCAAGCGCATCATCGGCGAAGGCCATCTCGGCGAGATCTATGCGGTGCGCTCTATCCACTACCGTCGTCGCGGGCGGCCCTGGGTGGATGGCTACGGCTCCAAGGCGTTCGTTAACACCCAGACGTCGGGGGGTGGCGCTGTGATTGATATGGGGGTCTATAACATCTCGCGCATGCTCTACCTGCTGGGCAATCCGTCGCCCGTCAGCGTCTCTGGCGTCACTTATCAAAAGGTGGCCAACATGTACGAGGATCGGCGACTGAGCGGCAACTATAACGTCGAAGAGCTGGGCATGGCGTTCATTCGGCTGGCGGGCGGCATTACCTTTAGCCTGGAAGAGGCGTGGGCGATCCATGCGCAAAGCCCGGATGACGACCACATCCTGGGCAGCAAAGGAGGCTTGCGGCTGGAGCCGCTCACCTACTATACGACACTGGCCGATATCGAAATGAACGGCACGTTCGACGTGGATCAGGCGGTCTGGCGCTGGAACCAGTGCGATCCCACCATGCAGCACTATGCCAACTCACAGCGCCATTGGATTTCGGCGTTGCTGGGCTACGTGCCGCTCTTAGACACGGCAGGGATCGCGCTCAACACCAGCTTTATCAGCGAGGGCGTCTATATCTCCAGCTATCTGGGGCGAGAGGTCACTGCCGATGAGATCGCCGCAGCCAAGCCGGGCCTAGGCCGGGTGTAGTGGCGCAGAGGCTCGCACAATGACAATGGAGAGCCAGATGATCAAGCTGGGATGTTGTGCGTTCAATTTTGGCTGGCTGGACCTGGAGAGCGCGCTGCGCCTGGTCAGCCAATTGGGCTTCCGCTATGTTGACATTGGCGCGAACAGCCCGACGGCGCAGGTGAACCAGGAGGCAGCTGCCGCTGATCCGATGCGCGTGGGCGCGGAGATCCGCGAGGCGGCGCACCGCTATGGTCTGGAGCCGATCGAGTTGTTTGCCCTGACGATCCATGTGGACGGCCAGCCGGTAGATGTCAATGATCCAGACCCCGCGCGCAGGCGCAGGCTGTTGCGGCAGTTCCGTGGCCTTTGCCAGTGCGCCGCGGCGGCAGGGATGCAGAGCGTGCTGGGTCTCCCCGGCAAGCTGCAGCCGGGCTGGGAGGCCGGACGTTCGTGGCAAGTCGCGGCAGAGACGTTGACCGAGATGGTGGCTGTGGCGCGAGCGGAAGGCGTGCGCTTCAATCTGGAGGCCGCCAAAGGCTCGCTGCTGGAGCACCCGGCTGCCGCGCTGCGCATGGCGCAGCAGGTGCCGGGCCTCGGCTATACGATTGACTACGGGCACTTTGTTGGGCAGGGCATCGCGCAGGAAGAGGTCACGCCGCTTCTTCCTTTTGCGTCGCACATCCACGGCAAGCAGGCGCGGCCTGGCTACATCAAGTGCCTGTGCCACGATGGCACGGTGGACTTTGCCGCCGTCATCCGCGAGCTGCGGGCGCGCGAATGGGATGGTGTCATCGCCATGGAGTGCATCGGGCGCCTCCTGCCGCCGTCCAACCAGCCCGCATATCAGAATGTGCGCGTTACTGGCGAAGCAGAGCCACCCACGTCCGGCTTGCTCAATCACCCGGCGTTTCAGACAGTGCAGCTGGCATATGAATTGCAGCGTATCCTCAACAGCGCGAGCTAGACGCCACATCGAGGAGGGTTTCGTGCGCGTTCTCGTCGGCCCGAATGGATTCGGATTGGAGCAGGTGATCCGCGAGTTGCAGGACATCTACCCACAGGTGGAACTGGCCTATTGCACCCAGCGGGAGGATCTAGCGCGGCAGATCGCCGATGTGGAGGTGTATTTTGGCTGGCTGAGCCGCGACGAATTCCTCGCAGCGCGCAAGCTGCGCTGGATCCAGTCGCCCAGCAGCGGCGTGGATCGCTTTCTGGCGATCCCAGAACTCAAGGCGGGGGACGTCATCCTGACCAGTGCCGTGGGCACGCATGGCGCGTGCCTGGCCGAGCACGCCCTGGCCATGATCTTCAGTTTCACGCGGGGCATCATCGGCGCAGTGCAGGCACAGCGAGAGCGACGCTGGGCGATCGGCGCACTGCGCCCGCGCGTCGTCGAGTTGACCGGCAGCACGCTGGGCATCATCGGCCTGGGCACTGTGGGCCGGGCGCTGGCCAAGCGGGCGCAGGCGTTCGACATGCGCATCATCGCTGTGGACATGTACCCGACCAACAAGCCAGAGTACGTGGAGCACTTGGCGGGGCGGGATGGGCTGGAAGCACTGCTGCGCGAGTCAGACTATGTGGTGGTAACGGTGCCCTGGACCGCCGAGACGGACGGCATGATCGGGGCTGCCCAACTGGCGTTGATGAAGCCATCAGCGATGTTGATCGGCATCTCGCGCGGCGGCATCATTGACGAGGCGGCGCTGACCTCCGCGCTGCAAGAGGGTCGGCTAGCGGCAGCAGGACTGGACGTTTTCGCCACCGAGCCACTGCCGGCGGATAGCCCCCTCTGGGAATTGGAGAACCTGCTCATCACACCGCACATCGCGGGAGGCAGCCAGTTCGAAAGCCAAAACATCCGCGCCATCTTTGCCGAGAACCTGGGGCGCTATCTGCGCGGTGAGTTCCCGCTGCGCAATCAGGTGGACAAGGTGCGCGGCTTCTAGGCGTGAGGAGGATGTCATGGTAAGCGAGATGACGCATCGCGAACGGGTGATGGCGGCGCTGTCGCATCGCCAGCCGGACAAGGTGCCGGTTGACCTGGGGGGCACACGCGACTCGACTATCGTGGTCGAGGGATACGAGCGGCTGAAGGCGCACTTTGGCGTGCGCGACGCGAATCCGCTCACCAGCCGCATGATGCAGGTGGTTGACGTGCACGAGACCATCTTGCAGGCGCTCGACATTGACACGCGCGGCATCTTTCCTCGCACGCCGCCCGATGTGTTGCTCGGCGAGGATCGCTACCGCGACGAGTGGGGCGTGGAGCGGGTGCGACCGCCTGGCTCGCACTATTTTGACCAGGTGACATTCCCGCTTTCCGGTGAGATCACCGTGCGCGATATCGCGCGGTATCGCTGGCCTGACCCGACCGCGCCGATACGGCGCGAGGGACTCAAGGAGCGGGTGCAGCAGATTCGCCGCGCCGGCTGCGCTGCCGTGCTGAACCTGCAAAGCGGCTTTGTACACGTCAGCCAGTACCTGCGCGGCTTTGCCGACTGGTTCATGGACCTCGCCAGTGACAAGAAGCTGGCCGCCGCGCTCTTTGATGCTGTGTTGGAGGTCAACCTGGGCATCAATCGTGCGCTCTTGGAGGAGGTGGGCGCCGAGGTGGACGTGGTGATGGCCTCCGATGACCTGGGTCTGCAGAATGGGCTGATGATGTCGCCGGAGCTATACCGCGAGCTTTTCAAGCCGCGTCAGCGCCGCTATTTTCAGCAGATGCACGATCTATCTCCGGCTAAGCTCTTCTTCCACACCTGCGGCTCTGTGGCGGCCATCCTCGACGACCTCATCGAGATCGGCGTCGAGGTGCTGAACCCGGTGCAGGTGACGGCGGCCGGCATGGACCCACTCACGCTCAAGGGCCGCTATGGCGATCGCTTGGCTTTCTGGGGCGCGATCGACACGCAATACGTCTTGCCTCGCGGTAGCGTGGCAGAGGTCAAGGCTGAGGTGGAACGGCGCATCGAGGAGCTGGGCGCGGGCGGCGGTTACGTCCTTGGTGCGGTGCATAACATCCAGCCGGACGTGCCGGTGGAGAACATCATCGCCATGTATCGGCATGCACGGGAGTACGTGCCTTCTTTTGCCCGGCGGCATGGCACACGTGGCATTTCTGCGCAGACTAGAGAGGGGAAAGCGACATGAGAGGCAGAGATATCATTGCCGCGCTGCACGCTGGCAAGCGGGTCTATGGCACATGTGCCCTGTCCACGTCGCCGGCGTGGCCGGGTGCCGTGCGCAGCGCCGGCGCCGATCTCGTCTTTATTGATACCGAGCACACGCCCATTGACCGCACGCTGCTGTCGTGGATGTGCCGCACGTACCAGGCTTTGGGAGTCGCGCCCATCGTGCGTATCCCCAAGCCAGACCCGTATTGGGCGTGCATGGCGCTGGACGGTGGCGCCAGCGGCATCATCGCGCCTTACATCGAGAACGCGGCCCAGGTGCGTGAGCTGCGCGGCGCTGTGAAATGGCGACCGCTCAAGGGGCAGCGGCTGGCATCCATCCTCGCCGGCGAAGCAGAGCCAGAGCCGGAGCTGGGCGCGTATCTGGTGGAGCGCAACGCTGACAATATCATGGTGGCGATGATCGAAAGCGTGCATGGCATCGCAGCCCTAGAGGAGATCCTCGCTGTGCCGCAGCTCGACGCAGTGCTCATCGGCCCGCACGACCTGTCGTTAAGCCTCGGTATCCCGGAGCAGTATCGCCATCCGCGTTTTGACGAAGCGGTGCGCACGATCATCCGCCAATGCCGCGCGCATCAGGTGGGCGTGGGGATTCACTTTTCCAGCGGCATCGAGCAGGAGATCGCTTGGGCGCGGGCGGGTGCTAACCTGATTATGCACAGCAATGACGTATCCCTCTTTCGCAACGCGCTGGCCGCCGATCTGGCGGCATTCCACGAGGCGCTAGACGAAAAGCGCGACGCGCCGGAAGAGGACAAAACGCGTATCTGACCACGCGGTGTGGAGGTGCGCTCTGTTGCGCTCCGTGTCAGGAAAGGATCCAACCAAATGCAGAAACGACGTATCGGCGATTCAGGCCTGATCTGTTCGGCGATTGGTTTTGGCACATGGGAGATGAGCACCACACAGTACGGTGCGATTGATGTCCAGGAGGCGAGCGCTGCTGTGAACGCGGCGATTGACGCCGGCATCAACCTCTTTGATACCGCAGAGGTCTATGGTCCGTTCCATGCAGAAGAGATTCTGGGCAGGGCGCTGGGCGCACGGCGCAAGGATGTCATCGTCGTGACCAAGGTAGGATTCCAGTATGACGAGGCGGGCAAGAACATCGGCCGTAACGCCAAGTACGACCATATCCTGGCGCGCACAGAGGGGTGTCTGAGGCGGCTCCAGACTGACTGGATTGATTTGCTGCTGATCCACTGGCCGGACCACCAGACGCCGCTGGATGAGACCATGCGTGCGCTGGAGGCGCTGCAGGCCGCGGGCAAGATTCGCTACTATGGTGTCTCCAATTTCACCGTGGAGATGATGGAGGAATGCCAGCGCCATGGCCACCTTACCGCTAATCAGGTGGGCTACAACCTTTTCGATCGCCGCATGGAGGCACAGGTGCTGCCCTACTGCCTGCAGCACAACATCGGCTTTATGGCGTACGGCACACTCTGTTACGGCCTTTGCACGGGTGCCTTTACGCCGGAGACGACCTTTGTGGAATGGGACTGGCGCAGCAAGGGGCGGGCGTTTGGCCTGCCACTCTTTGAACGCGAGGATTTCCTCAAGGAGCTGCGCGTGGTAGAGCGGCTGCGCACGCTGGCGGCGGGATACGGCAAATCTGTGGCGCAACTTGCCATCGCCTGGGTGCTGGGGCATCCGGTGGTGTCGGTGGCGCTGGTGGGAATGCGCAACGAGCGAGAGCTGTGCGAGAACGTGGCCGCGGCAGACTGGCAATTGACCGCCGCGGATCGCGCCGAGATTGACCGTATCTTTGCCGAAGAGGGGGTGCCCACATATGTGGATGCCAAGCAGGCTATCTAGCAGAGGGAGCAGCCTGTGAGCGCGCCGCTGCAGGTGGTAGGCTTGGGGCTGGCGACATTGGATATCCTGTTGCGCCTGCACGACATGCCCACGTGGGAGCGCGGCGCGCCGATCGAGGCGCTGCGCTTTGATGGCGGTGGACTGGTGGGCACGGCAATTGTCGCAGCGGCCAAGCTGGGCGCGCGCCGGCTTCATTGGCACAGCGGGCACCGATGATGCGGCCGAGCTGAAACTCCGCTCCATGGTAGAAGCAGGCGTGGATCTGAGCCGGCTGGTGCGGCGGGATGGCCCGGACGACCAGGTGATTGTCGTTCACGTCCATGCCGGCACGGGAGAGCGCGTCTTTAGCTCCGTGGGACGCGGCAGCCGCAGGCCCCTCTCACCGGACGAGCTAGACCGCGACTATATCACGTCCGCCGACTATCTGCATCTGGATGGCTTTCACGCCGAGGCGGCGCTGGCGGCGGCGCGCTGGATGAAAGAGGCGGGCAAGACGGTGGTCTTTGATGGTAGCCGCACAAGCGGGTACATCGGGGAGCATCAGCGCGTCCTGATCCCCTACGTGGATGTGCTGATCACCGGCGCCGGCTTTGGACGGGCGCTCACCGGGCGCACTGACATCTGGAAGGCTGGGGATGCCATTCTGCAGATGGGGCCGCGCATCTTTGTGGAGACCGTGGGTGAGGCGGGCAGCTATACGGTTACGGCGAGTGAGCGCTTTCACACGCCCGCTTTTCGCGTGCCGGTGGTGGATACAACCGGCGCGGGCGATGTCTTTCATGGCGCGTACATTGTCGGCCTGCTGCGCGGCTGGACGCCGCGCCAGATCGCGCTCTTTGCCGCGGCGGTCGCCGCCCTGAAATGCACGCAGCTCGGCGGCCGCGCCGGCATCCCTACCCTGGCGGCGACGATGGCGTTTCTGCGCGAGCGTGGCATCACGTTCGAAGACGAAAGGAGCGTGAGATGAATGTCCTGATGGTGTGCTATTCCGGTGGCTTTGAGCACAGCTACTTGCCCGATGCCGAGGTGGCGATCAAACAGCTCGGCCAGCAGTTTGGCTGGAAGGTGACGACCACGCACCTGCTCCGCCTGCTGACGCCGGAAAACCTGGCCAAGCTGGATATGCTGATCTTTGCCACTAGCGGTAACCTGCCGCTGGATGATGCGCAGAAAGAGGCAATGCTCGCCTTTGTGCGGGGCGGCAAGGCGTTCGTGGGCATCCACAACGCGGCGGACACGAGCTACGATTGGCCGGAATACAGCGCAATGCTGGGCGGGTGGTTCGCCGGGCACCCCTGGACGCAGGAGGTGAATATCATCGTGGATGATCCGGCACACCCGGCGATGCGCCCGCTGCCGCGCCAGTTCAGGGTATACGATGAGATCTACACCTTCAAGAACTGGGATCGCGCCAGGACACACGTGTTGATGCACTTGGGCAACAGCTCGGTGGATGTCAGCAAAGGAACACGAGCCGATCACGATTATGCATTGGCATGGTGTCACGATTACGGTGCGGGGCGTGTCATCTATACGGCGCTGGGTCATCCGGATACGCTGTGGCATGAACCGTGGTTCCTGGCGCATATCGCGGGCTGTCTCAAATGGGCTGCACGCCTGGAGGAGTAGGCAGCCCGTCGTCCACACGGCGGATGATCTCATAGCGGAGAGTCGGACAGAAACCGAATGATGTTGCACAGCCTGGGTCATTCGTGTCACTGCGAGGGGCAAAGCGACCAAAGCAATCACCTTTCGAACCTCATGGGGGATTGCTTTGCCGCTGTGCGGTTCGCCATGACAGACCAGGTTGCTCAACTTCATGCTCACAGAGAAGGGTAACAGACAACATGTCATTGGTCTCGATGATCAGAGAGCTGGAAAAGGCACGGGCAGGGGGCTATGCGGTCCCGTGCTTTGACACATTTGACATGATGGGCGCGGCGGGGATCATCTCCGCGCTGGAGGCCAGACGCGCACCGGGGATCATTGGCCTCTATACGCGGTGGATGGAGCAGACGGAAGGGCGCGCCTTTGTGCAGTTGGTGCGCGCGATGGCCGAGGATGCGACGGTGCCCGTGTCGCTTGTGTTGGATCACGGCGCTAGCTTTGAGCACTGCGTCAAGGCGCTGGCGCTGGGCTTTTCCGATGTCATGTACGATGGCTCCAAGCTGCCGCTGGATGAGAACATCGCGCAGACCAAGCTGATCGTGCGCGCGGCGCACGCTGTCGGCGCGGGCGTGGAGGCCGAGCTGGGGCACGTCGGCTCAGGGCACGACTATCAGTCGTTCGGCGCGCTGGGCAAGGGCTTTACCGATCCCGCGGCGGCGGAGCGTTTTGTCGCCGAAACCGGCGTGGACGCGCTGGCCGTCGCCATCGGCACGGCGCATGGCCAATACCAGGGCGAGCCTCGGCTCGCCCTGGATCTGCTGGCCGAGATTCGCGCGCGAGTGGCCATCCCGTTGGTACTACATGGCGGCTCTGGGCTTGCCGCGACGCAGTTCCGCAACGCCATAGAAGGCGGCGTTGCCAAAATCAACATCTTCACGGAGTTGGCTATCGAGGCCAGAGACCGGCTTTTGGCCGAGGCGGGGCGTGGGGAAGCAACCCTACTCAGCCTCTTGGCGCAGGTACGCGAGGGGTTCCAGCATCAGTGTGAACGCCACATTGACATGTTCGGCGCGGCGGGAAAAGCGACTTTGGATCACGACGGCCAGTCGGGTGCGGAGGGATAATAGATGGACAACCACGTTCTCATCGAGGCAGCGCCCTTGCGGCAGTTCACAAGAGATGTTTTTGTCGCAGTCGGCCTGCCGCCGGAAGAGGCTGAGATCGAGGCAGATGTCCTAGTGTGGGCGAACCTGCGCGGTGTGGACTCGCACGGCGTGCAGCGCATCCCGATCTACGTGCGGGAGGCCAGGGCGGGACGTATCAAGGTCGTGCCGGATATACGGATCGAGAGGGAGACCCCCTGCCTGGCGCTCCTGGATGCCGACCACGCCTTTGGCCCGGTGGTAACGGTGCGGGCCATGGAGATGGCGATGGAGAAGGCCGCTCAGGTGGGCGTCGGCTGGGTGCTGATCCGCAACACGACGCACCAGGGAGCGATAGGCTACTATGCGTTGCTGGCGGCGCAGCGCGATATGGCGGGCATGGCGTGGGTATGTGGCCCGCCGAATATGGCGCCCTATGGCGCTAGGGCAGCGGGTGTGCATAACAGTCCCATCGCCATCGCCGTGCCGGGCAAGACGCATCCACCTTTGCTGCTGGATATGGCCACCAGTGTTGCCGCGCAGGGGAAGGTTACGCTGGCATTGGAAAAGGGCATCCCGATCCCTGATACGTGGGCGCTGGACAAGGAGGGAAGGCCGACGACCGACCCGCAACAGGCAGTGATCATGCGCCCAGCCGGCCTTTACAAGGGCTCCGATCTGGCCCTGATGCTCGAGTGCCTGTCCGGCCTGATGGTGGGGAACCCGCTGATCTACCCGCGGCTGATGGGGCTGGACACACCGTCGCCGGGGACACAAAACAGCGTCGTTGTGGCTATCAACATCGCCCTTTGCACCGATATCGAGCTGTACAAACAGCACATTGACGAGTTGGCGAGCGCCATCAAGTCGCTGCCTCCGGCAGAAGGCTTTGGCGAAGTGCTGCTGCCCGGCGAGCCAGAAGACCGCGTGGCAGCACGGCGGCGGCAGGAGGGGATTCCGATCCCGCTAGGGACAGCGCGGCGACTGCACGAAGTGGCGACCGATCTGCAGGTGTCGCTGCCGGCGGCGTTGCAGGCCGGCTGAGATGAGAAGAATGGAGACAGGGGCGCTTGTTGCGTTCGTCCAAGAGAACCACACTGTTGCTGGAGGGAGTGAATGTCTGAGCAGAAACCAGAGATACAGATCAAGGGGTACACTGGCAAGATCCTGAAGGTTGATCTCACCACTGGCGCGATGGAGGTGGAGACACCATTGCCCGATTTCTACCGGCGTTATCTTGGCGGCAACGGCTTTATTGCCTACTATTTGCTGAAAGAGGTTCCCAAAGGTGCCGACCCACTCGGCCCGGAGAACCGCCTGGTCATCGCCGGCGGCACGCTTACCGGCGTGCCGGTGGCTGGCGCGGGGCGCAATCACGTCGGGGCCAAGTCGCCGCTCACCGGTGGCTACGGCGAGGCGGATGTGGGAGGCTTTTTCGGCGCAGAGCTGCGACGCGCGGGGTTCGATGCCGTCGTCATCAGAGGCGAAGCGGCCAAGCCGGTCTATCTCTGGATCCACGACGGCCAGGCGGAGATCAAACCCGCCGATCATCTGTGGGGCACGGCGACCGCTGCCTGCTACGCGGCGATCCGCGAAGAGCTGGGAGAGAGGCGCGCTCGCATGGCGCTGATCGGCCCAGGCGGGGAAAAGATGGTGCGCTTTGCCTGCGTGATCAATGACCTGAAACACGCGGCGGGCCGCACCGGCCTCGGCGCTGTGATGGGCGCGAAAAAGCTCAAAGCTGTCGTGGCGCTGGGTCGCGAGGCGGTGCCCGTCGCCAACGCCGACAAGGTCAAAGAGCTGGCTGCTTGGTATCGCGATCACTGGCGCGAGAAACAGGAGCGGATGCACGATCTGGGCACGCCCGGTGGCATCATGGACTTGAACACGACCGGCGCACTGCCCACGCGCAACTTTCAGGATGGGCAGTTCGAAGGCGCGGAGAAGATCAGCGGCGAGAGCTTGCGCGACACCATCACGATCGATCGCGGCGGCTGCTTTGCCTGCCCGGTGCGTTGCAAGCGCGTGGTCAAAGTAAATGACGCGGACTATCAGGTGGACCCTGAGTATGGTGGGCCTGAATACGAGACGATTGGCGCTTTCGGCTCCAACTGCGGCGTGGACGATCTGCGCGCCATCGCCAAGGCAAACGAGATCTGCAACGCCTCCGGTCTGGATACGATCGCGACAGGCATGGCGGTGTCCTTTGCCATGGAGTGTTTCGAGAATGGGCTGCTGACGCTGCAGGATACGGGCGGCCTGGACCTGCATTTCGGCAACGCGGCGGCCATGGTGGAGCTGACCCGTCGCCTCGCTGCGCGCGAGGGGATCGGCGACCTGCTGGCGGAAGGACCGGCGCGAGCGGCGCGCGTGATCGGCCCTGCGGCCGAGCCTTTCGTGCTGTGCGTCAAGGACCAGCCATTCCCGATGCATGAATGCCGTACCCGGCACGGTCAGGCACTGGGCTATGCGGTCTCGCCGACCGGCGCCGATCACATGCACAACTTTTGGGATGGCGGGCTTGCCAAGTCGCCGCTGGGCGAAGACCTGCAGGGGTTAGGCGTCTATGTGTCGGTGCCGCAGACCGAGCTGAACGCGGACAAGGTGCGCGCTTACACCGTCAACGTGAACAGGCGCTGGCTGGCAAATCACATCGGCCTCTGCATGTTAATCAGCTGGTCCAACCAGCAGCTCATTGATCTGCTCGGGGCTATCACCGGCTGGCAGACCAATCTCTTTGAGCTGATGCAGACCTGCGAGCGCGGCGTAACCATGGCGCGCGCCTTCAACCTGCGCGAGGGGCTGACGCGAGCCGATGACACGCTGCCGCTGCGCATACAGCAGCCGCACAAGAGCGGCACCGTCAACGAGAAACCGGTAGACCCGGAGGTGTTGCAGGAGGCCATCACGACCTTCTACGGCATGATGGGCTGGGATCCGCAGACCGGCGTGCCCACCAGGGCTAAGCTGCAAGAGCTGGACATCGCCTGGGTTGAGGACGCGATGCGATAGATGTGTCCCGGCATGCTGGACAGCACAGGTGTGTGGGCTATAATGAACGAGGGTGGCTATAAGCTGCCCTCGTTCTGCATTTGATACGCGAGGTAGGTTGCACGTGTCAGGGGAAAGGTCGCCATTCCAACAGATCAGGCTCCTTTGCAGGCTCGCGCCAGCGACTCTGCGCAAGCTGGACGCGGTGGCGCACATGCGCCGCTATGCCGACGGCGAGATGATCATGTGGGAGGGGGAGGAGGATGTCCCCGTGTTCTTTGTGCTGGAAGGCGCCGTCTGTGCATTTCACGTGAACTCTAATGGGCGGGAGCAGACGGTCAACCAGCTTGGGCCGGGAGACGCCTTCAACCTGCCACAGGCCTTTGCCGGCGACCACCGCGCGCCACTCAGCGCGGTGGCGGTCGGCGCGGTGCGGCTGTTGGCAATCGCCGGCGCGGATTTCCGGCGGGTGGTGATCGCCACGCCGGAGCTGGCGGCAGCCGTGTTGCAGGAGCTATCGGATCGTCTGCGCTATCTCGTGGGCCTGACGTATGACCTCAGCCTGCGCAGCGTGCGCGGGCGGCTGGCCCGCTTTCTGCTGATGCAGGCCAACTCTCCCTCGCCGGCGCGTTGGACACACGAGCAGACCGCCGCGCAAATCGGCACCGTGCGCGAGGTGGTGAGCCGTACCATGCTGGCATTCGTGAAAGAGGGGCTCGTCCGTCTGGAGCGTGGGCGGATCGTCATCGCCGATGCAGAGCGGTTGAGCCGCGAGGCCGAGAGCTAATGACTGGCGCCTGTTACCACGGAGGTAATGGGCGCTTTTTGTGACTTCAGTCACAGACGCGCGCGCACGACTGTGCTATCCTGGTAGGTAGATCGGGAGGTGATCACGTGGCAGAGTGGGTGTTACCGACGATCTACACGGATCGTTGTACAGCGTGTGCGCAATGTGTCTCGTATTGCCCGACGCACGCCGTGGAGATGATACAGTCGCAGCCGGTCATCGTGCGGCCGGAGGACTGCGCCTATTGCGGCCTGTGCGAAGAGGTATGCCCGACCGGCGCCATCGCGCTCTCCTATGAGATCGCCCCGCTGACTTGGGAAGGAGACGAAATTGATTCGACAGATCGTGCGGATTGACGAGAGCAAGTGCAACGGCTGTGGTGCGTGCGTGACCCCTTGCGCGGAGGGTGCGATTCGGATGGTGAATGGCAAGGCGCGAGTGTTGCGGGAGGAGCTGTGCGATGGCGCGGGCTTCTGCCTGGGTATCTGTCCTACTGGCGCGCTGACCGTCGAGGCACGGGAAGCGCCTGCCTTCGATAGGCATGCCGCCGAGGCCGAGATGGCTTGGTGCGGTGCGACATACATCGCGCAGACATGTCACGTCTGCGGCGCGGGAGAAGATACCCGCGTGTTGCTCCCTTGCCGCAAGGCGGGCCAGAGCCTCTGGGTATGCACGTGCTGCCTGCCGGCGTTGATCCACGGCTAAGGAGGCGGATGGTGGCAACCTCGCTTTACGATGACTTTAGCAGCGACTATGACCGCTTTGTGAACTGGCCCAGCCGTCTGGCCTATGAACTCCCTTTCATCGAGCAGCAGTTGGCCTCTGTGGGCGCGCACCGCGTGCTGGATACAGCGTGTGGCACCGGGATGCACGCCATCGCGCTGGCGCGGGCGGGCTATAATGTTACTGGCACTGACGTGAGCATCAGCATGATCGAGCGAGCGCGGCAGAACGCTGCTGCCGCGGGCGTTCAGGTTACCCTTGCCGTCGCGGGATTCGGCGACATCGCGGCCCAGGTGGGCAGTGGCTTCGACGCGGTCCTCTGTCTGGGCAACAGCCTGCCGCACGCGCTGACGCCGGCGGCGCTGGCCGCAGCGCTGGCCGATTTCCGCGCCTGCCTGCGTTCGGGCGGATTGCTGCTCATCCAGAACCGGAATTTCGACGCGGTGCTGGCGCAGCGCGAGCGTTGGATGGGCCCGCAGGCGTATCGCGAGGGGGACCGTGAATGGTTATTCATCCGCTTCTACGATTTTCACGATGATGGCCTGCTAACCTTCAACGTCATGACGCTGCGGCGACAGGGTGACGGCGACTGGCAACAGCAGGTATCCAGCACGCAGCTCTGGCCGCAGCGGCGGGCGGAGCTGGCGCGGGCGCTGGCTGCGGTGGGGTTTGCGGACATCACCTCTTGGGGCGACATGCGGGGTGCGCCCTTTGCGGCGGCGACCAGCCCCAATCTCATTATCAGCACTCGCCGGACAGCGTGATTCGTCCGGCGCAAGCGGTATCATTTTCAGGGAAAAGGAGCTAAGGATGAGCATGTTTTGTTACCAGTGCCAGGAAGCGGCGCGAAACGAAGGGTGCAAGCTGCGCGGCGTGTGCGGCAAGAGTCCCGATGTCGCCGCGTTGCAGGATCTGCTGGTCTGGTTGTTGAAGGGGATCTCGTTCTATGGCGTCCCGGCGCGGGCGCAGGGCATTTCCGATCCCGAGACCGACCTTTTCGTGGCAGAGGCGCTCTTTGCCACCATTACTAACGCCAACTTTGATCCTGATCGGTTCGCGGTCCTCATCAAAGAGGCGATTGCCCGCCGCGACGCGCTGGCAGCCCGTGTCGCGTTGCCCGCCGGCACGCCACGCCCGCCCATGGCGACCTGGGCTCCCGCAGGAGGCAACGTGGATGAGCTGGTGGCGCAGGGAATGCAGGTCGGCGTGCTGGCGGATCCAGATCTGCACCCGGACATCCGCTCGTTGCGCGAGCTTGTCATCTATGGCCTCAAAGGCATGGCCGCTTACACGGATCACGCTTACGTGCTCGGTTACCGCGACGACGACATCTTGGCGTTCATGCAGGAAGCATTGCTCGCCGCGGCGGATGACACCGCGACGGCGAACGATCTGATCAAGATGGTGCTGCGCTGCGGCCAAGTGGGCGTGCGGGCGATGGCGCTCTTGGACAAGGCCAACACCGAGACGTACGGAAATCCTGAGCCAACGCGGGTCAATATCGGCGTGCGGGAAGGCCCGGCGATCCTGGTCAGCGGGCACGATCTGCGCGACTTGGACGAGCTGCTGCAGCAGACGGCAGGCACCGGCGTCAATGTCTATACGCACGGCGAGATGCTGCCAGCGAACGCCTACCCGGCCTTTAAGAAGTACCCGCACTTTGTGGGCAATTACGGCGGCTCGTGGTGGCGTCAGCAGGACGAATTCGAGAAGTTCGGCGGCGCTATCCTGATGACCACCAACTGCATCGTGCCGCCGCGCGACAGCTATAAGGATCGGCTCTTTACCACCGGCATGGCTGGCTGGCCCGGCGCCACGCATATTCCGGATCGCGCGCCTGGCCAGCAGAAGGATTTCAGCCCCGTCATCGCCAAGGCAAAGGCATCCGGCTCGCCGCAGTCGCTGGAAGAAGGGCAGATCCCCATCGGGTTTGCCCACGCCACCGTGCTGAGCGTGGCGGATAAGGTGGTGGACGCGATCAAGGCTGGCGCCATCAAGCGCTTTGTGGTGATGGCCGGGTGCGACGGCCGGCAAAAGTCGCGGGCATACTATACAGAGGTTGCGGCGAAACTGCCCAGAGACGCGGTGATCCTCACCGCCGGCTGCGCCAAGTACCGTTACAACAAGCTCGATCTGGGGGACATCGGCGGCATCCCCCGCGTGCTGGATGCCGGGCAATGCAACGACTCCTACTCGCTGGTCGTCATCGCGCAAAAGCTGGCAGAGGTCTTTGGCCTGGAGGATATCAACGACCTGCCGGTGTCA
Source organism: Chloroflexota bacterium (assembly GCA_019873665.1). Classification (GTDB taxonomy): domain Bacteria; phylum Chloroflexota; class Anaerolineae; order JAAYEA01; family JAAYEA01; genus JAIOAV01. The sequence continues at coordinate 68,442 of JAIOAV010000007.1, forward strand.
TATGACATCGCCTGGTACGAGCAGAAGGCGGTGATCGTGCTGCTGGCGCTGCTATCGCTGGGCGTCAAGCACATCCGCCTTGGCCCCACACTCCCGGCGTTCCTCTCGCCTGGCGTGGCCAAGGTGCTGGTGGAAAACTTCGATATCAAGCCGATCGGCGAGGTGGAGGCGGACGTCGCCGCCATCATGGCCGGAAAGTAGGCCGGCGATAACCGGCATCATCCGGCCGTCAAGATAGGGACGCCGAGGGCCTGTGAGCCTCGGCGTCCTTGGCATCTCCGTAGTGCTTTCCGGCACCCTATCGCCCCAGCCAGCCGCCATCTACCGGCAGGATGGCACCGTGCACGTAATTCGCCGCCTCGGAACAGAGGAAGACGATCGCCCCCTTCAGATCGTCGGGCAAGCCCCAGCGACCCGCCGGGATACGGGCCAGGATCGCCTCGCTGCGTACCGGGTCGGCACGCAACGTCGCGGTGTTGTCGGTGGCAATATAGCCCGGCGCGATGGCATTGACGTTGACGCCCTTGCTCGCCCACTCGTTCGCCAGCGCCATCGTGAGCTGCCCCACACCACCCTTGCTGGCCGCGTAGCTGGGCACGAGGATGCCTCCCTGAAAGGTGAGAAGAGAGGCGGTGAACACGATCTTGCCCTTGCCTCGCGCCACCATCTCCTTGCCGATCTCGCGGGCGAGGATGAACTGCGCGGTCAGATTGACCTCGATCACCTGATCCCAGTACTCGTCCGGATGCTCGATGGCGGCCTTGCGCAGGATGGTGCCAGCGTTGTTGACCAGGATGTCAATGCGTGGAAAGTCGCGCTTGACCTGGTGGATAAAGGTGTAGAGCGCCTTGCGGTCAGCGAAATCGCAGGCATATCCCCTGAACTGGCGGCCGCGCGCCAACACGTCTTGCTCCACTTCGCTGCCGCTCGTCTCCAACGTCGCACTGACGCCGATAATATCGGCGCCCGCCTCTGCCAGCGCCTGGGCAAAGCCGCGGCCCATGCCACGACGGCAGCCGGTAACCAGCGCGATCCTGCCATCCAGCCGGAACTGATCCAGGATGCCCATGAAGCTCCTCCCTCTGCTAACTACTGATATACGCAAACCGAAGGCGCTAATGAAGTCAACTAGGAATCGGATGATTGTGCACAGCTTGGACCGTTCGTGTCGTGGCGAGGGAACGAAGCGACTGTAGCGCTTGCTCCCGTGTCATGGCGAGGGCAAAGCCCGAAGCGATCTCCTGCCGCATGTCATGACGGGGTAGCAAAGCGCTGAAGCAATCCCCTCCTACGCTAGCGGGGGATTGCTTCGCTCCCTTCGGTCGCTCGCAATGAAAGGGTGGGTTGTTCAACTCCTATTTGTCTTCTCCATAAGGCTCAACGGGCACGAAGGTATGAGCTGTTTGTGGCGTGCTTCGCCCTCGAGTCTCGGCGGTTTCTTTCGGCGGATGCCGCGTCTGGACCGCACGCTGCCCGGCGAGCCTCTACTTGAGGATAGCACCCTCCATCGCCGTGCTGACCATGCGGCGGTAGCGCTCCAGCAGCGAGCCTTTGACAAGGCGCGTGCGCGCTGGAAGCCGCCAGCGCGCACGCCGCGCCGCCAATAGCTCCGCCGGCACGTCCAGATCAACGCGCCCCGCAGGGATGTTGATGCGGATGATGTCGCCCTCCTCGACCAGCGCGATCGGCCCGCCCAGGAACGCTTCTGGCGTCACGTGGCCGATACACGCGCCCTGCGTGGCGCCAGAAAAGCGCCCGTCGGTGATCAGTGCCACGGAGCGTCCCAGTCCCATGCCGATGATGGCCGAGGTGGGCAAGAGCTGCTCACGCATGCCGGGGCCGCCCTTGGGCCCCTCGTAGCGGATGACGACCACATCGCCGGGTCTGATCTCCCCGCCAAAGATGGCGGCCAGCGCCGCTTCCTCCTGGTCAAAGACGCGCGCCGGGCCGCTGTGCACCATCATCTCCGGCGCGACGGCGGCGCTTTTGACCACTGCGCCGTCCGGCGCCAACGTACCATGCAGGATGGCGATGCCACCCTGGGGATGGATCGGGTTCTCCGCAGAATGGATCACCTCAGGGCGACCGATCTCCCGGCCGGCGATGTTCTCCGCAACGCTCTTTGTGCTGACGGTGCGGCAGTCAGGGTGGACCAAGCCGTGTCGGTGCAACTCGTTCAGCACGGCAGGGATGCCTCCCGCCTCATATAGATCGGTGGCAAAGTAGCTGCCTGCTGGTTTGAGCAGCACCAGGTGGGGCGTGCGCGCCGCGATCTCCGCAAAGCGCTCCATGCCCAGTTCGATGCCGACTTCGTGGGCGATGGCGGGCAGATGCAGGCAGGTATTCGTGGAGCCGCCGATCGCCATATCCACGGCGATGGCGTTATCGAATGCCTCCCGCGTCATGATGTCGCGCGGCAGGATCTGCTGTCGGTATAGCTCCATGATCTGGCGTCCCGCACGCCGCGCCAGCGCTACGCGGGCGCCATGCGTCGCCGGGATCAGCGCGCCATCCGGCAGCGTCATGCCCAGCGCTTCGGTGAGCATGTTCATGGTGTTGGCGGTGCCCATCATGGCGCACGACCCGGCGCCCGGGTTTGCCGCCAGCTCAAAAGCCGCCAACGCCGCTTCGCTCATCTCTCCCCTTGCCACACGTCCCTCGGCCTCGATCAGATCGGTATAACATACGGCGCGTCCCTCATAGCAGCCGGCTTCCATCGGGCCACCTGTGACGACGATGGTGGGGATATTGAGCCGCCCCGCGGCCATTAACATGCCGGGGGTGATCTTGTCGCAATTGGTCAACAGCACCATGGCGTCCAGCGCGTGTGCTGTGATCATCACCTCGATCATGTCGGCGATCATCTCGCGGCTGATCATCGGCATCCGCATGCCAGGATGCCCGGTGGCCAGCCCGTCGCAAATGGCGATACATGGGAACTCGAGTGGGGTACCGCCCGCCTCGGCGATGCCCAGCTTGATCGCCTGCGCCAGCGGCTGCAGGTGGATGTGGCCGGGAACCAGCTCGTTGAACGAGTTGACCACCGCCACCAGCGGCTTGCGCAGATCCTCTGCACTCCATCCCATGGCATACATCAAGGAGCGATGCGTGGCCCGATCTACCCCTTCGGTGATCAGCGAGCTGCGACGCGGCCCACGGCGCTTTTCCTCGGGCATATCTATCCTCCTGCTGGCTAGTCTGGGTAGAGCTTCTGTATCTCGTCCCCGCCAGTAAAGCACTCCTCAGCGGCTGGGTAGTCGCCGGAGCGCACATCCGCGGCGAATGCATCGAAACTGGTGATGATCTCTGGCGCAAGATGCGCGTACTGCCGGACGAACTTGGGCACGAACTTCTCGAACAGGCCCAGGATGTCGTATGCGTTGAGATTGTGGCCGTCCACATGTGGGCCAGCGCCGCACCCGATGGTAACCGCGCCGACCGATGCGGTGATGGCTTTGGCCACACCGCGCGGGATGCACTCCAGCACCATCGCGAACACGCCCGCCTCATCCAGCGCCTTGGCATCGGCGATCAGTTGCTCCGCCTCCGCTGGGGTCCGCCCCTGCATCTTGAAACCGCCCAGCGCCGCAGCGCTTTGTGGGGTTAGGCCGATGTGGCCCATTACCGGGATGCCCGCCTTGACGATCTTGGCGATGTAGGGGGCGAAGTAAGCGCCTCCTTCCATCTTGACGCAGTCCGCGCCCCCCTCTTTGATGATCCGTCCGGCGCTGGCCAGCGCCTGCTCCGGGCTGATCTGATAGCTCATGAACGGCATATCGCCGACGATGAGCGTGTTGGGCGCACCGCGCCGCACCGCACGGGTATGATAGATGATCTCATCCAGCGTGACGGGGTTCGTCAGCTCCAGCCCCTGGATCACCATCCCCAGCGAGTCACCGACGAGGATGATCTCGGCCGTGGAGCGATCCACCAGCCGCGCAAAAGGGTAATCATACACAGTGATCATGGTGTACTTTTTGCGGCCCTTGGTCTCGCGGAACGATGGGATGGTCGTCTTTTTTTTGGTGGCCTCAGGCATATGCACCTCCAGCGGCAATCTCTCCCACGCGGGTTTCGCATGTCACGGCTGTTCGCCGACTCTCCGCAGCGGCGTGCGTGGCGCTACTCCAGGATGCTGATCGCGGCGCAATCCTCCAACGTAATCTGCGGCGAGTCGTTGTATAGCTCGATTGTGCCGGAGACCCACACTCTTTTCTGCAGGAAGAGCCTCTCCGGCGCGATTGGCCAGCAGCTCCACCGAGTGCGCTCGATAACGACCTCCAGGTGCCCCTGATAAGGATTGCGCGAGTTGAGATAGACACGCCGTCCTGAATTGTGCGTGCGCACGACGAGGAACTCAACGCAGACCCGCTTCCCGACATGCGCCCGCGCGTCATCCGGGCCGATGCACGCCGGGCTGCGCGTCGGCGTCGCCCCCACGCAGGCGCTCCACAGCCCGCGCGCGTTCCCTTGCGCCTCGCGTTCGAGTTCCGCCAGCAGGTCGGTGTAACGCACGTCCGGGGGATAGACTCGCGCCCGCGCATATCCCAGCCGCACAAGCTCACCGTTCACAAAGAGATCGTCCACATAGACGTAACGCAGCAGCCGACCATAGTCGTCGGTCTCGCGGGTATCTTTCTCCAGCCGCACTGGCCTGCCCGCTACCAGCTCGGCGTTCTTGGCAGTAGCTTCGCGGGCATAGCACTCGGCATTGGTGGGTTCGGGGGCGTTTATACCAATATAGCGCACATGTTCTCCCGTCGCCAGGACGATGGTGTCGCCATCAATCACCTCGGCAACCAGATACTGGTCAGCCGGGAGCGTGGCGATGATCGGCGTGGGCGCAGCAGCTGTTGAGATAGGCTCGGCGGGAGGCGGCATGACCTTGCAGGATGTCAGCATCAGCACGCTCGTGATCACAAGAAAAACTGCCATGATCCGGTAGTGCCATCCGCTCTGAGCTTCCAAGGGCCCGCATCTCCTCATCTGACTTGCCCACTCGCGAGCGAGCTTGTACTGATTGTAAACTCCGCCCCCCGACATGTCAAACGTCTCGCACTCCGGCTGGCGTGCCCGCCGGTTTTCGCATATCATGAGCGGCGAAGCAATCGGTTCTATCCAGGCTGTGGAGGGGGTGACATGAAAACTATGCACATCGGCAAGACGCCGTTGGTTGTCTCGCGCCTCGCGTTTGGCTGCATGCGGCTGAGCGACAACCGCCGCGAGGCGCTCGCGTCAATTCAGACCGCGCTGGAGGCGGGGATCACCTTTTTCGATCACGCGGATATCTACGGCAACGGCAGCAAGGAGGATGTATTCTCTGCCATCTGGGAGGCCGTCCCTGGCCTGCGCGACAAGATCATCCTGCAATCCAAATGCGGCATCCGTCGCCGCGGCGACCCGGATCCCACCGCGCCCACGCGATACGATTTCAGCTACGATCACATCGTGCGCTCGGTGGAAGGGAGCCTGCGTCGCCTCAAGACCGACTATCTGGACATCCTCCTGTTGCACCGCCCTGACGTGCTGATGGAGCCGGCGGAGGTGGCGCGCGCTTTTGACGCGCTGCATGCGGCGGGCAAGGTGCGCTACTTTGGCGTGAGCAATCACACGGCGGCGCAGATTCAGCTCCTGGCTTCCTGTGTGCGGCAGCAGTTGGTTATCAACCAGCTCCTGCTGAACCCGCTCGACTCGGAGCTGCTGGAGGTGGGCGTCAGCCTGACACGGCGGCCGCTGCTGCACCGGGTGCGCGGCGACGGCACGCTGGAGTACTGCTGGATGAACGGCATCACCATCCAGGCGTGGGGGCCGCTCGTCGGCGGCGCGCTATCCGGCAATCTGCCCGCCGGCGCTGACAGCCGGATCGTGGAGGCAGCACAGGTCGTGGCAGAGCTGGCGGCGGCAAAGGGCGTCAGTCGGGAGGCGATCGTGGTCGGCTGGCTGCTGCGGCATCCGGCCGGTATCCAGCCGGTGATCGGCACGACGAACCCGGCACGCATCCGCGCCGCCTGCCAGGCGGTGGACATCGAGCTAAGCCGCGAGGAGTGGTATCGACTCTTTGTTGCCGGCCGCGGCGGAGAGTTGCCATAAGGGAGGGTAGCTCCGTCGCAATGGCGGCGGATTTGACCTGCCTGTCCAAATCGTTACACTGGAGAGAGGCTTTTTCGGGGATACGTGTCAAACACGTCTAGTGGAGGAAGCAGCTAGAACTGGCGGCCTGATCCGTCATTGCGAGCGCAGTCTGCAAGGCAATCCCCTATGTGGCTGCCTGTAGATTGCTTCGGGCTTTGCCCTCGCAATGACATGAATCGTCCAGGCTATGCACAATCATCCGATTTCTAGTTGACTTCTCTGTAAGGAGGTTCGTGATGATCTACCGTGATCTGGGCAAGACCGGGCATCGCGTGTCGCAACTGGGCTTTGGGGCGATGCGTCTGCCGATGGTTGGCACAGGCGAGGACGCACGCGTGGACCGGGAGAAGGCGATCCCGATGATCCATCGCGCCTTTGAGTGCGGACTGAACTATATTGATACCGCCGTCGGCTACTGCAACCGGGATAGCCAGCGGGTGGTGGGCGAGGCGCTGAAAGGGTGGCGCGACAAGATCGTCGTCTCCACCAAGAACCCGGAGTACGACTCGGAGGAAAAGTGGTGGCAGAACCTCGAAGATAGCCTGGAGCGACTGCAGGTGGACTACATTGACATCTATAACCACCACGGCATCAACTGGCAGCGCTACACGGAGCGCGTCGAGCCGATGGTGAGCAAATGGATGCGCCGCGCGCTGGATCAGGGCCTTATCAAGCACATCTGTAGCTCCTTCCATGACAGTAACGAGAACCTGATCAAGTATATCAACACTGGCTATCCTGAGGTGATCACACTGCAGTACAACATGTTAGATCGGCGGCTGGAAGAGGGGATCGCGCTGGCGCACGAGCGCGGCATCGGCATTGTCGTGATGGGGCCGGTGGCCGGCGGACGGCTGGGCGTGAGCACGCCGGTGCTGGAGGAGCTGATCCCCGGCGTCAAGCGTGTGCCGGAGCTGGCGCTGCGCTTTGTGCTCTCGAATCCCCATGTGAGTGTAGCGCTGTCCGGCATGAGCACGATGCAGCATGTCGAGGAGAACCTGGCGACGGCTTCGGATGAGGTCAGCCTCACCGCCGAGGATAGAGCGCGGATTGACGAGCAGCTGGCGCGGCTGAAGGGACTGGCTGACCTCTATTGCACCGGCTGCGGCTATTGCGTGCCATGCCCGGAGGGGGTTATCATCCCGGAGATCTTTCAGAAGTACAACGAGGCACGAGTGTATGGCCTCTGGGAGATGTCCATCAGGACGTACGCAGGCTGGGCCGCGCGCGGCCGCACGCTTGCCGACGCGTGCATCGAGTGCGGCGAGTGCGAGGACAAATGCCCGCAACACATCCCTATCCGCGAGCAGCTCAAGGAAGCGCACAAGGCGCTCACCCGAACCCCGTCATAGGCTCGTGCTTGTCAGTGGACCAACCGGATACGGCTCGGCGGCCCGTGATGACTGCCGAGCCGTCAGGTTATCAGACCATCAGTCTGAGAGGAGGAGCTATGGACTCGACCGAGTATCGCTATGATCGCCTGACCTGGCCAGAGATGAATGAGGCCATCGCACAGCAAAGGGTGGTGCTCTTGCCGGTCGGCTCCACCGAGCAGCACGGCCCGCACCTGCCCCTGGAGACCGCCGCCTTTCTCGTGGAGCAGGTTTGCCTGGAAGCGGGACGTCGCGCGCCGGATCGCATCCTGGTGCTGCCGCCGGTCTCCTATGGCCTGAACCGACATCACATTGACTTTCCCGGCACCGTGCACATCGAGCCGGAAGTGTTCATCGCTTTTTGCCTCAATATCACCAAGAGCATCGCGTATCACGGCTTTCAGCGGATGCTCATCGTCAACGGCCACGGCTCGAATGCGCCACTAGCAGAGCTGGTGGCGCGCAAGACGGTGCTGGAGACCGACTCGATCTGTGGGGCGATCGGCTACTTTGGCTTGGCCGCGAAAGCGTTCGCGCAGATTCGCGAGACCGAGATGTGGGCGCACGCCGACGAGTTCGAGACTTCGCTCTATCTCTATCTCGCGCCAGAGCGTGTCCGCTGGGACAAGGCGGTGGCAGGTAACGACATCGAGGGTCAATATGTCAGCTCCGATAGCACCAGCGAGTATCCGGTGCGTTTCAGCGACTATTGGGGGCGTTGGACCAAGCTGGGCGTGCACGGCGATCCCACCAAGGCGACGGCGGAAAAGGGGCGCATCCTCTGGGAAGCGGCGGTCAGCGGGCTGGTGGCGGTCGTGGATGAGTGGCGGCAGTGGCCCATCGCGCCACGCTCTGACCAGCACACAGGGCCGGTGCAAAAGAATATCCGGTGGTGAGAAACCGGCTGCCGTGAACCACCTTGAAAAGGAGGGTGATCACATGAAGATACGCGAGATTCGCGCTCTCGGCTTGCGCAGCGCCACACCTGAAGGGGGCTGGAGCAACGAGCTGCGCCCCGAAGACTGCGTGCACACGCTGCTGGCCGTTATGACAGACGAGGACCTCATCGGCCTGGGCGGCGTCTTTACGAACGATGCCTTGGTCAAGGCCGCGCTGGCGGTACTGGAGCCGCTTTATCTGGGAGAAAATGCGCTGGAGCCGGAGCGCGTCAGCGAGAAACTCCGCCAGAATATGTTCTGGCTGGGGCGCGGCGGCAGCATCGAGCACACCATCAGCGGCATTGACATCGCCCTGTGGGATTTGCTGGGCAAGGCCACAGGGCAACCGGTGGGACGGCTGCTGGGCGGCCGCTACCGCGAGCGGGCGCGCCCCTACGCCTCGATCTTGATGCGCGAGCCGGAGCCGCTGGCAGAGCAACTGGCACAGCTCAAGGAGCAAGGCTTTCGCGCCCTCAAGATGGGGTGGGGACCTTTCGGGCGGGTGAGCCACGATCTGGACGAGGCAATCGTGGCTGCCGCGCGCGACGCCGTGGGCGATGACACGCTGCTGATGGTGGATGCGGGCGGTAGCGACGCCTTTTGGCCGCACGGCTATAAGTGGGCGCTGCGCACCGCGGACATGCTGGCGGCATATGATGTGTTCTGGTTCGAGGAGCCGCTCAAGCCCGACGCGCTGGACGAGTATGTGCTGCTACGCCAGAACTCGCCGGTGCCGATCGCAGGCGGCGAGGTGTTGACACGGCGGCAGTCATTCCAACCGTGGCTGCAGGCGCGCGCCTTTGACATCGTGCAGCCAGATGTAACCAAGTGCGGCGGCATCAGCGAGGAGCGGCGCATCGCCTGGATGGCGCAGGAGCATGGCGTGCGCTTTGTGCCGCACGGCTGGAACACCGCCGTCGGCGTCGCCGCCGACCTGCAACTC
>JAIOAV010000008.1 GCA_019873665.1 Chloroflexota bacterium
GGGTGCGACGGGACAGCGGACGGCAAACCGGACACGCTGACGATCCGACGGTACGAGCGCTTTGGCGCGGGAGGCGCCGGGCTCCTCTGGTTCGAGGCGACGGCCGTGGTACAGGAGGGACGCGCCAACCCCCGCCAACTGCTGATGGTGGAGGCGAACGTGCCGAGCTTTCGCGATCTGCTCCAGCGCACGCTGGAGGTCGCAGCAGCGGCGAACGGCGCCGACTTTCGCCCGGTCACGGTTCTGCAGCTCACGCATTCGGGCCGTTACGCGCGCCCGGTGGACAAGCCCGCACCGATCATCGCCCATCATGACGGCGTGCTGGACAAGGTGTACAATATCCCGCCCGATCACCCGCTGATCAGCGACGAGGAGCTGGAACGCCTGCAGGATCGTTATGTGGAAGCGGCATACTGCGCCAAGATGGCGGGCTTTGATGCCGTGGATGTCAAGAGCTGCCACCGCTATCTGCTGTCGGAGCTGTTGGCATCCTTCACCCGTCCGGGCCGCTATGGCGGCTCCTTCGAGAACCGTACCCGCTTCCTGCTGACCGTGGTGGACCGCATCCAAAAGGAAGTCCCCGGCATCATGGTAACCACGCGCCTCAACGTCTATGACGGGCACCCGTATCCGTGGGGCTGGGGTGTCAGCCAGGAAAGTCCCAAAATCCCCGATCTGACGGAGCCGCTGCGCCTGGTCCAGCTACTGGCGGCGCGTGGCCTGACGCTGCTAAACGTTACGGCGGGCAACCCCTATTTTACGCCGGAAATCAACCGCCCCTTTGACGTGCCCATCGTGGGCGGCAAGACGCCGGATGAGCACCCGCTGGAGGGCGTGGCGCGCATCGTGCACCAGGCGCGGCAGGTGCAGGGCGTTGTCCCCGATATGGTGATCATCGGCTCCGGGTTCTCGTGGCTGCGGCAGTATCAGGGCAATGCCGCCGCCGCTGTCATCCGTCAGCGGTGGATGAAGATGGTGGGTATGGGACGTGGCGCTTTTGCCTATCCCGACTTTGCCCGTGATCTGCTGACCAGGGGCTTTCTGGACCCGCGCAAGGTGTGCATCACATGCAGCCGTTGCACGCAGATCATGCGCGATCACGGCCGGACCGGCTGCGTGATCCGCGACCGCGAGGTGTACGGGCCGATCTATGCCGAGGGGCGCGCCAAGGCAAAAGGATAGAGCGCGCAACCAGCCCGGTTGCCGCGTGTATCCTTGTCGACGACCGAGCAGGGGAGTGAGAAAGGAAACCGTGATGAAGAAGCGACCTTTGGGCAAGACCGGCTATGAGGTATCGCCGCTGGGTTTCGGCAGCATGCGACTGCCCATGGTAGACATCGGCGGCTATAACTATGTGGACCTTGACAAGGCGATCGAGGCGCTCCGCACGGCTCTCGCGGGCGGCGTGAACTACATTGACAGCGCGTTCCTCTATTGCGAGGGAGAGTCGGAGTATGCTGTCGGACGCGCCATCAAGGGGTACGAGGATGACGTCCTCCTGACCACCAAGGCCACCAAGCAACGGATGGCGAATCCGGGCGACCTGCGCCGCATGCTGGAGCACCAGCTCCGCAAGCTCGACCGCGACTGGGTGCACTTTTACCTCTTTCACGGCATCGGCTGGGACAATTTCCACGAGATCGACAAAAAGACCGGCTGGCTGCAGGACATGCTGCGCGCCAAAGAAGAGGGGCTGGTCAAGCACATCGGCATGTCGTTTCATGACGCGCCGGAGCGGATGCGCGACCTGATTGATCTCGGCTTTATCGAGCTGGTTACATGCCAGTACAATTATCTGGACCGGCGCAACGAGGAGAGCATCGCCTATGCTGCCAGCAAAGGGCTGGGCGTGGTCGTGATGGGGCCGGTGGGCGGGGGGCGGCTCTCCGTCCTGCCCAAGGGAGTGCGCGGTCTGCCCGGTTTTAGCGCGGAGCGCGCCGCCGAGCTGGCGCTGCGCTTTGTCCTCGCCAACCCGAACGTGCATGTGGCGCTCTCCGGCATGGGCTCGGTGCAGATGGTGCAGGAGAACATCGCGGCGGCGGAAGTGGGGCCGCTCTCCGCCGCCGAGGTCGCGATGCTGACACAATTGATGGAGGAGAACAAGCGGCTAGCCGATCTCTACTGCACCGGCTGTCGCTACTGCATGCCTTGCTCGCACGGCGTGGATATCCCCGCCAACTTTGAGGCGTTCAACTACTATCAGGTGTATGGCCTAGAGGATTACGCTCGGCGGCAGTATGCGCGACTGGTCGAGCGAGAGCGCGATGCATCGCGGTGCATCGCCTGCGGCGAATGCCTGGAGAAATGCCCGCAGAACATCCCTATCCCGGACCAGATGCAGCAGGTCCTGGACCTTTTCTCGCGGTAGATCATCATTGCGGGCGCACCGCGCCGCCGGCCGTGCGCTCGCCCCCTGGCTCTGGCGGCATCTTGACTCTGACGAGGGCAGGCATGGAACGACGCGTGAACTGGAGCGGGCCGCTGATCGCGCTGGCGCTGGCGGTATTCTTCTCGCGGTTGGGTGAGGGATTGCAGGGTGGCGTGGCCACCAACTTTTACGTGCAGGACCTGCAGCTGGGCGGGGATCGCGTGCTCTGGCTTTCCGGCATCCGCGAGATTCCGGGCCTGTTGCTGGTGTTCCTGGCGGCACTGCTGGCATTCCTGCCGCTGTCGCGGCAGGCAGCGATGTCGGTGCTGCTGATGGGCCTGGGCTATGGCGCGTACGCCTTTGTCCACTCGTATCTGGCGCTGATCGTCGCCTCGCTTGTCGCCAGCGTCGGCTTTCACAACTGGATGCCGCTACAAAGCTCCCTCAGCATGTCGCTGGTGCCCAAGTCGCACTCGGGGCGCATCCTGGGGCGGATGAGCGCCATTGGCGCGTTCGCGGGGCTGGGTGGCATGTTGCTGGTAACGCTCCTGGTCAATCGCCTCGGCTTGCGCGTCTTTTTCGCGCTGGCAGGGGGGGCGCTGGTCATCGGCGCCGCCTCACTGTTGCGCATCCCTCCCGACGTGGGCGGCGAGGGAAGCCAGACGCGCAAGCTCGTCTTCCGCCGGCGCTACTGGCTCTACTATGTGCTCATCTTTTTCGAGGGCTCGCGCACGCAGGTGTTCTTTGCCTTTGCCTCGTGGGTGCTGGCGCAGTTCTACGGCTTGGACGCGCAAAAGCTGTCGCTGTTGCTGATCGTGAGCGGCATCGTGAACCTCGTGGGCGTACCGCGCATGGGCGCGCTGATTGACCGCCTGGGTGAGCGCGCCGTGCTGCTGATGAGCTACAGCGGGCTGGCGTTCTCTTTCATCGGCTACGCGCTGATCCACAACGTGTGGATCCTGGCGCTCCTCTATATCTCCATCAACTTTCTCGTGCTATCGCGGGTGGCGCTGGACACCTACGCCAACCGCATCGCCTTGCCGGGGGACCTCGTGCCGACGCTCACCGCAGGCGTCAGCGTGAACCACATCACCTCGGTGAGCATGTCGCTGCTGGCGGGCACGCTGCTGCGGATCGTGGGCTACGAGACACTCTCCTGGGGAGCGGCGCTGATGATCCTGCTCTCCATCCCCTTTGCGCTGCTGGTGCGTACCACGTCAGAGGCGGAGCGCGCCGAGTCGCCGGCCGCCTAATCGGCGATGGCGCGTCGCTCCGCCTCCACTTCCGCGAACCACGTCTCCAGCGCCTGCAACATGGCCGCCGTGCGGGCTGGCTCTGCCGCCGCAAGGTCGCGCTGCTCCAGCGGGTCCTCGCGGATGTTGAAGAGCTGAGGCGGCGGGGGCGGTGGGATGATCCGCTCCGGCTCGGGCGCGCGTCGGATATCATGAAAGCGCTCCGGTTCGTACTTGAGCGCGCGGTCCATCTCCAAATCCTCTGCCGCCACAACCATGGTCTCGCGGATGCGCGGGCGCACCAGCTTCCAGTCGCCGTCGCGCATCGCCGCGTTGGATGTAACGAGGGGCGTGTAACGGTTCCACTGCCAGAAGCGCCGTATCCGCACCTCTCCCGGTTCGCCGCGCAGCACGGGGAGCACATTCACGCCATCCAGCGCCAGCTCTGGCGGCGGCGTCTCGCCGACGGCGGCCAGCAGCGTGGGCAGCCAGTCGGTAAAGTGCACTATGTCGTGGCGACATTGACCACGCGGCAGCCCCGCCGGCCAACGCGCGATCAGCGGCACGCGGATGCCTCCCTCATAAACGAGGCCCTTGGCCCCGTTGAAGCCGCAGTTGAAGCGGTCCAAACGCATCTCCCCCTCGCCGCCGAACTGCGGGCCGTTGTCGCTGGTAAAGAGGACAAGGGTATCCTCGGCGATCCCCAGACGCGACAGCTCTTCCAGAATCCGCGCCACGCCGCGATCCATGCACCGCAACATGCCGTAGAGGGTGCTAACCCCCTTGCTGAACCTGCCTGTCTCGGCAAAGGGGCGCACATCCTCATCGGGCGCTTGCAGCGGAAAGTGCGGCGCATTGTAGGTGAGATGCAGGAAGAAAGGCTCGCGCGCATGCCGCCGCAGGAAGCCGATCGCCTCATCCGTCAGGACATCGGTCAGATAGCGGCCATCTGCTGGCTCAAAGCGGCCATTGCGATCCAGCCGCCACCGATAATAGTCCTGCCAGCCGCCGCGAAAGCCGACGAACTCGTCAAAGCCGCGCGCGTTGGGATGATAGCGCGGGTCCAGCGCGCCCAGATGCCACTTGCCGATCAGGCCGGCAACATACCCCGCTCGTTTCAGCAGATCGGCCAGCGTTACTTCGCGCAGCGCCAGCCGATCCAGGCCGCGTCCTTCCAACGTGTCAATCGCGCCGGTGCGATGTGGGTAGCGGCCGGTGAGCAACGCCGCGCGCGCCGGGGCGCATACCGCGGAGCCGGAATAGTGCTGCGTCAGGCAGATCCCCTCCGCCAACAGCTCATCCAGCGCCGGCGTTTGGGATAGGCCGCCGTTGAACGCCTGAAAGTCGCCATATCCCATATCGTCGGCGAGGATGAACAGGATATTGGGCCGTGGCATGCGCGCCTCCTTTCTCACGGCAAGCGATAGACCGGGCTGATCTGGAGTGTAGAGCCTTGCGTCGAGCTGTCAAGCGTGCAGGTGGCGAGGCTCGTGCACAGCCCAGTGCATCACGCCCCAGGCCATAGCCGTCAAGAGGAGCGCGATGGCAAACAGCGGCCGGTAGCCGAACAGCGCCGCCAACCAACCGCCCACTAGGGGCGCGATGGCGCTAAAGATGCCAGTTGTCGTGTTCCCGAGGCCGATATAGGTGGGACGATCTGCCGGACTGGCGAACTCCAGCAGGACGAGCGGCCCCGCCACCAGCTCGGATGCGGTGGCAGCGCCAGCGCCGGCAAAAAAGAGGAGCGAGAACAGCAGCGGGTTCGGTGCCCAGAGCGCCGCCGCCATCGCCGCCGCCCAGCCGGCGATGCCCAGCTCCAGCGAGAGCTTGTGGCCCTTCTGGTCGCCTAGGTAGCCGAAAGCCAGGTTGAGCACCGTCTGCGCGATCAGAAGGATGGTGGTGAACACGCCCGCCTGCTGATCCGGGAGACGCCACCGCTCCACCGCATAGACTGCCGCCAGCCCCACCGACGCCATGCGGCTGAAACCGGTCAGGGCGCGCGCTGCCAGATAGTGGCGAAAGTTAAGGTCCGCACGCAAGAGACGCGGCAGGCTGCGCCAGTACTGCCCGTGCGAGATGCGCTCCTTCTGGGGTGGGTATGCCGGCTCGCGCGTCATGGCGAGGAACAGCCAGGAGAGCGAGATGAGCGCAAAGCCGCAGAGCATACATAGCGCAAAGTTATTGGGGAAAGTATAGCGCGCGAGGATGCGGGCGGTGGCCTGCGCACCCAGAACGCCCAGCGCTGCACCGCCAAAGTTGCTGATGCCGAAGAAGCGCCCGCGCCGGCGCGGCGGGATGATCTTGGCGATCATGTCCTGCCACGCTGTGGCGAGAAACCCCGCGCCATAGCTGTGCCACGCATAAAAGAGGAGCAGGAGCACCAACGCCAGCTTGCGGTAGGGCACGGCAAAGAGGTGGGTAGAAACCGCCAGCAGCAGGAAAGGCAGCCGCTCTAGGAAGAAGCCGGCCACAACCACGAGCGGCTTACGACGTGGGAGCCGCTCCACGAGGTTCGCCGTGAGAAGCTGCGGCAGAAACCAGCCGGAGCTGGCGATGGCGGTGATCAGCCCGATCACGACCGGGTTGCTGGTCAGGCGCGCCGCATATACCGGGATGACGGTGCTGCCGCTGACAAAGCTGATGCCAAACCAGTAAAAGACGCCGTCTAGCGCGCTGACCGCGAAGTTCCAGCGATAGTCCCGCGCGATCTGCCGGTTGTAGCTTTCCTCATCAAAGGCCATGTCCACCGCTTTGCCCTCTCCTCGCGGCTGCGCAACAGCAAAAAGCCTGGCTCGTCGAGGCCAGGCCGGAGCGGCAGCCTGCGCCTAGCCGAGCTCGGCCACCCAAGCGTTTTGCAGCGCCGGCAGATCCGCGAACACCCAGTCGGGCGCCAACCCAGACGCGGCCAGCTCCCGTTCACCCACAACGCCGGTCAGCACGAGGATGGTCATCAGCCCGGCCCGCTGTCCGCCCAGGATGTCCGTTTCCGGACGGTCGCCAATGATCGCCGTATGCGCCGCGTCCGCGTCCAGCCGATCCAGCGCCACCTGAAAGATGGGCAACTCCGGCTTGCCCACGATAAAGGGCGACACGTCCGTCGCCGCCTCGATGGCGGCCAGGATCGCGCCATTGCCCGGCACTAATCCTTCCTCCGCCGGGTAGGTCTTGTCCGGGTTGGTGCCGATAAAGGCCGCGCCGGCGCGGATCGCCAGCGTCGCCTCTTTGAGCTTGCGATAGGTCAGATGGCGGTCCCAGCCGACCACGACCGCCGCCACACCCTCGTGCCCGTCAGCCACCTCGTAACCGGCAGCCCGCAGCGCCTCGCGCACGCCGCTCTCCCCGATCACATAGACCCGTGACCCGGGTGGGATCACCTTTCCCAGATGCATAGCCGTCGCCGCCGACGAGGTGAACACCTCCTGCGGCGCGACGTGGATATCCATGCCGGCGAGTTTGGTCACGTATTCTTGCGGCGTGAGCGACGAGTTGTTGGTGAACAGCAGAAACGGGATGCCGCGCTCCCGGCAGAAATCGAGGAACTCGCGCGCGCCTGGGATCGCCGTCATCCCCCGGTACATGACGCCATCCATGTCAATCAACAAATGCCGGATGTCCGATAGACGCTTCTCTCTCGACAACGCTCCTTCTCCCTGAAAGAGTTGTAATGCTCGCACATAGTCGGCGGGCGTGTCAATGTCATCGAAACAGAGCGCGGCGTCCACTTCCACGAGCGCCAGCTCGTCCGCGTGCCGCCGCACCACATCCCTGCCGCCGCGATCCCCGGTCACAGCGCGCAGCTCGGGGAAAAGGCTCCGCGCGAAGAGGACCGGATTGCCCCAACTCCCCTTGTATGCGGGCGCTACCAGCCGCGCGCCGGTTTGCTGCCAGCGGCGCAGCAGTCGCGCGATCAACTCGGGCGAGACATGCGGCTGATCTCCCAGCACCATCAGCACCGCTGCCACATCCAGTCCCAGCGCTGCCAAGCCAGCGCGCAACGACGTGCTGAGTCCCTGCTGCCAAGCTGGATTATCCACGATAAGCAGGCGCGGCTGCGCTGCATATCCGGCCAACTGCTGACGGATAGTTGATGCGTGCGCGCCGAGCACCAGCACCACCTGTTGTACGGGCGACGCCAGCACTGCATCCAACACGCGCGCGAGAAGCGGCTTGCCGCCCAGCGGCAGAAGCTGTTTGATCTGGCCAAAGCGGTGCCCGCCTCCCGCCGCCAGGATCACTGCTCCCACAGATGTGCCCACCATCTGCACACGCGCTGCCATGGCGCTCCTCAGGCGGAGAGGAGCAGGGCAAAATGCGGCCATTCGTAACGGCGCAACCGCCCCTGCTGCGCCGGCAGGTCTTCATCCACCACCTGATACGCTGCCCGTCCCGCCAGCACCTGCGCCAGCGCGTCCGCGAATTCGACGAGCACGCCGGGCTCCAAGCGTGGACGGTTATGCGAGGGGCATATCGCATCAAGCCGTGACGCCAACGCGGCCAGGCGAGCCGCCGATTGCGCCAGCATGTCCAGATCCGAATCGGCAAAGTGGCAATAGAGCGTGCCGGGGTAAAAAGAGTCCCCCGTAAAGAGCAAACGGTCCGCCTCATCGTACAGGCAGATGCTATCCGCCGAGTGGCCGGGCGTATGCCATACCTGCAACATCTTGCCGCCGAGGTCAATCACCTCTCCCTCCCGCAGGGGATGCGTGATGGCAAAGGGCAGAATGCGATAGTCCTCTGGCCGAAATGGCTGCGGCACCGACCAGGGGCGATAGAAAGCCCCTGGTACTAGCGCGCCCATCGCCGCGATCTCGGCATGAGAGATGCCCTGCATGGCGCGCTGCCGCGCCAGCGGCGTGTCAAAGAGCGCGACCTCGGCAAAGCGGTGGTTGTCGCCGATGTGGTCATAGTGCGAGTGTGTGTTGACGACCAGGATCGGTTTGTCCGTCAGCCGCTGCACCTCCAGCTCGATGTTGCCGATACCCATGCCGGTATCAATCAGCGCCGCACGGCGCTCGCCGATTACCAGATACGACTGGGCTCGCTCGTAATGACCTGGCTCAGTCAGCGCGTATACGCCCCTGGCCACGAGCGTCGTCTCGAACCATGACCCGCCCACACCGCGCGTCGCGACCACCTGGCACGGCTGGATGACGCCGCCGGTGCCGGGTATAGGCAGGATCAGCAGCAGATCTCCATCCGCCAGCCAATCCTTGGTGTCAACGCCGCGCACGATCCACTTGCCGGCCGCCCGCAGCCGGCGCGCATTGGGCACATCGCTGCGATCCGGCGCATCCGGCCCGCAGCCATAGGCAAAGGCGATCACGTCGCTATCCCAGAGCACAACGCGCTCTGTCGCCTCCGGCGTCAGATAGCCCCCCTCCGGCAGCACGAGCACCGGAATAGAGCCGCTGCACGCTTTGTTGCGGACCGCCTCGACGTCAGACGCAGCAACGACAGGCTGAGAGAAACGCCCCAACGCCGACCAACCGGCCAGACCGGTCTTGTGCACCTCAACCCATCCCGCAGTCGGCTCGGGGGCTTCCCACCAGGTCTCGCACGGCGACGTGCTCGAGCGCCTTGTCAGATTCTGGAGCTTGACGGACATCCTAACCACCTCCCATAGAGACTCGCAGTCCCCGTTCCTCAAAGCACGCCGCCGCGAGATGCTTCTGCTCTTCGGTGAGCGGGACGAGGGCCAGAGGTGGCAGCGGGCTATCCAGACGCGGCAGCTTGCTCTCGCCCAGGCGATGATACGGTAGCAGATGCACTTCATCCAGTCCCAAATCACGGAGCAGCGCGGCGATCGCTCCCAGGTTTTCTGGTCGCGCTGTCATCGTTGGCACGATCGGCAGGCGCGGGATCACCGCGACGCCTCGTGCCACCAGACGACTCAAGTTGCCAAGGATCAGCGCGTTGTCCTGCCGCGTGAACTCGCGGTGCAGCGCGGCGTCAACAGCCTTGACGTCGTATAGGATCAGGTCGAGGTAAGGGAGGACGCTCTCCAGTATCTCCCAATCAGCAAAGCCGCACGTCTCCAGCGCCGTATGGAGCTGGCTCTCCTTGCACAGTCGCAGGAACTCGCGCAGCGCCAGCGGCTGCATGGTCGGCTCGCCACCCGAGACGGTAACGCCGCCGCCCGACGTGCGATAGAACGGCTCGTCGCGCCGCACCTCCTGCAATAGCTCCTCCGGCGTGTAGTAACGGCCCACGACGCGCAGCGCTTCGGCAAAACAGACCTCCGCGCATTTGCCACAGCGTGTGCACTTGTCCCGGATGATGCGGCTCTCCCCCTGATACGTGATCGCCCCCTGCGGGCACACCTCCTGGCACTTGCCACAGCCAATGCAAAGGTTGGCGTAGAACGCCATCTCTGGGTGTGGCAGCAGCCCTTCCGGATTCTGGCACCAGCGGCAACGCAGGGGACATCCCTTGAAAAACACCAGGGTGCGAATGCCGGGCCCATCGTGTAGCGAGAATCGTTGGATATCAAAGACAAGGGCTTCGCAGCGCATGCCGATCTCCTTCATCAGGTAGCGGTGATTATACACGGGCGGCCCGATCGGGTCAAAAGGAATGGATCGAGCCGCGTCAAGCGCGGCGATTTCGTCGCATACCGCAAGCGTGGTAGAATGCGCCAGACACACCAACATACCGTTCCAGGAGGATGACCATGACACGTTTTGCCGGCGTGTGGCCTGCGCTGGTTACACCGCTCACGCCCGATGATCAGATCAATGTGGCTGCCACGCGGCGGCTGGTGGAGCATCTGCTCAAAACCGGCATCGGTGGCCTGTACGTCGGCGGCAGCACCGGCGAGGGTGTCCTTCTGCCGACTGCCACCCGCCAGCGGCTGGCAGAGGTGGTGATCGAGCAGGTGAACCACCGCGTGCCGGTGATGGTGCACGTCGGCGCGGCGGCCACCGCCGACGCCGTGACGCTGGCCGCCCACGCCGCTGCCAGCGGCGCGGACGCCGTGTCCGCCGTTCCCCCCTTTTACTTCCAGGTTGGCTTTCGCGGCATCAAGGAGCACTACCAGAGGATCGCCGATGCCTCTCCCCTGCCGCTGTACCTGTATTACATCCCCAGCGCTACAGGGGTGAACCTGACCGCGGCGCAGATGGCCGAGCTATGCCAGATATCGCATGTGCGCGGTTTCAAGTACACCGCCTACGACCTCCATCTGCTGGAGCAGATCATGGCGCTGACCGGCGGCAAGATGAACGTCTTCAGCGGGCCAGATCAGCTCTTCCTCCCCTTCCTGGCGCTGGGAGTGGATGGCGCCATCGGCACGACGTACAACGTGCTCGCCAGCCACTATGTGCGGCTCTACGGCGCCTTTCAGCAGGGGGATATGGCAACGGCGCGCCGTCTGCAATCGCAGGCGAATCGCGTCATTGACGTCTTTGTGGGCTATGGCGGTCTGCCGGCCGTCAAGGAGATGATGCGCTTCATCGGGCTGGACTGCGGCGATTGCCGTCGTCCCCTGCGCAAGCTGGACGAGGGCGAAGTCGCCGCGCTGCGCGCCGCACTGCAAGAGGCACACTTCTGGGAGCTGGCTGACATCGCCGCATAGGACATTGGACAGCGGGCAGCTTTGCGCGTATAATCCGCTGCCTGTAGCCTGGGGCGTATGTGGGCCAGCAAGTAGAGCATATGCGAGGGTGGCGGAGTCCCGCCGGCCGCATTGTCGGTCAGAGTCAGTGGGCAGAGCAGGGCGAGGCCCCGAATGTGCCAAGTGCATATTGCCACAGGCAAACCATAATCGGAGGGATGAATGAAGCCACTCAACTTTGCCATCATCGGCGGGGGCAACATCGGTCGCGTCCATATGGACGCCATCTCCCACATTCCGGATGCCAGAGTGAGCGTCGTCTGCGATGTCTCGCAGGAGAGGGGCTGCGCTCTCGCCGCCGCGTGCGATGCCTGCTGGGTCGCGAGCTACGAGGAGACTGTGGCGCGACCTGACGTAGATGTGGTTTCCATCTGCACCCCCAGCGGCACACACGCCGAGGTTGCTGTCGCCGCGGCCCGCGCCGGGAAACACGTCATCGTCGAGAAGCCCATTGATGTCACGTTGTCGCGTGTTGACCAGATCATCGCGGCAGCGACAGAGGCAGGCGTCAAGCTCGCTTGCATCTTTCCCCTCCGCTTCATGGAAGGCGTCCACTATACTCGGGAGGCAGTGATGGCGGGTCGTCTGGGGCGGCTGACGCTGGTGGATGCTTACATCAAGTGGTATCGGCCACAGTCGTACTACACGGGCAGTTGGCGCGGCACGTGGGCGCTGGATGGCGGCGGCGCGCTGATGAACCAGGGCATCCACAGCATTGACCTCTTGCAGTGGTTCGGCGGCCCCATCAGCACGATCTACGGCCGCACCGCGACACTGGCGCACGAGATGGAGACGGAGGACACCGCTGCTGCCGTGCTCACCTTTGACAACGGCGCTATGGGCGTCATCGAGGCCACAACCGCCAGCTGGCCTGGCGATGAGGCGCGGGTAGAGTTGCATGGCGACCGGGGCACGATCGTGCTGGAGCAGGGGCGCATCGTCCGCTGGAAGCTGGTGGATGCGCCGCCAGGCGAGGAGGAGCGGATGCTATCGCTGGAAGGGTATCTGGGCAGCGGCGCGCAGGATCCGATGGGGATCAGCTACGAATTGCACCGCCGCCAGCTACAGGATATGGTAGACGCGATTCGCGAGGACCGCGCGCCAGCCGTGAATGGCGCCGAAGGGCGCAAGGCGGTGGAGATCATCCGCGCCATCTATCGGTCTGCCAAGACGGGTCAGACGGCGCATCTGCCGCTGGTGGAATCGTAACGATAAGGCAAGGAGGGCCTATCATGAAACTGGATCTGCTATCCACGCTCAAGGGTTCACTGCTGGAGGGCTTTTTCCCCGCGGGATGGGACCTGGCCAAGATTGACGAATGCTGCAGCCATGAGCCGCACGCCATCACGTTGCCGCAGAGCTGGTGGCATCCCGAGTTCGCGCCGGTTCCCTGCGCTACGCTGGCCGATTTCGAGGTCAAGATGGGGCACGAGGTGGCGCTGGAGATCAAGCGCGCCCGCGACGCGGGGCGCGAGCTGATCCTCATCCTGCCCGTCGGCCCGATGGGGATGTATCGGTGGATCGTCTATTTCCTGCAGGAGTGGGGCGTGAGCTGCTCCCATGTGCATGGCTTTAACATGGACGAGTGGAGCGATGCCGAGGGGAACACCCTGCCACCTGAGACGCCGGGCGCATTCGAGGGTGCGATGAACGATGCCTTCTACGTGCCGCTGGGCACGTTGACCGTGCCCAGGGCGCAGCGCCACTTTGCCACGCGCGATTCGCTGCCGCATTACGCGGCGCAGATCGGCGCGCTGCGGGCCAAGGGCGCGCGCCTGGTGACCATCTACGGCATCGGGCGCGTCTTTCATATCGCGTTCTGGGAGCCGCATTTTGCCGGCGAGTTCGACTCGTTGGAGGCATGGAAGGCGCAAACGCACCGCCTGGGCGCCAAGCTCCACCCACTGACCATCGAGCAGAACGCCATTACCTCATTCAAGAGCCGCACCACCTCCATTCCGGCGTATGCCAATACCATCGGGCCGGGCCTGTTCTTGAAGTCGGATCGTTGCATCGGCGGCTGCGACGGCGTGCTGGGTCGCGGCATGATGTGGCAGGGCGTCAGCCTGTGGGTGACGCTGCGCTACGGCCCGGACAAATGGGTGCCCTCTAGCTGGATGCCCACCTTGCCGGGGCGGCTCTTTTTCCTGGAAGAGCTGGCCGGACCGCTGGTGGCAGAGGCGAACTAGACGAGCAGCATGTGCGGTTAGTTGCGCACCCCTAGCACAGCACGGAGGAGCATCATGTTTGCCGGAACGGCCAAGATCGACATCACTCCATCCGGCCCGGTCTGGATGGATGGCATGATCCGTGCACACCCTTCGGTCGGCGTGCACGACCCGCTCTATGCGCGCGCGCTCGTGCTGGCGAACGACGCAGACGACCTGACCACCGCCTACGCCATCGTCTCGGTAGATGTCTGCGGGCTGCGCACGGAGGACCACACGGCAGCGCGACGAGGAGCTGCTATGCGCAGCAGCGTCCCCGTGTCCCAGATCATCATCGCCACAACGCACACGCACTCTGGCCCCGCAACCATCGGCTTTTTCAACCAGGCCGAGACCGCATACACGCAGGAGCTGATCAGCAAGCTGGCAGCGCTGGTCGCGGACGCAGCGACGCACCTCCAGCCGGTGAGGATAGGCTGTGCCTCCGGGCGCGAGGATACCATCAGCCACTACCGGCGGTTGCTAGCTAAGGATGGCCATGTCGTCATGAACTGGGAGCCATATCCCGCGGACCAGCTCGTGGGTCCGCTGGGCAAGCCCGACACGGAGGTGGGCGTGCTGGTGGCACGCGGCATGGACGGCGCGCCCGTCGCCATCCTTTTCAATCATGCCGGGCATCCCAACGTGCTTTCCGGTGACAACTATCTGCTCAGCGCCGAGTATCCGGGACTGGCAGAGCGGCTGCTGGAGGCCGAGTTCGGCGGCATGGCGATCTTTGTCAACGGCGCGCAGGGCACGATGGACATTGACGGGCTGCGCGACCGAGACTGGGAGGGGATGGAGCGCACCGGCCACGCGCTGGCTGGCGCGGTGGCAGAGGTGGTGCGCAAGCTGGACTTTTCCGAGCAGCCCGCCATCTTGCGCGGCGGGCACATCAACTACACCATCCCCGCTCGCCGCATCACCGATGGTGAGTGGGAATGGGCGCAGCGCGTTCTGGCCCAGACCGGCGGCAAGGTGCAGGCGATGGCGGACGGCGTGGGCGACGATTATCTCGCGGTGCTCTACCAGCGCCTGCGCGAAGTGCAGGATCGCGACATTCCCATCGAGCAGACCTGTTTCGTCATCGGCGACTGCGCCTGGCTCACCTTCCCTGGCGAGCTATACACTGAGATCGGGCAGGAGATCAAGCGGCAGAGCCCCTTCGCGCGCACCTATATCATCGGCCTCGCCAATGGGCAGGTGGGCTATATCCCGACACGGCAAGCGATCCATGAGGGCGGCTATGCCGAGGACACGCGCCGTGTGGACGAGGCCGCCGAGAGCATTGTCCTCGCGCATAGCCTCACCCTGCTACGACAACTACGCGGCTAGGCCATAGGAGACGCCTGCAACAGCAGGTCAGGCAATACAATCCTCATAAAGCTAATAGAAGTTGAGCAACCCGGTCCGTCATTGCGAGTGCAGTTCCCGCAGCAATCCCTGATAGCTGGGTAGGGGATTGCTGCGGGGGCAAAAGCCCCCTCGCAATGACCTGAATGGCCCAAGCTGCGAGTAGTGGTGGGATTTGGCGCGTTAGCCCTGATAGCTCGGCAGATGATATTTGACATTTGGCGCTTCTATGGTATAATGACCATAGCTTGTTATAATGAGTATATCATCTTGATCAGGGAGGCCGATGGAGAACGAGCCGCTCTATCGCCAGGTATATGACCAGCTCCGACAACGCATCCTGTCCGGCGCCTATCGCCGAGGCGTTGCGCTCCCCTCTGAGCCGCGCCTCTGCGAAGAGTTCGGCGTCAGCCGCATTACCATCCGCCGCGCCATGCACGAGCTGGCGCTGGATGGCCTCGTCGAGCGGCGGCAGGGGCTGGGAAACTTTGTCCGCAGCACGCCGCAGAACGTCGTGATCGGCCTCTCCAGCTTTACCTCCGACGTCGCCGCCGGCAATCTGCGCTTGGTGCGCACACTTCTCGCCGATGAGCTCATCCCTGCCAACGAGCAGGTCGCCGCGAAACTAGGCGTACAGTCCGGTTCGATGGTGCGTCACCTAGTGCGGCTGGACGATGAGGGCGGCATGCCGTTATCGGTGGATGAGGCATTCATCCCACCAGCGTTTGCCGCCGCTATCACCGCCGAAGTTGCCGGATCGCCACTCTTTATGCACCTCTGGCAGACCGCGTCCAAGATTAGGCTCACCCACACTTTCTATGAGATCGCCGTGCGGATGCCGGACCCGGTAGATTGCGAGTTGCTGCAGATCGCGCCGGAGGTCCCGTTGCTAGTAACCGGCGAAACGCTGCTGGACGCTAGGAACCGGCCCCTTGGCTGGATCCTGACGCGATACCGGGGGGATCGGTGCCACCTTGCCGGCACCGTCAAGCTCGTACAACGCGCGACCAAGCAAGGCACGGTAGGGGAGTGAGCGTATCAACGTCAAACGCAGTGGCGCTACTCGCCGCGCCCGGCAAATCTTATTCTGCACCTGAAAGGAGCAAGAGATGAGTAACGCAGACAAGCTAGCGATTGCAGGGGGAACTCCTGTCCTGAAGCGCAGCGACTATCAGAACTGGCCGATCATTGGGCCAGATGACCGCCGTTTGATCAACGAGGTGTTGGATAGCGGCATCGTGGCGGGCGGCACCGCCCCGCAGGTGGCGGCGCTGGAGCGAGAGTGGGCCGAGTACATTGGCACCAAGTATTGCCTCACCACCAACAGCGGCACGGCGGCGCTGCACATGTCTCTGGCAGCCGTCGGCGTCGGCCCGGGCGACGAGGTGATCACGTCCGCCTTTACCTTTCTCGCTTCCGCATCGTGCGCGCTGCACCAGAATGCGATCCCTGTGTTCGTGGACATTGACCCGCGCACCTATTGCATGGACCCGGACAAACTGGAGGCAGCGATCACCGAGCGGACGAAAGCCATCATTCCGGTGCATATCCAGGGCCTGTCTGCTGACATGGACCGCATCATGGCCATCGCCAGGAAGCACCACCTGTATGTCATCGAAGACGCCTGCCAGGCACACGGGGCCACATACAAGGGGCGCAAGGTCGGCGGCATCGGCGACATCGGCACCTTCAGCCTGAACAATTACAAGAACCTCCCCGGCGGCGAGGGCGGGCTTTTCAACACCAATAGCCTCGAGTATCTCGAGAAGGCGATGCTCATCCGCTGCTTTGGCGACGAGATCGACGAGGTCAGCCACCGCCGCATCTACAATGCCTCGATCCTCGGCTACATGTACCGCAACCAGGAGCTACCCGCGGCGTTTGCCCGGGCGCAGCTGCTGCACCTAGACGAGTATAACGCCATCCGCATCGCCAACGCCAACTACCTCACTCAGGAGCTGGCCAAGATCCCGGGTGTGATCCCGCCCTACTGCCCGCCCGAATGCCAGCACGTCTATTTCATGTACAATGTGCGCTTTGATCCTACGGCCGCGGGCGTGGACGCATCGCCGCGCCGTTTCCGCATCGCCGTGGAAAAGGCGCTCTATAGGGAAGGCGTGCTCGTCGGGCAGTGGCAGACGATGCCGGTGCCGGCGCAGGATATCTTCCAGAGCAAGCTGGGCTATGGCGGCTCCTCCTTCCCGTGGGCTGTGAACGAGGCCAAGGGGATCAAGTACAACTATGATCCCAACCAATTCCCGGTGGCGCAGGCGCTGTGCGACAGCTACACCATCGTGCACGGCGTGCACGCGCCCAACGGGCGCGAGTTGATGGACAAGATCGTCGCCGCGTTCCACAAGGTCTTTGCCGATCTGCCGACGGCGCTGGCCCACGCCGACGATGCCATCTACCCGGGCGCGGATGGCCGCCTCTACGGCGCGGGATAATATGCTGCACCGCAGAAAACGCAGAGCACAGAGGGAGACATTTGAAACCTCGGCATCTCTGCGATATACGAGGTGCGCGGACACGAGGCAGTTGCGTGGGCGTTGCAGCACACACGAATGGAGGGTGAAGCGGTGAAAAGCAAGGGACTATACGGCAAAAAGCATCTGGACATCCAGGTGCGGGAGCGCGAGATCGGCGCGCCGGATGTGGATGATGTGATCGTCAAGGTGTACGCCTGCGGTGTGTGCGGCACCGACGTCAACTTTGTGCGCGACTGGACAGATGACCCGATGCCACTGGGCCACGAGATCGCTGCCGAGGTGGTCGAGGTCGGCAGAAACGTCACCTCGGTCAAGCCAGGGGACCGCGTGATCGTGGAGGATTGCTCCATGTGCGGCATCTGCGAGGCGTGCAAGAGCGGCCAGCCGCAGTTCTGCCGCAACATGTACGATCTGGGCGGGCAGCCGGGCATGGGCGAATACCTGCGTGTCCGCTTTAACAGTGTGGACAAGTTCGAGGGGCTGGATTACGTCTCCGCCAGCCTGACAGAGCCGCTGGCCGTCTCGCTCACCGCCGTGCTCAACGCCGAGATCCCGCTCGGCGGCAGCGTTGTCGTGCTGGGGCCTGGGCCGCTGGGTCTGATGTGCGCTCGCCTGGCCAGACTGCACGGCGCGGGCTTTGTCGGCATCACCGGCCTTCCCGCAGATAACCCACGCGAAAAGGCGCGGCTGGAGCTGGCGCGGCAGTTCGGCTGCGACATGACTATCGAGGCGGGCAAGCAAGACATCGAGGACGAGATCAAACACCGTTTCCCCAAAGGGGTGGATCGCGTCATCGTCAGCTCGCCACCGCAAAGCATGTACGACGCTTTCAAGATCATCCGCTTTGGCGGCATCATCACCTTCTTTGGCCTGCACTTTGGCGGCAAGAACGTCATTGATCTCGACGTGAATGACATGATCTTTCGCAAGATCACACTCCGCCCGACTTTTGCCGAGCCGGCGATCAACTTCCCCATCTCCAATCGGCTGCTGCGCGATGACCTGGTGGATGCCAAGGCGCTGGTTACACACACCTTCCGCTGGGGCGAGGAGAAAGAGACGCTGCGTGCCATCATAGATGGCAGCCAGCCGATCATCAAAGCGGTGATGCTGCCACACGGGTAGTCAGGTCCATCGTCGGACAGGGGCGAGCGGTGTGCTCACTCTCGTACTGCGCCCTAGATAGGAGGTACTCCTCATGATCACCTGCCGACAACTGCTGGACGAGGGTTTCGTGGAGATCGCCTTTGCGCTGGAGAGCGGCGCTCTCTATGGCGCGCGCCTGACCTACTCGACGGACGGCGGCGCCACCTACCGCCCTTGCGCCATCTATCTGGATCACGGGCCGGACTGCCTGCTGGCGAGCGGCTTCTGGGAGTGGAACGAAGCGGTGCAGTTTGGCAACGTCAAGTTCAACGGTGCGCCGCATACGCTCTACTGGAACACCTTTCTCAACGGCATGCACGCTGCGCCAGCCACGGTGATCGTGCGCGTAGAGGCGCTGCGCGAGGATGGAATCGAGACAGATGAGTGCACGCTCGCGTTACAGCCGACCCGCGCCCGCTACTATCGCATGTGGCAAGAGGACGTGCCCACCGGGAGCGGCTGGCGGGTGGAGGACGGCGCACTGACCGTCGAGTCGGGGCGGGAGGTCGCGCCGTTCGTGGTGCGGCCCGGTTTGCGGGGGCGCTACCGCGTCATCCTCGGCGTCCCGTCCGGCGCGTTGCACCTCTGGTTGCACCTGAGCGGCGAGGAGGACCGCTATCCGCTGATCGCCAGCCAGCACCGGGCGGCCTTTGCTGCCAAGGCACACAAGGAAATCACATGGCGCACGGTGGATTTGCAGCCGGAGACGGCACTGGAGATCCATCCCATCCCTACCGCGATCAGACACCCGGAGCTTTACCCCACCGGCCGAATCGCCTATCTGAAGTTCGTGCCGGAGCCGCCGCCTATGCCGCGCGCCGCCGCGCGCTGGGCCGACAAGAAGCTGGCGCTCTATTTCGAGCCGTATAGCTGGGCGTTCGTCTATGGGCTGGACTCGCTGGGCGCGGTGCGCGAAGCACTTTCTATCTACAAGGAGATGGGCGCCGACGAGGTGCACACGCAGGCGATCCGCTTTGGCTCCCGCGCCCTGCATTACAGCCACGTGGCGGAGCACTTTTCCGGGATGACGGCGGGCGACGACGGCACGCATTCCACCGGGCCGGAGCAGATGGTGCGCGCGCTGGATGTGCTGCGCGTTACCATAGACCTCTGCCGCGAGATGGGGATGATACACTATGCCAACGCCGGCCTGACCAACTGCTATCCGGGCACAAGCCTGGAGGACAAGATCAGTCGCGAGCATCCGGAATGGCGCACCGGCAACATCCTGCGCTACGGTTTTCCGGAGACGCGGGCGTATGCCGCCGCCATCGTGCAAGAGTTCATTGCCTGGGGGACGGATGGCGTTACCATAGATTGCATGAGATATCCCTATTACCACACGGAGGAAGAGCTGCTCCTCCTCTTTCATGAGATCCGCCGCGCCATGGACGTGACAAGCCCCAACCGCGTGGTCCCCCTGGCGGTGCGGATTCCCGCCGGCGACGTGGTGTACTATCGCGTCTTTCAGCGGCTGGCGCAAGAGGGAGCGATCCAGTGCGCGATCCCATCCACTATCTGGGAGCGGTTGCCCCTTTTTTCGCTGCGCCCCTACCTGAAGTGGCGCGATTACGGTTGCCGCATCTACGGTCGCATTGACGGCTGGGAACAGAGCCTCTGGGGGAATCACCACCTGCTGCTGCATCCACGCGACATCCGCGCGGACATCACACGCTTTCTGGACGAGGGCGCGGACGGCATCTACGTGTACCAGGGCGATCAGCACGCCGGCGATGCCTTCACGCGGGATGTTCTGGATTGGCGGAAGTGGGATGAGTGAGGGATGGCAAAGGAGGTGCTCCAGCGCCGCGCAGGCGACAACGTATATCTGCACAAGGACTTCCACGGCGCGCTGAGCTGCGGCATTACCTACATCGAGCAACGGTACGGGCCGGACGCGGTGCGCGCCTACTTGCGCCAGTTCGCGCGCGCTTTCTACGCGCCGCTGACCGCGGCGCTGCGCGAGCGCGGCCTTGTCGCGCTGGAGGAGCACTTTGCCCACATCTACGCGCTGGAAGGAGGCGTCGCGCATCTCACGCGCAGCGCCGACGAGCTGCTGCTGGATGTCAAGGTGTGTCCGGCGGTGGCGCACATGCGCGCGCACGGCTACCCGGTGGCGCGGATGTGGCGCGAGACTACAGCAACCGTCAACGACGCGATCTGCGAGGGGACACCCTATGCCGCTGAGCTGGCGGCTTACGATGAGAAGACGGGCCGCCACCGCGTCCGCTTCTACCGGAGGGGATCGTGATCTCGTGCACCGAGTTCATCCCGGCCTATAGCGAGATGTTCAAGTTCCTGGAGGCACAGGGTGGCAAGGAGGCGGTCCTCGATTTCTGGCGTTACCTGTCGGACAATTTCCTCGGCAATCTGGCAGATCTGGTACGCAAACATGGCCTGCGCGGCTGCTGGCTCTACTGGAGTCACACGCTGAACGAGGAGGCCGCCGACTTTACCATGACGCTGGACGAGGAGGCGGGGGAGTTCAGCATCGTTATGCACCGCTGCCCGTCCAAAGGGCGGCTGCTGGAATACACCCATATCACGCCGTATCACGATTACTGCGGCCACTGCGACCTGCTTTACCGGCGCGTCCTGGAGCCGCTGGGCTACGAATACATCTATGACATGAGCGGCTGCGAGCGCGCCAGGTGTCGCTTGACGATCCGCCGTCTGCCGCAAGCAAAGGAAGGGGAGAGATGACGCAACATCTGGTGATCAAGAATGGCGATGTGCTGCTAGCCGAGGGGCGGCTGGCGCGGGTGGATGTCCGTGTGGCGGATGGCAGGATCATCCAGATCGGCCAGGATCTGCATGGCGAGCAAGAGCTAGACGCCACCGGCCATTATGTGCTGCCCGGCCTGATTGACTTGCACCAGCATGGCATCGGGTTCGAATCGTGCGAGTCAGGCACGCTGGACGAATTCGCGCGGCTGGAAGCGTCGCGCGGCGCGACCACCTTCTTCCCAACCCTCTTTGCCGCGCCCGATAAGAGCGCCCGGCTGATGGCGCAGCACCGCCGCACCAGCGATGAGCTGCGCCGCCTGCCGCAGATCGGCGGCTTTCGGCTAGAGTCGCCATACCTGGCGCACACCGGCGCCGGCCTGGCTGACGATCTCGCGCCCATCAGCCGCGAGACGACCGATGCACTATTGGCCGCAGGCGGCGGGCACGTGCGCATCGTGGACATCTCGCCGGAGCTGCCCGGCGCACTGGACGAGATTCGCTATCTGTCGGCGCAGGGGATCGTATGCAGCCTGGCGCACACCGAAGCCGGCATCGCGCAGGCCCGCGCCGCCGTGGACGCGGGAGCGCGGCTGGTAACGCACATGTTTGACACCTTTGTCCTGCCCAGCCTCGACGACCCGGACCCTGGCGTCTATCCGGCAGGGCTGGTGGACTATCTGCTCGTGGAGGATCGCGTCATGTGCGAGATCATCGGCGACGGCACGCACGTCCACCCGCTTCTCGTGGAAAAGGCGCTGCGCTGCAAGACGCCAGACAGGCTGGTCTTTGTTACGGATAGCAACTTTAGCGCGGGCCTGCCGCCGGGAGATTACGAGCTGCCAAACAACTGGGGGAGGGGGCGCATTCAGGGCCCGAACAACGGCGTGCGGTTGGTAGATCGTGACATGGCGCTGGCGGGCAGCGCGCTGACACCGCTGGATAGCCTAAAGAACGCAGTCCACCTCTTTGGCCAGCCGCTGGCGGTGGCCACCATCGTCTGCGCGCGCACGCCGGCGCGTCTGCTGGGGCTGAACAAGGGGGAGATCGCCATCGGCAAGGACGCAGACCTGATCGTGGTGGATCGCGATCTGGAGCTGCGGCACACGATCGTGGCAGGCGCGGTGATCTACACGGCATAGAGCCAGACCAGAGGTGACGGCGCGTCGTCTCCTGTCCAGCCCTATGCCAGGATCACATTGACGCCTCCTTCTCGCAACCGCGCCACGAAATCCGCCGGGGCGTCGCTGTCGGTGATCAGTGTGTTGATCTCCGTCAGGGGCATGATGCTGGTGAGGCCGATCACGCCGATCTTGCTGGAATCCGCGACGACGATGACCTCCCGTGCGGCGCGCACCATCGCCTGATCCACCTCTGCTTCCAGCAGGTTGGAGGTGGTGATGCCATGGGAGAAGGTGAGGCCATCCGCGCCAAGGAACAGCTTGTCGGCATTCAGCCCCCTCAAGTTGTCAATCGTCTGCGGGCCGACCACCACATCATATTCAGGCAGGTAGATACCGCCCAGCAGGATCAGGTCCACTCCCTTCCAGGGGCCGAGCTCTCGCACCACTGGCAATGAGCCGGTGATCACCGTCAGATTGCCGTCCATGAGTAGGTGACCGGGAAGATGACGGGCCACATGCAGCACAGTCGTCCCTGAGTCAAAGATGACACGCTCCCCCGGATGGACGAGCGCAGCGGCGACAAGGCCGATCCGCTCCTTCTGCCGCGCACGCTGCTGTAGCCGCGTCTGATAGCCCTGGCCGGCGGCGCTGCTGGGCATCGCCACCGCCCCACCGTGCACGCGCTTCAGCAGACCAAGCTTCTCTAGGCGCTCCAGATCGCGGCGAACCGATACCTCCGAGATGCCAAATCGCGCGCTAAGATCGGTTACCCGCACCATCCGCTGCCGACTCAGCTCAGCGAGGATCTGCTCACGCCTCTTTTCCGCCTCTGGCATTATCATTCCCTCCCCTTCCATATGGACCTGCCAGCGACGAATTGTAGCGCTATCTCGGCGAGAGGTCAAATCCAAATGGAAACGAAACAGCCAAAACCTGCAACCGAAACAGGGTGAGCGAGGGTTGCGTCACTGGTTTCGCCACTCTTGTTCCAGGATCGCGTACACCAACGTATCCCACCAGCGGCCCTTCATGCACTGCTTTTCCCGCAACCGCCCCTCCAGCCGCATCCCCAGCTTGGCCAGGACGCGCGCTGACGCGGTGTTCTCTGCCACGCAGGTGCTCCACACGCGGTGCAGCCGCAGCGTGTCAAAGCCGAACGCCAGCATGGCGCGCGCCGCCTCGGTGGCATAGCCCTGCCCCCACTGCAGGGGCGCGATCTCGTATCCCAACTCGGCCTCGCTCGACTCAACGAGCTCCTTGCGGATGCCACAGCAGCCGATGAGTTCTCCCGTATCGGCCAGCGTGACGGCGAGTTGGTACTTGCGGCGCGGCTCCTCGCTCTGCCACGCCAGAAAGCGGCTCAAGAAGGCGCGCACCTGTTCTTCGGTGCGGCCATTCCAGGGATAGTACCGCAGGTATTCCGGCTGGGACTGATAGGCCAACATCGCCTGCCAATCGTCCGCAACGAACTCGCGCAATGTCAAACGGTCCGTAGTGATGATCATCGTCTCTCCAGCGGATATACGCGCAGCTCGCTGGATGTCGTCCATCGCGAGGTCGGCGCGTCTTGACTCGCCGTCCATATTAGCCATGTGCGCCCCCATGTCAACCGCGCCAAGCGCCGTGGCGACACTGCGCTCATTTCGCGTGTGCGGCAATGGGTGGTATAATATCATCGGAGGAACCGACCGGCGACGACATCTGCGCCGCCGGAGAGCACGGGGGCACGTTTCAATGTGGACTGGAGACTATGATCAAGAGATTCGTGATACTACCCCTGCTGCTGGCACTCCTCCTGGGGTTGGCGGCGTGCAGCAGCCCACAGGCCGAGCCGACATCAACGACGCCTACCAATACCCTGACCCCTCTGGAAAAGAATGAGATTCCGCTGTGTGAGCTGACCCCCATCGTCGTGCCCACACCGCCCGCAACGATCCCCGGCTACGTGCAACTGGATCCCAGCACCAACCTGCACATGACCGGCACGGTGCAGTATCTGGACTTGGAGAGCTGGCGACTGGTGATCAGCGGCAAGGTGGACCGGCCCCTGGCTCTGACGCTTGACGAGTTGCGTTGCCTGCCCAAGATCGAGGCACGGCCCTTGCTGGTCTGCCCCGGCTTTTTCGAGGATGATGCCACCTGGGCTGGCGTCCCCATCACCAACGTCCTGCAACTGGCCGGCGTGCAAGCCGGCGCGCAGGGCATTCGCCTGAAGAGTGCCGATGGCTACAGCGCGCCGGTGCGGCTGGAGGTCGCCGCCGCGCCGGGAAGCTTCCTGGCATACGAGTGGGAAGGGGAGCCGCTGCCGATCTTGCATGGCTTTCCGCTGCGTGCTGTCTTTCCCACCGAGGAAGGCAACTACTGGGTCAAATGGCTCGTGGAGATAGAGGTGTACTAACGCCATGACAGGGCCAGTGTCATGGCGCGGGCGAAGCCCGAAGCAATCTCTGCCCCACGCCAGCAGGAGATTGCTTCGCTCCCTTCGGTCGCTCGCAATGACAGAAGCAGCGTCATGGCGCGGGCGAAGCCCGAAGCAATCTCCAAATGGCTGCAGACTTCCGACGCCTAGTGCAGCTCGCGCCACGCGGCGATCATCGCCTCCACGCTCGCCCATGGGGTATCGGGAAAGAGCGCATCCACCGGCGCTAGGATGAACCCGCTTGGGCCGAGAGTGGTGATGGCGGCATGCACCGCCTGGCGGATCTCTTCTGGCGTGCCGCGCGCCAGCGTGACGCCGCTGTTGACGCCGCCCGCCAGCGCCATCCGTCCCTGGAAGGTATCCCGCACTGTCGCCAGGTCGAGCCGATCCTGCACAGGGTCTACGAAATAGAGCAGGTCAATGCCCGCCTCCAGCAGCAGGCTGGCCAGCGACAGGATGCCGGTCGTCATGACGTAGGCAAAGCGCGCGCCAGCCTGGTGCGTGAGGTCCACCAACTGACGCAGGTGCGGCAAAACGAAGCGGCGAAAGAGCGCCGGGGACCAGAAATCGGTGGACGAATACCACCCGCGCTGCACGACCAAGTCCACGCCGCCCACCTCCAGCATGAGCTCCGTGCGGCGGCGATCGAAATCGGCGATGGTCTCCATCAGCGCGGCAAAGGCGTCCGGCTCGGTCATTGCCATGAGCACCGCGCCTTCCACGCCGCAGAGCCACACGGCGGCGTCCATGCCAAAAGCGGACCACCCCTGCACCAGCACGCCTTTTTCCTGCGCAAAGCGTTGCACCATCGCCATCCGCGCACGGTACGCACCCACTTGCGCCGCCGTCGGCTCGCGCAGGAGATAGCGCAGCGGCACAATGTCTTCCGAGCTGCTGACGGCGTGCCGGACGCCGCGCGGGATGTTATAATCCTCAAAAAGGGGCACATGGTCCGGCTGGATCACCCAGCCGGGGCCAGGGTCCTCGCCGGTCTGCCGCACGATATGCGTCAGCGGGCCGGCGGGCGTCTCATAGACGCGCCCGAGACGCGGGTATGGCTCGGTCGCGGTGGGCGGCTCGCGCCAGTCGCGCACCCGCACCGCCGGATGCACGCTCCAGGGCGGCGAGACCTCCAGCACGTCGTCCACGCCAAGCGACAGCCACGCCGCGACGCGACGAAAATCATCCGTGACGTCCCATGGCTGCGGCAGGGTGTGGATGCGCTCCAGGCGCATTGTGTGCCAGTATGCGACATCGCGCCCGTCGCGCTGCCAGCGCAGATGCGACGGCGGATGCACGCCAAAGCACCAGCAGAGCAGCGGCACGTGATCCGGCGTTTGCCCCGCGATCGCCGTCAGCAAGCGCTCTCTCGAGTTCATCGTCTCTCCTCTCGCAGTCTCGCCACGGAGATGCCGCCCCTCGTCTAGAGGCCATCCACAGTCAGATACTCGCAGCTGGTGAGGGCGCACAGGTGGCGCAGCGCAACGCGCCAGTCGCCATAGGCAGCCATCCAGTGGTGGCCAAGGCCCTGCTGCGCGATCCAGTCCAGCAGCGCCTGCAGTTGCGCATTGAACCGCACGCGCAGCGGATTGCCGGGGAACACCATCTCCGTCTCGACTGCCTCCCCATAGAGCACGCCCATGCGATAGCCGCGCAACGTCGGCACCAGGTTGAGCAGCGTGACCTGCCCTGGCCGCGCGGGAAAGAGGCAGCAGCAGCCTTGGTTCATCAGCCGCACCGGCGCGAGCTTGATCTGCGTCGGGTCTGCCACCAGCGAAAAGCCGCCGGAGCCGCAGTGCGAGAAAACGATATCGCATTGATTGACATCCGCCTGGTCATCCTGTGGGATCGGGTCCAGCAAATCGGTGTTGTGCACTGGTGCGCCGCAGAGGCGGGTGAGGATGAGCATTCCCAGCGCGCCATTGACATCGCCCTCGCATGCCACCGGCACCCCTTCCTCCGCCAGCAGCGACGCTGCTAGGCAGACCTTGCCCATCAGGTGCGGGTAGCAGCCCACCGCGACCGCCGCGAGGCCCTCCTCATGCACAACCTCGCGCAGGGCAGCGGCCACTTGCAGCGATTCCAACAGCGCATCGGGCGCGGCGGCCACCTGCCCCACCGCAGAGCAGAGATGTTCCGACTGCGGCGTCAGCTTCTCTGGCACAACCTGCGCGGCGCGCGTCAGAAAGTTGGGCACGTCGAGATGCACGACGCGCGAGCCGAAGAGCTGACGCAGCGCCAGCTCATGCGCCGTCGTCTCGGTCATCCCCGCGACGCGATGGCCCAGGAGGCCAATGCGCGCCCGGCGCAGCCGCTGGCGCAGCGCCGCCGCCAGCGCATAGGAGCGCGCCTCTGCCAGCGCCGCATCGTCCTCCGGCGCGGCAAACAACAGGTGATGCGGGTGTCCCAGCGCACGCAGCATAAAGCCAAGCTGTTGCATCCCGCAGAGGGAGCCGGTCTCCATGCCAGGCCGCGCCCAGGCGATGAGCGGCGCCGGGCACTCTTCCAGCAGGTCGAGGAGCAGATAATCCTCGAACCAGGAGGCGCCGATAGCGCAGACAGCGTCCACACGTTCGCCGGCAAAGTAGCACCCGACCTCCGCTGCCTTGTCCGCAGTGGTGACCGGCGCGCGCGACGGGCACAGGTCGATCCCCTCCAGCGCGGCAAAGGCAGCACCCAACCGCGCCAGCAGTTGCGGGGCCTCGCCCGCGCCCACCTCCAGCGGGCTGGCCACCGCCGTCAGGCCGAGCCGAATGCGCTCTTGCATGTCCCCTCCTTCAGACGAAAGGAGCACTGCCGCGGCAAGCCGCTAGAATCGCGCATACCAGCGGATAGCGGGAAAGTGCTGACCGGTGCGGCAGCGCACCGTCGTGATGCCATGCGCGGCCAGCGGCACCTGCACCGTGTGCTCATCGCATGGCAGCGCCGCCACATCCTCCTCCACCAGCGTTGTCCGCCATGCCTCGGCGATGGACACCTGCGGCAACGTCAGGCGCGCCACCGTCGCCACCCCCGCCGTCTCGCTCAAGCGCACAATGACGCCATCGCCATCCTCCGCCCCTTTGATGGTGAGGAGGTGTGCGTTGGGCGCGTCGAGCTGGCAGAAGGCCGCTGCAGGCGGCAGCGCGCCGGCCTGTGGGCCACGCACCCAGACTGGCCAAAGCGGCGTCTGCGCGCGCCAACCGAAATCGTGCGCCGCCTGCCAGTCGCCGCCATGCGTCGTCAGCGTGTAGCGAAAGAGCGTATCCCCCACCTGCACCGGCGAAAAGTTGGTGCGAAAGTTACTGGCCATGATGTACGAGTAGAGGTGGCCGCGGGTGAGTTGTGCCGGGTCCCGCAGAAAATCGTGGCCGTAGCCGGGCGGCGCCACCCCATGATGCGCCTGCGACACGTATCCCGGCCAGAGACCGCCGATCTCGACGATAGGTGCTTCGTGGCTGCTCCAAGCAACGCCGCCCGCGCCATCCCACGCCGCCACCCAGTGATGGGCCGCATAGGCGTCGGTGTTCGTGCCGGGAAGCTGGTCGCGAATCGGGGCGATGATGGCGTTGCTGGCCTCGTAGCGGAACTGCGGCGCGTGCAACGCAAAGGGGAAGGCGATGTGCCACTCGAGTAGCGGCGTAGCGTCCTTCAGCAGGCGCGTCGCCAGATCGAGCCGCTTGAGGCCGGCGTAGAGCGTGATCTCTTGCGTGCGCTGTGGGCAGTCGCGCGCCTCGCCGCGCACGATGAGGCTGGCGCATACGGGCCCGGCCAGCCCTGGCGTGATCTGCGAGCGCAAGGGGAGCGAGATGCCGCCATCCTCCGGCGAGCGCACCACCACCTGGTTGAAGCCATGCGGCGCGTCCGGGTCCACCCACTCGCGCCCCAGCTCTTTATCCCAGAGGCTGGCAATGACGCCGCTCGCCGGATCAAGTGTCAGGCGATAGAAACGGTTCTCCAGCACCCCGTCGCCCACGCGCAGGTCCGACGCGAAATCCGGCGTGGCCGACGCCGGCACGACGCGATACGCCTTGTAGCCCAACGGCGGCACGTCGGTCGCCACAAAGACCAGCTCCTTGCGGTATGCGGGATTCACCGCGCCCAGCGCGTAGCGCTCCGCCGCCCAGGGGCGCGCCGCCAGCGGGTCCGCCAGCGTCTCGATCTGGTAGGGCACACTGGCCCCACTGGAGATGTCAATCAGCGCGAATGGCGTCTCCCAGAGCGCCAGCGGCAGGTCCACCAGGTTGCGCCCGCTCGCCGTGCCGCTGAGATAGCGCGAGCCATGCCAGCGCATCGGTCGCCCGCAGGGAGCCAGCGTCACCCCCGGCACGCGCACTAGATCGGTGCGCGGCTGCGCCAGCGGGTTGAACACCAGCAGATGGTATCCCTCCTCCGGCAGATGCACCTGGTCGGCGATGCGGTTGCTGGCCTTGGAGAGGACATCGTGCGAGAGGGCGGCGGCGCGCGTGGCGAATTCGCGCTTTTGCGCCCAGTTCCCCTCCTGCGCCGGGCCGATGGCATGGCCCATGCCCCAGGTGTGCTCATCGTAGAGGAGCGCCGCGTCATACGCCTCGGCGAGCATGTCCGCGGGATAGGGATAGTCGCTGACCCATGTGGCGCAGGCAGCGAGCTTTTCCGCGGAGAGGAGCGTATCGTGCGCCAGCCGGTTGATGCCGGTCTCGCGTGCCGTGCTGGCGGCGCCCACGGTGTAATCGGTGTTCGGCAGGTCGCCGCGCAACACACGCAGCCCGGCGCCATACTCTGCCTCGAAACGTGTCATAAAGCGCGCGTTGGTGCTGACGATCAGCCTGGGGTAGGCCCAGCGTGCGTTCCAGGCGCGGACGATCTCAGCGAAGCGCAGACTGGGCGGCGCGTTGTCGCGCTCGCCGCCGGTAACGCGGCAGCGCAGCAGGTCGTAGGGATAGCCGCGCGCTGCCAGCTCGCGCAGGCGCGCCGGGATGCTCGCCTCTGCATCCGTCTCATCCCACAGCCCGCCGATCCCCTGCCCATACCAGAAGAGGACGCGGTTCCCGTCCTGCGCCTCCCACCAGAACGCGCCGCTCATGTCGCGCGGCAGCACCGCCTGTTCGTCCCAGAAGGGGTGCACCGAGTAGCCGCCCCAGGTGAAATAATCCGGGATGCCGGGGATGAAATAGCGGATCCCCGCGCCGGCGAGGACCTTGGCGAGTCCCCACGAGACGCCGGGCACATCGTTCAATTGCGCTACATGGATCGGCACGCCCAGGCGACGCTTCAGGCGGAAGGATGGGTAGAGGAGGCGAATCTGCTCCTCAGGACCGCACAGCTCACTGGTCTCGTTCCCCAGCAACGCGGTAACCTCGATGCGGCCCTCCAGGATCAACTGCCGCACGCGCTCTGCCACCGCGGGCGGGCGGTGCTCCAGATAGTGCAACAGCGACCAGCCCTGCTCGACGACATAGCGAAAGCGGCAATCGTCGGGCCAATCCGCCGTCGCGTCGCAATAGTCGAGCACCGTATCCATAAAGCCATCGTGCTCGCGCAGCACGTTGCTGGGGAGATCGGTGTAGCCGAGATCGTGATGGGAGCGCTGCACCAGATGCACTTCCCAGTGGCGCGTTGGCATCCAGAGGAGGATGCGCCGGTCGCGCCATGCGCCATCAGCATACAAGCGAAGCTCGACCTGGGTCGGCTCGCGGACATCGGGCACGAGAACGCGATGCCGCGTGCGGCCCGTGGCCACCGTGCCGAGAGCGGCGGTCATCTCGTGGCCAGCGACGCGCCATGCGAGGGCAGCGTGCTGCGGTGGCCCATCATTCGTTAGGGTGATATCCACAGCTTGCCGTAGCGCGGGTCCATCGGCGGCAAAAAACACGGTGGGCTCTATCTCATCTAGTCGCAGCGCGCTTGCCGCGCCATCCGGCTCATCCGCCATAGGGATCCTCCTTGTTTCCGCCCTCATGCGCCAACCACGCGGGCAGCTCCACCAGCGTCCGCATCTCGCACGCCACCTCTATGCCCTCGTCATTGGGCAGCCCTGCCCGGTTCAGCCAGATGGCGCGGATGCCCGCGTTCTGCGCGCCCATCACGTCGTTGACCAGCGAGTCGCCCACATGCAGCAACTCGGATCGCGCGCACCCCGCGCGCTGCAGTGCGATCGCAAAGGCGCGCGGATCCGGCTTGAGAAAGCCATGCTCTTGCGCGAACACGACGAAATCGAACAGCCCCTCCAAGCCGCACCGCTCCGGGTACGTATTGCCATTGGAGAGGAGCCCGATGCGGTAGCGTCTCCGCAGCGTCTGCAAGGCGGGCAGCACATCCGGATAGAGGGCGATGCGCGCGAAACGCTGCGCCATATACAGCCGGCACAGGTCATCCGCCAGCGCGCCATCGGGCTGGCCCAGCTCCGTCACAAGGCGGCGGAACGACTCGCGGCGGATCTCCTCCAACCTAGCGCCGCGCTCGCGCCACTCCTCCGCCACCTCGTCACGCAGCGCCATCAGCCGCTCCACCGTCAACCCGGCAGCTACGGCCGCATCCCGCTGCCGTAGCGCCGCGATCACATCCGCCAAAGCGCCGCGCATCGCCGCCTCGAAATCCCACAGCGTGCCGTCGCCATCAAACGAGATAGCGCGTATCGTGCAAGCCATCGGCTTCCCTTTCCATTGCGCGGCGGTTCTGGCGTTATTATAGCGCCTCCCGACGGCTCGTCAATACGCCAAAACTATCGCCAGTCGCACGCTCTCATTGCAGCAGTCCGGCAGTAACCATGCAAGCATGGATTGGCCGGTTCGTGGTATAATAGGAGCGTGGCATCTCTTCATCCACGACAAGGAGGACGATGGCCCGATTGACGATCAGGTTGCCATGCCGGGCGGAGGGGCTTCCACAGTGTGAAGCTCTGGGTCCACAGGCTTCGCGATTTGGGAGTGTCACGAGCGTCTAGGAGGCGAAATGGAACTGAGAACGGAATCTGTCATCATTATCGGCGCGGGGATCGCCGGGCTATCGTGCGGCTGCTATGCGCAGATGAACGGCTACC
Source organism: Chloroflexota bacterium (assembly GCA_019873665.1). Taxonomy (GTDB): domain Bacteria; phylum Chloroflexota; class Anaerolineae; order JAAYEA01; family JAAYEA01; genus JAIOAV01. The sequence goes on from JAIOAV010000008.1 coordinate 31,675, forward strand.
GTTCCCGCATCTTCGAGCTGCACACCATCCCGGGCGGGCTGTGCACGTCGTGGCGCCGCAAGGGGTATGTCTTTGATGGCAGCATCCGCTACCTCACCGGCACCCACCCGCATTCCAGGGTGCACCAGGTATGGGAGGAGCTGGGACTCATGCCCGGTCGTCCCATCCACTATTACGACGAGTTCATCCGTTTCGAGAGGACGGATGGCCGCGCCTTTTGCCTGTACACCGACATAGACCGGCTGGAAGAGCATATGCTGACGCTATCGCCGCAGGACGAGGGGCTGATCCGCGAGTTTGCCGCCGCGCTGCGCCAGTTCCGCGATGTGGAGATGCCAGTGGACCTGACGCCGGCGGACGCCCGCGAGTGGCGGCAGATGGGCCAGGAGATGTTGCCGGCACTCTGGCCGGTCTTGCGCTGGCGCGGCGTTACGGTGCGCGAGTTTGCGGCGCGCTTTCGCGACCCGCTGCTGCGCGAGGGCCTGCCGGAGTTCTTCCAGTTCTCCCCGCCCGACTTTCCCATGATGCTCGTGCTGATGACGATCGCCATGATGCATGACCATGAGGCAGGCTACCCCATTGGTGGCTCGCTGGCCTTTGCCCAGGACCTGGCCAGGCGCTACACGGCACTGGGCGGCGAGATCCAGTATCGCGCGCGGGTGACGGAGATCCTCGTCGAGGATGACCGCGCTGTGGGCGTGCGGCTAGCAGATGGCAGCGAGCACCGCGCCGATCTCGTCATCTCGGCGGCGGACGGGCACAGCACTATATTTGATCTGCTGGGCGGGCGTTATGTCAACGATACGATCCACGCCTACTATGACCACCTACCGGTCGCCAAGTCGCTGATCCAGGTGTCGCTGGGCGTGAACGCGGATTTCAGCGCCGAGCCGCCCTCGCTCAGCTTTCCGCTGCCGCGGCCGATCGTGCTGGGCAACATCTGGCACCACCGACTGGTGGTCAAGCACTATTGCTTTGACCCGACGATGGCGCCGCCGGGCAAGTCGGTGCTGAGCGTCTGGTGCGAGGCGGATTACGACTATTGGCGGGCGATGCGCGCGCACCCCGAGCACTATCGCGCCGCCAAGGAGTTGGTGGCGGCGCAGGTGATCACCGCGCTGGACGAGCGCTATCCTGGGCTGCGCGATCGGATCGAAGTGGTGGACGTGGCCACCCCGATCACCTACGAGCGCTACACGGCCAACTGGCGCGGCGCGTTCGCCGGCTGGGCGCTGACGACGCGCAAGATGAGCATGATGATGGGGCGCGGCATGAGCAAGACGCTGCCGGGGCTGCGCGGTTTTTACATGATCGGGCAGTGGGTGGAGCCGGGCGGTAACGTGGAGCTATCCGCTGCATCGGGACGGGACATAATCAAGGATATCTGCGGCGCCGCCGGCAAGCCGTTCCACACGGGGTGATGGCGAACCGGCTCTGGCTTGTGGCGGGCAGGCTTTGGCGTATAATAGGGCGTGCTGTGGGGGATCGTCTAGCGGTAGGACAGCTGAATTTGGCTCAGCCAAGCGGGGTTCGAATCCCTGTCCCCCAATTTGACACTGGAGGGGAGTGTGCTATAATGGCTTTACCCTGGGGGATCGTCTAGTGGTAGGACAGCTGACTCTGGATCAGTAAGCCGGGGTTCGAATCCCTGTCCCCCAGCCAAAAAGGGCGGGTAGTTGGCGTGAGTCAACGCCCCGCCCTTTGCTGTTCCGCCCGTCGTCCAGAGCGTGCCTATAGGCGCGTCCTCGTCCAGGCGCATCATCGCCCCACACCCCTGACAGCCGCATGGCGTCCGCCGAGTTGACGTGTGCCACAGCTGTGGTAACATGGCCCACGGAGTCTCATAGCCATGGAATCGGTGAGAGGACAAGTCCGCGGGGAGTGACGCCATGAAACTGACGACGCTCACCGTTCTGTCCGAGTCAGAAATCCGCGACATACACCACGCCACCCTGGACATCCTAGCAAGCTGCGGCGTCAAGGTGCTCAGCCCGCGCCTGTTGGATTGCCTGCAGGCCAAGGGACTGCCCGTGGACGCGGCAACGCAGACGTTGCGCTTTCCACGGGCCGCGCTCGATGACGCGCTGGCCCACTGCCCGCCGACCTTTGAGGTGTTCGACCGTGAGGGGCAGCCCGCTTTCATCCTGGGCAACGCCGTTCCCAAGATCGCTGCCGGCCACAACGCTGTCTTCTGGGTGGATTCCGACACTGGCCAGACACGACCCTCGCGCGTCGCGGACGTGGAACGCTTTGCTCGCCTCTGCGAAAGGTCGCCGCAGATCGACATGCTCGGCATCCCGGTCATGCCGCAGGACGTGCCCGACCCGCGCCACACGCTGCTGTATGCGGTCAAGGCCTGCGTGGAAAACTGCCGCAAGCCCATCTTTTTCTCCACCGACAATCGTGAGGTCAACCGCGGCTGCATCGAGCTCTTGCGCGCCGCCTTTGCCGGCGACCTGGACCGGCAAGTCTATGGCATTAGCCAGCTCTCACCTACCAGCCCGCTCTTCTGGGAGGAACGCGTCGGCGAGGCGATATTGGACACCCTCGAGACCAATGTGCCGCTGGCGATCCTCCCCGAGCCCAACGCGGGCGTGTCGGCGCCATACACGCTGGCCGGGCTGCTGACGATGAACAACGCTGAGTGCCTCTCTGGCCTGGTCATGATTCAGCTACTGAAGCCCGGACACCCGGTCCTCTACGCCAACTCCTGGACCACGACGGACATGCGCACCGGCGCGGCCCTGGTGGGGTCCATCGAGACAACGGTCTGCCGCATCGCCGGGGCGCAGCTCGCGCGGTACTACCACGTCCCCTGCCATACCACAGCACCCAACTCGGATAACCACGCGCACGACGAGCAGAACGCCTGGGAAAAGACCTTCAGCCTCATGGCGTCGGTAGGCGCGGGCAATGACCTCATCGTCAACTGCGGCATGTTCGCCACCGGCCTGACCTGCAGCGACGAGCAGCTTCTGATGGACGCCGAGATCGCCGCCATGTGCCGCCGTCTCGCCGCCGGCATCGAGGTGAGCGCCGAAACCATCGCCGCCGACCTGATCCAGCGCATCGGCCCGCAGGGCGAGTCGTACCTGACCCAGGAGCACACGCTGCGGCGGTTGCGGTCGGGCGAGTTCTTCATGCCAGACCTGGCAGTGCGCGGGGCGCGAGCCGCCTGGGAGGCGACGGGCGCCAGAGACACCTACGCCCTAGCCAGAGACCTGGCCGCCAGATGGGGCAACTACTCCGGCGGGAGATTGGACCCCGCTCGTGCGGACAAGCTGCGCGAATGCCTGGCGCATCTCATCCAGTAGGCCGGAGCGCCTCCGGACACCAAACGAGATAAGGAGTCGGATATGAAGCGGTTTGACATCGCCCCCTTTGCTTTGCCCAATGGCCCCCGTGGCGAGCTCCTGTTCGAGGAAGCGCGGGACGTGCAGGCGGTGGAGGTCGTCTTCGCAGGCGCCGCGCCGCGCGAGGCCAAGCTCCAGTACAAGCGCAAGACATGGCCGCAGTCACGCTTTGAGTTCCCGGCGAACAGGGACGTGGAGCGCCCGATGCACTTCGGGTGGCAGCGGATGGACGACCTTTTCACCCCCGAGTGGGTAGACGCCGCCGTAGAGGTCACACCCGCTGGCCCCCATACCCTAGCTTTCACCTTCAAGCCGCTCCAGACCGAGATTCCCGATTTTCCCGGCGCCGATGACTACAACGTGACCTATCGCCGCACCGTGGGCGTCCGCGTGGCTGGAAGCGAGGTCCCCGTGCGTGCGATGCGCGTCTATACCACCTCGCAGCCAACCCGGAGCGCGCTGCGCGTCGAGCTGCACGCCGGCAGACAGATCGCGGCCCCGTACATCGAGGTCTCCGGGTACAACGCGGTGGTCCGCCGCGCCACAGGTGTGGCCGAAACCGTCGCATCCGGGGGCCGTGTACGTGTGGACACGGCAGGGCTGCGCTCCTTCGGCCTGCAAGTCGAGCACATGACTCCCGCCCACCGCTACGCCCACGACGAGGGTCATCTCCTTTTCACTCTGGGGGAGGAAGCCTTCACCATCTCCCTGGCGGCGCTGGAGGCAGAGGGCCCGATCTGGTACGCCGAGGCAGGGGTGTATATCGCGCTGGCCGACGATGCCACGACCTACGAGCAGTATCGCGCGCGCATTGCGGGCTCGCGCACCATCGCGCAGCAGGTGGCGGAGCGCCCCGAGCAATCGCTGGCCGGCGCGATGAACGGCCAGCCGCGCCCGCACCCGATCCCGTATTGTTTCGGCTGCAAACACGCCCGGCAAAAGTTCTGGGTCGAGCCGTGCGGCGACCTGCAACTGACTGCCTGGCCGGTGACCAGGCTGCCCGGCGCCGACACGCCCAAGTGGAAGAACAAGGGGAGCGCGCGCTACTTTTTCGGGCTCGACCGCTGGGCGCCAGAGGGGCGGCACAACGACCCCTGGCCGGTGATGGCTTACAACTTGCATTTCCGGCGCGGCGATGTGCGGCTGCAGGAAAAGTGCTTCGCCGTGCCGCTGGCGCAGTCTATCCTAGCCGGCGAGCCCGCGCCCGATGCCACGATAGTGGCTCTGGTGCGCTTTAGCTTCGAGAACACCGGCGACCGTCCGAAGACCGCCGAGCTGCCGCTGGCCTATAGCAGCAACGCGCCGCGAGCTGTGAACCGCCGCCAGGAGCTGAGCCGCGGGTCACGCAGCCAGACCGACACGCTGATCCCGCTGTGCGAGCACGAAAAGCTGATCCTGCAGGGAGACTGCGTGCTGGGCGAGTTCCAGGGCGCGCCGGTGCTCCGCCTGCAATACGAGACGGACATGGAGACAGCCATCGTCGCGGACGGTGTGCGTTTCCACAAGGAGTTGCGGCCCGGCGAGCGCTGTGAGCTGCTGATGCGTATTCCGTACGTCGCCCTGGAGTCGGCGGCGGAGGTCGAGGCACTGCGCAAGCTTGATTTTGGCCGGTGCTACGACGAGATGGCGCGGTTCTGGCGCGCGGAGAGTCGCAAGGGGGCGCAGATCCGCACGCCGGACCCGCACCTGAACGCCGTCTATGCCGGGCATCTGCCGATCGTGCTGATGGCCGACTTTGGCCACCCGGATGGCTCCGGGATCGTCAACACCTCGGTCGGGGCCACGACCTATGGGAACTACACCAACGAATCCGCGATGATCATCGAGGAGCTGGAGCAACGGGGACTGAAGGAGGAGGTTGAGCGGCGGCTGGCGGTGTGGGTCCGCTACCAGGGGACAGTCGGCCTGACGGGGCGCTTCACCGACCACGACGGCGTGTTCTTTGGCGCCGGCGGCCTGGAGTCGGGACACAGTTATAACCAGCACCACGGCTGGGCGCTCTGGGCCCTGGCGCGTCATTACCTGCACACGGGCGACCGCGCCTGGTTCGCGAGCGTGGCGGATAGCGTCGTGCGCGGCGCAGAGTGGATCGTCCGGCAGAGGAGGGAGACCACTGGTGACTTGCCGCATTCGCGCGGCTGGGAGTGCGGGTTCCTGCCGGCGGGCGCGCTGGAGGACGTGGACGACTTTTTCTACTGGCTGAGCACCAACTGCCTCACCTGGCGCGGGCTGGATGCGGCCGCGACCGCGCTAGAGGAGTACGGGCATCCGGAGGCGGCACGATACCGCCGAGAGGCAGAGGCCTTTCGCGCCAACCTGCTCCGCGGATACGAGACCTCGCGCCGGCACAGCCCGCTTATCCGCCTGCGGGACGGGCGCTGGATACCGCACTACCCCTCGCGCCTGTACTGCCGGGGCCGTGACTATGGCTGGATTCGCGAGGTGCTGGAGGGCTCAGTGTACCTGTTGCTCTCCGGCCTCTATGCGCCCGAGAGTGTAGAAGGCGGCTGGATCCTCGACGATTTCAACGACACCCGCTACATGAACCCACCTTTCGGCTACCGGATAGACGACCCTTTGACTCAATGGTATGACTGCGGCGGTTTTTCGGCGCAGCCAAACCTGCTCGCCGGCCTACTGCCGTACCTCGACCGCGACGAGATCGAGGTCTATCTGTGGATGTTCTTCAACGCCTGGGCGGCCTGCTACCGCGAGGAGGTGCAGGCCATAGTGGAGCATCCGCAGCCGGTCCTGGGTTTTTCCAACAGCGCGCCCTTCAAGACGAGCGATCAGTCCAACGCGATGAAGTGGCTCGCCTACATGTTCGTCTACGAGCGGGATGGCCTCCTGCATCTGGGGCGTGCGCTGCCGCGGGCCTGGTTCGCCGGCGAGGAGCCCTTCGGCGCCGAGCGACTCAGCACCCCTGCTGGCATCGTTTCCGTCGTCTACCGCCCGCAACCCGAGGCGGACCGCATTGATGCGGAGGTTGAGCTCGCGCTGCGCCGCAGGCCGGAGCAGCTGCTGCTCCGTTTCCGCCATCCGCTCAAGAAACCCATCCGCTCCGTATCGGTTGCCAGCCACCCCCACAGAGCATTCGACGCGGAGAGCGGAGATGTCGAGCTCCCACCCACCAGCGGCAGGGTGCGCGTATCCGTGGCGTATTGAGAGAGCAGGGCAGGTCCGACGTCGGGGCAATGTCAGCGGGAGGGCCGCACGACATACTTTGCGGCCAATAAGCTCACCTCCATTGTTCCGGCGCGTGCCCGAGCGTCATGGTGGAGGCAAGGTTGAAACGTGCAGAGAAAAGGAGGCACTAACGGATGACCGGAAAGGAAGCGAATCTGACTTATGAAGGTCGGATCGCGTTCGATGACGAGACGACGACCGCCCTGCAACATCCCTGTCTGCCTGATGTGGAGACGCCCATGAGCCGCCGGTATCTGGCGCTCTTGCAGGGATGGATTCCCATCGGGATGCAGTACTTCCAGGAGTGGTCGAAACGTCCCAATTGCGGCCATTTCCTCGGCGGGTGGTACTTCTACGGTTCGGAGACCATCGGCCCGCTGCACGCGCTGGCCGCTGTGATCTCCTCCCCCGAGTACGATCCCGCTATCACCGGATTGAGCCGAGACGAACTGATCAGTGTGGCGGTCAAGGCGCTGCGCTATGCGTGCTTTACCCACGACACCGGCCCCGCGGATTGCGTGCGCGAATATCAGCACTTGCCCGGACTGCGCCGCAGGAACGATCACCCGTGGCTGGGGCCCAAATGGGGCGAGCGCGGCAAGGGGTTCTTCCCGGAAAGCCAGTGTGGCCGCAATCTGGCGACGCTGGTGAAATCTGCTGTCATCCTTCGTCCCTGGCTCGATCGGGAGACGTGGATGATGGTGGCGGCCATCTGCGCGGACTATCTGGAACGCTTCGCCGACATGGCGCCGCGGTCAGGGGTGTATTACGATACGCAGGCGGAGGAGAACGCCTGGACGGCGCTGGGATTGGCCGCCGCGCGGCTGTTTCTCGGCCGGCACGAGTCAGCGCAGAAATGGGAACAGGCTGCCCGCCGCTGGATGTTGTGCGCTGCTGCCGCGCCTGAAGACATGCGCGACCAGCGACAGCTTGATGGCAGGAGCGTGCGCGAATGGTGCGGCAGGACGTTCACGCTCTTGCCCGATCTCATGGCCGAGAATCATGGCATGGTTCATCCCAGCTATACCAGCTCGCCTATTGCCCTGATAGGCTCTGCCGTGAATCTGTATCGCATGTTTGACGAGCCAGAGCCACCACATTGGACGTGGCACCGGCAGGACATCTATGACAATCTGAAACGGCTATCCGACCGGTACGGCATGTTCCACCCCGTGCAGGGGATGGACTGGCCGTATGTGAGTCCCTGCAGTCTGCCCGTAGTGCATGCCTTTGCGCGCCTGTATCTGGAAGACCCGGATGCCGCGTATTACGAAGAGGCAGCGCTTACACTTGCCGAGACGATCATCAGGGGAAACGGCGGCCGAGTGTATCACCCGGATGTGGTCGCGCACTGCCATAACGTGCAGGACCCCATGATCCTCTGGGAATCGCAGATCGCCAGCCTCGTTCCTCCGTACTTCGCGCACCGCCTCTGCGCGGGCAAGCCGGTGCCGGAGACGCCGGCAACGGACGTCCCGGACAAGTATGCCGGGGTCAAGACGTATCCCCATTCGGGATTCGTCTTTCACCGTCACGCCAGAGGGCAGACCTCCTTCAGTTGGCGCAACGAGATCATGGCGCTGCCGCTGACGCGCGAAGGCCTGCTGACGGTCGCGCCGTCCTTCGGCTCGATCCTCGGCAAGGTGCAGGTCAAGGAGTATGCCGCGAGCCAGCGGCTGGAGCTGGTGGATGTGAATGACCAGAAGACGGGGTTCACTGCCGTCATGCGCGTTTCGCTTCATGAGGAGAGCATCCGCCAAGATGTGCTGCTGGCCTCTTTGCCGGATGGCCGGATGGTGTGCCGGGAGGCGTTCCGCACGTTAAAGGCGTGCACGGTGGAACGGGTGCAGCAGGGGTATCTGGAGATCATGAACGAGATGTTCCCGGAACTGATAACCAATTGCGTCGGCCACCGCAAGCTCTACACTCCTGACGGCGAATACCTCTTTCCCAGCCTCGTCAAACCGACACCGGACGACGACACGAGGGTGGAGTTCAGAGAACCGCGATGGCTGAATCTCGACGATCGGATCGGAATCGTCATCGCGTCGGCGGGACATCGCGCCCTGTACCATAACCGCCACTTTTTCCAACCGTATCATGCGGTGAGCGACGAGCTGTTTCTGAATCTGCAGGAAGAGGCGGGGCGCTACTCGGCAGACGAGGTCATGGCGGATATCCTGTTCATGCTATGTCCGGAACAGCACCACGACGAAACGCCTGATCAGACGCTGGTCACGGCAGACATGTCCCCCGCCGGCACCTGGGGCATCCTGGCGGGCACGACCCTCGTCATCGGCAATCTCGATGCCGCGTCCGGGTGGTATGCCTTTCGCTTCCCCCGCCCGCGAATAGTCCCCGTCTTTGCTGGCATGATGCGGATCATGAGCGACGAGGTAGTCTACGAGACAGAGCTGCAGCGCGGTCGCGGACATTACCTCGAACCGCTGGCGACAGTGGCAAGCACCGATCCCGTAACGATCGCGGCGTTGCCCAACGGACAGTTGTACGCCACCAATCCCGGGCGAGGCAGGGCGGTGGTCTCCGTGCAGCGCGGCTCGAGCGAGATCACCGTATCGCTAGAGCCGGGCGAATCGGCCGCGCTTGTAATGGAGAACCGATGACAATGAACGCGGAGGGCAGACAGGGGTGAAAACCATGACTTGCGCCAGGTACAGGCCGGTTGACTTTCACAACCACGTGTGGGCACGGGACGGCACACTGAACCGGGAGGACGCGCGCTGGCTGTTGGACGCCGCCGATATTCTCGGCATCGACAGGGTGTGCGTGTCGTTGCCGCTGATGACCGACTCGCCGACGCCCGCCGAGTTCCGCGCCTGTAACGATGTGGTGCGCGAGGCCATGTCCTTCTCGGATAGGTTCCTCGGCTTCTGCTTCGTGAACCCGGGCTATGCTGAGGAAAGTCTGGCAGAGATGGAGCGGTGTATCGTGCGCGGCGGGATGATCGGCGTCAAGCTGTACCACCAGTATCTGATCTGTGACCCAGCCCTGCGCCCGGTGATGGACTATGCGACGGCATTGGGCGTCCCCGTGCTGATGCATGCCGGTAAGGTCATGGACTCGGCCAGTCGGCAGCAGCAGCCGCGCTTGAGCCATGCCGGGCATTTCCTCAAAGCTGTGGAGATGTTCCCGGAGACCATCCTGGTGCAGGGGCATATTGGCGGCGGCGGCGACTGGGAGTGGAATCTGCGCACGCTGGAGGCGCTCAAGCCGTCGGCCAACTACTATCTCGACACCAGCGGCAGCGTGATTGACGCCGGCATCGTGCGACGGACTGTGGCGACGCTGGGTGAGGATCGCGTCCTATTTGCGACCGACATGTCCTTCGAGGAAGGGGTCGGCAAGATCCTGGACGCGGGCCTATCTGATGAGCAGCTTCAGAAGATATTCTCGGGGAACTTCCACCGGATTCTGTCCCAACGGAGGGCATGATGCTTTTTGACATCCATACCGCGACAGGCCACTGGCCTTTCCGCAAGGTGCCGAATGAGGATATCGCCGACCTGAGGCGCCTCTTGGCAGGGAAAGGAATTACCGGCGCGGCGGTCGCCAACACGCATGGCCTGTTCTACAAGAACTGCCACGACGCCAATCTGGAGCTGGCCGAAGCCATCGCCACGCAGGGGGGCTTTTTCGTCGGCGTCGCCACCCTGAACCCGCTCTACGCCGCGTGGGAGAAGGATCTGCACGACTGCGTGGAGCAGCTGGGGATGAAGGCCCTGCGTCTGGCGCCGCAATACCACAGCTATGACCTGAGCGTCCCTCAGGCCACGGAGATCCTGCAAGCCGCCACAGCGTTGCATCTGCCGGTGTTCATTCCCTCACGGCTGGTTGACGTTCGCCAGCGGCACTGGCTGGACACCGAACGGCAACTGGGCGTGACGGAGATCGGCCAGTTCTCGCTGGCCGTGCCGGGATCGCGGATCATCGTCACCGAGGGCACCGCATCCGTAGCCGATTTGGTGCACGATGATGGCACCCTGAAGTACCCCAACCTTTACTTTGAGATCTCACGGCTGCGATCGGCGTACGGGCAGACGATCGCCCGCCTGGCGGATGCGATCGGAGCGGAGCGGCTCCTGTTCGGCAGCGGCGCACCGTTCAAGGAGGTGCTACCGGCCCTGCTCAAACTGCAGACCATCGCGTGCTCGGAGGAAGTGCGCCAGCGGATCGCGTATCAGAACGCCGCCGAGATGCTGGGCCACCGACCCACCGATAGCGCATCAGGTTGAAAAAAGGGACAATCGCGGAAGATCGGCTGCGCCCGCGGCAGCGGATCACGGCGGCACCCCGCAACCTGCTGCCGCGCACCCAATCAGGCCGTAGAACGGAAGCTCTTGTCATGTCAGGCGCCGAAAAGGCAACCGGCCGTATAGCCGGGCGGGCGCAGGGCTTGGGACGCGGCAGATAGAGATGGATGGCGCAATCGCATCCGCTTGTCAGTTGCCATACCGGGGAGCTCTATCCAGCACTCCCCGGTGCAGGCGTTGCCGTCGGCGGGACCTCCAGAAAGTCATCGCGGCTTTTTTCGATCCAGCCGCTAACGGCGTACGAGTTCACCCGCACATAGTAGGGCGAGCTGGAAGAGGCGAGGACGTAGGTTTGGTCAGCTGCATCCTGGGCGCCCACGCGCAGGGTATAGGTCCTGTCACCCTCCGTGTCGCTGTGCGTCTTGAGCGTGACGACGGCGACAGGCGACTGCAGGCCATACTCCGGCTGTTCCACCTTGCCCAGCGGCCTTTGCAGCGACACCGACGAGACGCTGTACAGCAGCGATGTAATCGCCGCCTGGTTCAGGGTCTCATCGGCAGCCAGGTCGCCCATCGTCCAGGTGCCAGCCTGGTCCTTGACAAACTCAAAACGGCCATTTGCGTTCTCCAGCGTGAAGGCTATCACCTCATCCCGGGTCACGGAAAAGTAGCTCGCATCCGTCCAAGCTGTCGCCTGGCTGCTGGCGTCGCTGCTGGACAGGCCGGACACCATATAGACCTGCTCCTGGCCGTCAACCCGCACGTGGGTGGCCGCATAGCCGGCCGAGCTGCCCACATAAAGGCGATGCTGGCTGCCATCCGACAACTCGAACTCGATCCGTACGTTGAAATCGTCCTCCGCCACCTTCAGCCGCTTGTGGCTGGCGGCGGTCTGTGTGATCAGCCGGTCAGCCTTCAGGCCCGCAAGCTTATCAAGCAGGCGGGTCACCTTCTCTGTCGTAGCCGGATAGTCATCCGCGTCCGGCAAGACCCAGCCCGTGTCGCTCTTGGCCAAACGGATCGTCTGGCCCTTCGCATCGGTCAGGCGCACGCTGCGGATCAGATCGGTGGTGATGCCGGGGAAAAGGGCCTGGCCGGTCGCCGTCGTCACCGCCTGTCGGGGCCAGAAAGCGATAGCTATCAGCGCCGCCTGTAGGACAAGGACGCCGATCAGGATCTGGTTCCGTCTATTCATCGCTCCCTCCTGTCTCGTCATCCGTTTCTACCAACGCCATGGGCCGCTCTTGTCTGCGCCGCACATTCCACACCACGCCGACGCCCACCAGCGCCGCCAGCGCCACAGCATAGTTCATCCCTTCCCACAGCGACTGCTCCGCGCGATCCAGCGACTTCAGCAGGTGGCTATAGGTGCCCCGCGAGCGGATGCTCAGCAAATCCTCATCTTCCACCGCCCAATCCACCGCGTTCTGCATCAGTTGCAAGTTATACAGGTAGCGATCAGCCGAGACGCTGCTCAAGATCTGGAGCACCGTGTCGTCAATGAACTCGGCGCTGCCGATTACGACCAGCCGCGATGATTCAGGCGATACCTCGATAGTACCAAAGGCAGGCTCCGGCGTAGCCGTGGCTGGTGTGGCCGTGGCTGGAGCCGTCGGCGTGGCCTCGCCTTGCTCCGCAAAGGGCGAGGGTTTGTCCTTAAAGTGGCTCTCAAAAGATCCCCGAACGGCCACCGCGAGCGTGTGGGCTTTTCGCTCACCCTCGACCGCAAAGCCCAGATTCGGGTAGCTGGTCAGATTAGGCTGGACGTCTCCCGAACTGCGCAACCACGATTCCGCTGTGGAGCGCAGCAGGACATCCACCTGGCGGCCTTCCATCTTGGCCTCGTCCAGGGTCAACGGCGAGACCCATTGCATGGTAACCGCCGGCAGGCTGGAGACGATCGGATGATCGCTGTCCATGCCATCCGAGCGCACGTCAACAAAGTAGGGATAGGTGATCCGCTGGATCTCGGCAACCTGCATGTTGCCCACCTGTCGCCAGACACGGACGGGGAACGGCTGGCAGCTCGTATCGAGCACCATCGCCTCGCCGATCTCGATCCCATAGCTGGTCAGCACATCGTGCAACCCGTCCTCGACGGCGTCCATCGTGATATTGCCATACTGCTGAGGCGACAGGACATAGTTGCCCGACGCCACGATCACCGCCCCGCCACGCATCAGGTACTGGTCAATCGCAAAGCGCTCTTTGTCGCTCATCTGCTGTGGCGCGACGATCACCAGCACATCCACGTCACCGGGCACCCGCCCAGAGGTCAGGTCAACCTTCTTGACCGTGTAGTTCTGTGCCAGTTGCTCTTGGAGTGCGTCCCAACTGGAGATCGGCTGCTGGTAATACCCATAAGTGGGATTGTAGGTGGATTGCTGATCCGGCAGCCACAGGCCCACCGTCTTGAGAAAGCCCGGCGCCGCCCGTTTGAGCGCCGACTCGATCTCGTTGCGGAGATCGGCCTCGGCCATGTTGCCAGTCGGGTACAGGACCTGCACTTCGCTGCCGATCTCGAGCACCAGGTGCAAATAGTAGGAGCTGGACGAAAAGAGCGATACCGCGATGGGCCGCAGCCCGTAGGAAGATAGCAGGGCCTGGCGGTTGATAGAGGCGTTGGGATCGTCGGGATCTATCATCTGGAAGGCCAGCTTGCCGCCAGACTCTTGCTGCAAAGCAGTGCCCACCTTCTGGATCTGCTGCGGCACCGCCTGCAAGGTGCCGGGTAGCGTCTGTGAGGTAACAAAGGCGGTAAGCTTGATCGGATCATCAATGCTGGCCAGAGCCGAATCGAGGCTCTGGAAGCCATAAACCACTTTCTTGATAGATCGCGTCAGATCATATTCCAGGTTGCGCAACCGCACACTGACATCGCCGCCGGCACCAGACTCGACCTCGATCAGGTCGCCGTAACCGAGCGTCACATACTGGTCGCCGTAGGAGATCAGTATATCAAAGTAGGAGTTGATAATGGACGATTCGTATCGCCCGGCAACCTGGAATGGCGTGGCGCTGATGCCATACACCTGATTGGCCTCCTCTTCCAGCTCCTCATTGTCGCGCGGGTCAACGATCTCCACCCGGATATCGCCCCGGGCAGCTAGCTCATACTCGCGCAGCATGTCGCGGATCGTCGGCACCAGCGGCGCCAGGAGCGGATGAGTCCTTTCGCTAAAGTAACCTCGGATCAGCAGCGGCTCTGACAGGTTGCTGATCAGCTCCCGCGTCGTCGGCGACAGGCTGTACATGCGACCGGCTGTCAAGTCTGCGCGCAGGCCGGTGAGAGGGAAAAGCCAGATGTTGAGCGCCACCAGATTGGCAGCGACTAAAACCACGGTCAGCACGACGCTGCGGCGGTAGGCGGCAGTCTGCGGCCCTGTGCTCCAGCGTTTGGCGTCGAGCGACATAACGTTGAGCACCAGAAAGAGCGTGGTCAGCGACAGATAGTAGATCAGGTCCCGCAGGTCAATGACGCCTCGCTCGATGCTCTCGAAGCGGCTGCCGGTGCCGATAGCGCGCAGGATGCCGCCCAGCGTGTTGCCAACCAGCCCGGTGACGGTGCTGCTGCCAACAAGGTACAGCACACCGCCGAGCAACGCGGTTAGGATCAGCGACACGATCTGGTTATCGGTGCGGGATGACACAAAGAGGCCCAGCGCCGCATAGGCCGAGGCCATCAGCAGCGCGGCCACATAACCGCCGATCACCGGCCCCCAATCGAGATCGCCGAGGATATCCACAGTAATCGGTAGAAACAGGGTCAGGGCCAACGCCAAGGCGATCAGAGCCATCACAGCGAGAAACTTGCCGAGCACCAGCTCGACGCGCCTCACCGGCACGGTCAGCAGGACCTCCAGAGTCCCCGCTCGTTGCTCCTCGCTCCACTGGCGCATGGTCAGCGCCGCCACCAGGAAGATCATCAGCACAGGCATCCACCGGAAGAGAGGCCGCACATCGGCGATGTTGCGCTCGAAAAACGCTTCTGCCCAGAAGAAGGCAAAGAGGGTCACCGCCAGGAAGGTTCCCAGGAAGATGAGCGCCATGGGCGAGCCGAAATAGGCCCCTAGCTCCTTGCGGGTAATCGCCAGAGCCCGTCTCATGATGCACCTCCCCCACCTGCCGACGAAGGCGTGGTATGATTCCCTGCCCTATCGCCAGCAGCCCTGCCGCCCGCTCGGTCCTGGAACGACCCGGACGAGGGGTGGTCCAGGGCAGTGGTGGCCAGCTCGTTAAAGACCGCCTCCAGGGTGCGCACGTCGCGGCGCAGCTCCTTTAGCGGCCAGCCTTGTTCGCGAGCTAGGCGATAGATGGCCGGGCGCAGGTCGACCTTGTCCACAGCCTGAACCCGGTAGCCGGGGCCATCCGCCGTGAGCAGCGGCTCGACGCTGCGCACGTCTGGCAAAGCGCGCAGGGCAACATCCGCTTTTGGAGTCTTGTCTTCGAGGATCAGGACGACGACTGACGAAGCCTCCAGGTCGGACAGGCGGGCGTCGGCTTTCACCTCCCCGTTCATCAGGATGATGACGCCGTCGCATATCGCCTCCACCTCGGAAAGGATGTGCGTGGATAGCAGTACGGTGCTGTGACGCGCCAGACGGCGGATCAGGCGGCGAACCTCAACGATCTGGGTGGGATCCAGGCCGATGGTAGGCTCATCCAGGATAAGCAGTTTGGGTCGGTGCATGATCGCCTGTGCCAGCCCCACTCGCTGGCGATAGCCCTTGCTCAACTGGCTGATCGGCCGTGTCAGATGGTTCTGCAGCCCGGTGGCGCGAATCGCCTCCGACAGGCGCACCGGCTGATCCGCTGCGGGGATGCGGCGCAGATCGGCGATCATCTTGAGATAGGCCTGGACCGAAAGCTCCGGGTAGAGCGGGGCGTTCTCGGGCAGATAGCCGATCCGCTGCTGGACCTCCAAGGCCTGGCTCACCACATCGAGTCCGTCAACGGTGGCCGTGCCGCTCGTCGGCTGCAAGTAGCCGGTCAGGATCTTCATGATAGTTGTCTTGCCGGCGCCGTTGGGTCCCAGCAGGCCGATGATCTCGCCCGGGTTGACGTGGAGAGACACGCCGCGCAGCGCCCACACGGAGCCGTAGGTCTTGGTCAGTTCGCGAACATTAATCATGACGCCTCCACTCGCTCGTGTGATCTCACATCGAATCTACAAATATATTCAGATTCCCGTTTTTTTCAAAATCCAGGTCGCAGGTTTGACCCTGAGAGCGCCACCCTTCACGGTGCCCCACCGCTATGCCGCTGTGCCCGAGCAATACGGGCTCCTGTCAACCTCCCGGTCGGCCGTTCGCGGGCACTTGCCGGTAGCAAGCCACAACTTCTCATAATAGCGGCCAAATGTGCAGATCTTGTGGAGGAGAGAGTCCAGATCAGCGATGACCGGCGTGATCGCGTTGTCATGCCAACGCGTACGCATCAAGTTGACAACTGCACCGGTGTCGCTACACTGCATACGGAGTGAACCAACACACGAAGGAGGTGCCGATGGGCGAGAAGCCAATCATCGTCGGGGTCGAAATCCACGAGTTCGAGTACAAGCTGCCCAACCTGGGCACCGATTACAATGGGTTCAACATCATCTACGAGCCCGGGCACACCCTGACACGACGCGCCTGCGCCGTCAAGATGCACACCAGCACGGGCATCGTCGGCGAGACGCTCTCCAGCAGCGCCGAGTTGGCTACCTGGCCTATGTTCATACACTACCTGCTCGGCAAGAACGCGCTCGAGCGCGAAACCCTTTATCTGGACATCAAACGCGCCCTGCGACAGATGGCGCGCGTGGGCATCGGGCCGTTGGATGTCCTCCTATGGGATATCGCCGGCAAGCACTATGGCGCGCCCATCTGGGAGCTGCTGGGTGGCACATCTCGCCCCCTGCCGTGTTATGCCAGCACCTATCACGGCGACGACCAGCCGGGCGGCCTCAGCTCGCCGGAGGCATATGCCGACTTTGCTGCGCAGTGTCTGGGGATGGGCTACCCCGCCTTCAAGATCCATGGCTGGGGGAACGCACCCGTACAACGCGAGGTGGCGACCGTCCACGCCGTGGGTCAGCGCGTCGGCGGCCAGATGGATCTCATGCTGGACCCGGCATGCGAGCTGAAGAGATTCGGCGATGCGCTCAAGGTGGGCTGGGCATGCGATGAGGAGCGCTTCTTTTGGTGGGAGGATCCATACAACGACGGGGGCATCTCGCAGTTTGGGCACCGCAAGCTGCGCCAGCTCGTGCGAACACCGCTGTTGCAGACGGAGCACGTGCGTTCGTTGCAGCCGCATGTGGATTTCGCCTTGGCGGATGCCACCGATTTCGTGCGCGGCGACATCGGTTACGACGGCATCTCCGGCGTCATCAAGCTGGCGCATGCCGCCGAAGGTCTCGGCATTGACATCGAGTTCCACGGCGCTGGCCCGGCGCAACGCCATTGCATGACCGCCATCCGCAACACGAACTACTATGAGATGGGACTGCTCCACCCCAAAGCGCCCGCCTCCAGCATTCCGGTCTATCTCAACTACCGCGATGGGCTGGACGCTATTGACGCAAATGGCTGCGTCTATGCCCCAGACGGGGCCGGGCTTGGCGTCGAGCTGGATTGGGACTATATAATGAAACATCGTACCGATGGGTGCGAATACCGATAAGCGAGAGGAGAGGCAAAGATGCTCTACCCACAACAGAATGATGTGCGAAACATGTTGGACCTGTCCGGCTTTTGGGATTTCCAGTTGGATCCCAATGATGTGGGCGAGGCGCAGGGATGGTATAACGGGCTGAGTGCGCCGCGCCAGATCGCCGTCCCCGGTAGCTGGAACGAGCAGTTCCAGGATACCCGCGAGTACATGGATCGCGTGTGGTACGTGCGGCGCTTCCACGTGCCGCGTGGGTGGCAGGGGCAAGAGGTGTGGGTGCGCGTCGGCTCCGCCACCTATGCCGCTAAGGTCTGGGTGAACGGGCAGCCGGTGGGAATGCACGAGGGCGGCAATCTCCCCTTCGACCTGGAGATCACCCGCCAGACCAAATGGGATGCGGAGAATGTCATCGCCATCACCGTGGAGAACCGCCTTCTGCCGACACGCGTCCCGCCGGGAAACCCCGCAGAGGCCGGCGGGATGGGCGGCTTTATGCGCAGCTACCCCGCCACTTCGTATGACTTTTTCCCGTACGGCGGCCTCCACCGACCTGTGCTGCTGTATTCCGTCCCCGCCGCGCGCATCGCGGACATCACCGTCGTTACCGACACCGCGGGCAGCGATGGCTTGGTCAAGGTTACTGTCTTGAAATCGGGCAACGCCAGTGGCGGCCGCATGCGCCTGCACGGCGCCAACGCGCCCGGCGAGACGACACTGGCATTCCGAGGCGACGTGGCGGAAGCCACCATCAGGGTCCCCAACGCCCGCCTCTGGTCGCCGGACGACCCTTATCTGTACCCGCTCGAGATCACGCTCTCCGATGGCGGCCGCGTGCTTGATCGCTACCACCTTGAGGTGGGCATTCGCACCATCGCGGTGGACGGCCTACAGATCCTGCTCAATGGCCAGCCGATCTTTCTCAAGGGGTTTGGCAAGCACGAGGATTTCCCGATCCATGGGCGCGGGCTGAATATGCCGCTTCTTATCAAGGATGCGTCGCTGCTCAAGTGGATCGGCGCGAACTCGTACCGCACCTCGCACTATCCCTACTCGGACGAGGCGATGCAACTGGCAGACCGTGCCGGCTTTCTCATCGTGGACGAGACCCCCGCCGTCGGCCTGTCTTTCGGTGATAGCGATGAGGATATCGCCGCACGGCTGGCGCAGACCAAACAGGCGCTGCGCGAGCTGATCGCGCGTGACAAGAACCATCCCAGCGTCATCATGTGGAGCCTCGCCAACGAGCCGTTCATCGGCAAGGGCGGCATGGGCGGGATGATGGGCGGACGCAGTGAGGCAGAGCCGAGAGCGGAACCGTTCTTCTGCGAGTTGTTCGCCCTGGCGCGGGAGCTGGACCCCACCCGCCTGGTAACCGTCGAGGCGCCGCTAGGCCCCATCGAGGCGCCATGGCAGGGCGAGGCGGACGTGATCTGTATCCACCGCTATACCGGCTGGTACATGCTGGGCGGGCGTTTGGATGTGGCGCTGCAGATGCTGGAGGCGGATCTGGATCATGTGCACCAGACGTGGCACAAGCCGGTGATGATCACCGAGTTCGGCACGGACACGTTGGCCGGACATCACGCCGACCCGCCGGAGATGTGGAGCGAAGAATACCAGGCCGAATACCTGAAGCGGTATCTGGATATCGCCGCCCGCAAAGAGTATATCGCCGGACTGCACGTCTGGAATTTCGCCGATTTCAAGACCAGTCAGGGGATCATCCGCGCGGGGGGCATGAACCTCAAGGGTGTGTTCACGCGGGATCGCCGCCCCAAGATGGCCGCGCATCTGCTGCGCAGCCGTTGGGCCGCTGTCGCTGCGCCGAGCACAGAACCCGTCACGCCGCCGACGCCCGCCGCTCCCACCGCAGAGCCGCCATCCCCGCCGCCGGAGCCGGAGGTGCCGGAAGCGCTGGTCGCGCTGGCACAAAAGCTGGACGGCAAGAATCCACACCTCAACTCCGTGATCGAGTTCCGTCTGGGTGAGGAAGAGGTCTATCGGCTCGTCTTTGTCGCAGGCGCCTGCCACGCCGAGGCCGGCCCGGGCCAGGGCCCCGCGACGGTGACGCTGACGATCAAGCCCGAGGACGCGGAGAAGCTCCTCAAGGGTGAGCTAAATGCTATGGCGGCATTGATGTCCGGGCGCATCAAAGTCGCCGGCGACGTGACGGCGCTCATGGTGCTGCGCAGCGCGATGTAGGGGCAGCTTGCATCGAGCCCCAGTCCCCCCAGCAACTGAGGGGACTGGGGCTCTGGCGGGTATGCCCGCCTGTGCACCCAGCAACACGAGGGAGTGAGAGTGATATGGCAGGGCAGGATCAGATGTCGCAGACCGGGGAGCGTCCGGAGCTTGTCGCGCTGGTGGAGGCACTCCTCTTCGTGGCGGACGCGCCGGCAACTGCCGCGCAGCTCGCGCAGGCGCTGGACACGAGCGAGAAGGAGGTTGCCACGGCACTGGTCACGCTGGGCGAGGCGCTGGCCGGGCGCGGCATACGCCTGCAAGCGGACAGGGGCCGCTACCAGCTTGTGTCCGCACCGGAGGCCGCGCCGCACATCGAGCGCTTTCTCGGCCTGGACCTCTCTGCGAAACCGTCGCGGGCCGCGCTGGAGACGCTGGCCGTCGTCGCTTACCGCCAGCCGATCACCCGCGCGCAGATCGAGGCGATCCGGGGCGTGGATTGCAGCGGCGTCTTGCGCACGCTCCTCTCGCGTGGGCTGTTGTGCGAGGTGGGACGGCTGGAGCAGGCCGGGCGGCCCATCCTTTTCGGCACGACCTTCGAGTTCCTGCAATACTTTGGCCTGTCGGACCTGTCCGAGCTGCCGCCGCTGGAGGAAGCCGCGCCACCGGAGGAGACGGCGGGAGAAGTCTCCTCAGAAGCCTAGTGTATCATCGCCTTTGCAGTATAATGCGTTCGGGGACCTACGCAAGGATGCGTAACATGACACCCGACAAGGGAAAGGGGAAATCGCATGAACAAAGATCAGCAACGTCAGATCGTCAATGTCTTGGCGACGCTGCTCGTGATCGTGGTCAACGTGCTCGCCAACGCGCTGCCGCTGAACGGCCAGAACACCGGGGAGATCTCGGATCGCTTTGCCATCTACTTCGTGCCCGCGGGCTACGTCTTTTCCATCTGGGGCCTCATCTATCTGGGGTTGATCGCCTTTGCGGTGTACCAGGCGTTGCCCTCTCAGCGCGAGAACCGGGCAGTGCGGCGTATCGGCTATCTCTATGCGCTGAGCTGCGTGGCTAACACCGTCTGGATCTTTCTCTGGCACTATAATGTGTTCTCGCTGACCATCGTCGCCATGGCGATCCTCTTGCTTTCCCTCATCGCCATCTACCTGCGGCTGGGGATCGGACGCGCGGCGGTGTCGAACGCTATCAAGTGGTGCGTCCACATCCCCTTCAGCCTCTACCTCGGCTGGATCACCGTCGCCACCATCGCCAATGCGACGCAAGTGCTCTACTACTGGGGGTGGAACGGCGCGCCGCTCAGCCCGCAGGTGTGGGCCGTGATCATGCTCATCGTCGGCGCGGCAGTCGCATCGCTGGTTGGCATCAATCGGGGCGATATCGCCTACATCCTCGTCATCGTCTGGGCCTATGTGGGCATCGCCGTCAAGTTCCCCGACGAGCTGGCCATCGCCATCACCGCCATCGTCGCCGCCATCGTCGTCGCGCTCAGCCTGGTGCGCGGCGTACCGCGCCGCCGCACGTGGCCAAGGCCCACAGCGACGTAACAGGCTGCGCGCCGAACCACACGACAGGGCAAGCCATGCAGCAACACATCATATCCACTAAAGAGAGCCGGCAGTGGCAGGGGATCCCGGCCATCGAGCGCGCCCGCAACGGCCGCCTCTGGTGCGCGTTCTACAGCGGCGGCCCCAAAGAGCCTGACCCGGATAACTATATTCTGCTCACCACCAGCACCGATGACGGCGTCACCTGGTCGCCGCCTGCGCCCATCATCGCGCCGCCGGGCACGACGCGTGCCTACGATCCGGCGCTCTGGCACGACCTTCACGGGCGGCTCTGGCTGATCTATAACCTCGTCGACCTGACGACGCGCGACTTTTCCGTGTGGGCCATCACCGCGGACAATGCCACCGGCCCGACGCCGCGCTGGAGTGCGCCGCGACGGATCGAGCTGGGCGTGCCTTTTGCCGTCCGGCTGAACAAGCCGATCGTGCTCTCCAGCGGCGACTGGCTTCTGCCGGTTACATGGGCCAGGATCGCACCAGAGGGGACGTGGTTCCCGCGCGACCAGCAGTTGCAGGGAGTGGCGATCTCCACCGACGATGGCGCGCACTGGAAGCTCTATGGCGCGGTGGAGGCGCCGCCCTGGGCGCTGGAGAATATGCTGGTGGAGCGCCGCGACGGCACGGTGTGGATGCTGATCCGCACCGGCAGCGGCGTGATCTGGCAGAGCCTGTCGGCGGATGGCGGGCGTAGCTGGGCAGCCGGCGCGCCCACGTCCATTGTCAATCCCGGCACCCGCTTCTTCATCGGGCGGCTGGCCTCCGGGCGGCTCCTGCTGATCAACACGCCCGACCCCAGGCAGCGCAAGGGGCTGCGCGCTTATGTCAGCGAGCTGCAGGACGATGCTGCCTTTGGCGCGGGGCTAGAGCTGGATGCGCGCGACCGGGTGTCGTATCCTGATGCGGTGCAGGCCTCCGACGGGCGGATCTATGCGGTGCACGACTGCGACCGCAAGGGCCGGGGCGAGATCGTGCTGAGCGTGTTCACGGAGGAGGAGGTTTTGGCTGGTAGAGGGTTCATGCAAATACGTAGCGCGAAAAGCCTGTAAGGAGCAATATGCCACCCAACATCCTCATTTTCATGACCGACCAGGAGCGGGACGATGTCGTGCGCCCCGACCATCCCTGCCTCACGCCCAACGCCACACGTCTGGCGCGCGAGGGCATCCTGTTCACCGACGCCTATTGCCCGACGGCGCACTGCTGCCCCTCCCGCGCCACCTTCATGACCGGCCTCTATCCTAGCCGCCACGGCGTCTTCAATAACGTCTCCAACCCCACGCGCCTCAGCGTCGGCCTGAACCCCGGCATCGCCACTTTTGGCGAGCAGCTGCGCGCCGCGGGCTACAGCCTCGCCTATGCCGGCAAGTGGCACGTGGCGGATGACGAAGGCCCCGCCGACCGCGGCTGGCGCGAGCTGTATGTTACCTCGAGCAAGGGGGCATATCAGGAGCGCGGTCTCTTTCAGTACCGCGACGCGCCCAAGGATGCCGCCGGCCCGCGCGGGCGCGGGCAGGTGTTGCGCCCGGGCTGGGGCCACTATCAACTCTATGGGTCTTACCCCACCGACGGCCCCAAGGGCTATGAGGAGCACCGCGACTATCGCGTGGTGCGCTCGGCGCTGGACGCGCTGCCCGCGCTGGCGGCGAGCGGCCAGCCGTGGTGCCTCTTCATTGGCCCCAGCGGCCCGCATGATCCCTTCATCGTGCCGGAGCGCTTTGCGCGCCTCTACGACCCGCGCGATATCCCGCTGCCGCCCAACTACTATGATTCGCTGGCCGACAAGCCGCGCGTCTATCAGCGGATGCGGCAGCAATACTGGAGCCAGCTCACGCCGGACGAGGTGCGCGAGTCCATCGCCCACTACTACGCCTATTGCAGCATGGAGGATGCGATGTTCGGCGAGGTGCTGGACGCGCTGCAGCAGACCGGGCAGGCAGATGACACGCTGGTGCTGCGCCTGAGCGACCATGGCGAATACGTCGGCGCGCACGGCCTCTACTGCAAAGGCGTGCCCGCCTTCCGCGAGGCGTACCACGTGGTCGCGCTGGCCCGCTGGCCGAAAGGGATCGCGCGCCCCGGTCGCGCCGTGGATGCATTCATCACGCACGCCGACTGGGCGCCCACACTACTGGAGCTGGCCGGCCTCCCTGTGCCGGATGGGCTGACGGGACGGAGCATCCTCCCCTTCTTCCGCGATGAGACGCCCGCCGATTGGCCAGACACGATCTACACGCAGCTCAACGGCGTCGAGCTGTACTACTCGCAGCGCGCCGTCATCACCAAAGAGTTCAAGTACGTCTATAACGGCTTTGATTTCGACGAGCTATACGACTTGCGCCACGACCCGCACGAGATGATTAACCTCGCCGCACACCCGGACTATCAGGAGATCAAGAAAGACTTAGTGCGGCGCATGTGGCGCTTTGCGGACCAGGAGCAGGACATCATCTTTAACAGCTATGCCACGGTGGCACTGGCCCCATGGGGACCTGGCATCGCCGCGCCATAGCCGGCACAAAAAAGCGGAGCCAGGATCTATCGGCTCCGCTTTTCGTCTCGCAGCGTATGGCGCTATTCACACGCCAATGGCGCAAAGCCGCTGACCTTGGGCGCCAGCTCGTCCGGCTCGCGGCGGATCAAGGAGACCGGGCCAAGCGCACAGAGGATCGTCTTGCCATCCATCGTCAAGTACTCGAAACGACGGCTGCCACTCACATGGACGCGCAGGCGGCTGCTATCCAGCCGGCCCTCGATGATGACCGTGCCGCCGGTCATCGAGGCACGCTCCACTTTCACGGGGATGACGTTGCGGTGCTTGCTTCGCTGATCCTCCTCGATGATGTCCACGTCATCGGCGCGGATGCACGCCCACACGGTCGTGCCGACGCCCATGTCGGCTGGCGGCTTGGGGACGTGCAGCTCGGCCGTGACTCCGTCCAGCGCCACCCGCGCGCCGCCCTCCATCGCCACGATCCTGCCCGGCAAGAAATTGTTCGTCCCGATAAAGTCGGCGCTGAAGAGCGTCTGCGGATAACGGTACACATCCAGCGGCGCGCCCTCTTGCACGATCTTGCCGTTATACATCAGCAGCACATTGTCCGCGATCGTCAGTGCCTCCGCCTGATCGTGTGTGACAAGGATCGTGGTGCATCTCGCCTTGCGGTGGATCTCGGCGATCTCCAGCTTGAGCTGGTCGCGCAGCTTGGCATCCAGCGAGCTAAGCGGCTCGTCTAGCAAGAGAAGGCGCGGCGCTGGCGCCAGCGCCCGCGCGATCACCACGCGTTGCGCCTGACCGCCAGAGAGCTGGGCAAAACGCCGATCCTCCATCCCCTCCAGCTGCACCAGACGCAGCATCTCTTTGACGCGCGACGCGATCTTGTCTTTGGGCCACTTGCGGAGTTGCAGGCCCCAGGCGATGTTGTCAAAGGCGGTCATGTGAGGGAACATGGAGGGGCGCTGGAATACCATGCCCAGGTTGCGGCGGCTCGGCGCGAGGGTGGTAACATCCTCGTCCCCGATGTAGATGCGCCCCGCATCCGGCGTGGTGAGACCGGCGATGCAGCGCAAGAGCGTCGTCTTGCCACAGCCAGACGGCCCCAAAACGGCCGTCAGCGAGCCTTCCTTGATCTCCACATCCAGGTGGTCCACAGCCACAACTGAGCCGTAGCGTTTGGTCAGTCCTTCGGTGCGTACAGTTGCCATCAGCACTCCCCTCTCGACAGGTATAGCCACTAGACGAACAGGCCGCGAAACTGCTTGCGGAAAACAAAGTAGAGCGTCTGCACCACGCCCAACACCACCGCCTGCATCGCCAACACCTCAACGGCGATCCAACTTGTGAAGCCCACCTTCCCCATATCCTCATAGACGAACATGGAAACCGTTTGCTCTCGCGAGCCAAGGATGTAGGGCGCGGTGAAGGCAGTGGAAGCGGCCGTGAAGGCGATCATGGCCGCAGTGAGCAGGCCCGGCGCAATCATGGGCAATGTGATTTTGAAAAAGGCGTGCAAGGGTGATGCGCCCATCATCAACGCCGCCTCTTCATACACCGGGTCGGTGGTGGCGATAGAGGCTTGAATGGAGCGCACAACTAGCGGGATAGCGCCCATAGCCGTGGCCACCACAATAATGGGAAAAGTGCCTCGCAGCTCAGTAAAGAAGATAAAAACATAGACGCCAATGGCTGACACATAGGTTACCGAGGGAAAGATCGTCGGCACAAAGATCAATACCTGCATTAGGCTACGCCCGGCAAAGTAGCGTCGCTCCATGGCATAGGCCGCTGGCAGACAGATGCCCAGCAGCAGCAAGCTGGTCCACAAAGCCAGCCGTAGGCTAAAGCCCAGCGTCTTGAAAAAGCTCGACCAGAGCACTTCGCGGAAAGCATACAACGTGTAATACCTGGGCGGGAATTGGACATCGGCCGAGAAGGAGGTCAACACCATCTGCAACACAGGCCAGACCAAGATCAGCGCCAACGCTAGCGCATAGATGTTCAGGATCACCCGCAAAATGCGCGGCAGTTTCATGTCACCCTCCTTTCCTCTTGCGTGCGCAGGTAGAGGTACATAAGCACAGCGCAGAGCGCAGTCAGGATCACACCCAGGGCTGAGGCCATGGGGTAGTTGAAGAAGGGGTTCACTTCCTTCTGGATCTTGTTGCTTAGCCAGATGTTATAGGGGCCAACCAGGATCAGCGGCAGAGTATAGACGCCCACCGCGCCAGAGATAGTGAGCAGCAGCGCCCCCATGATGCCCTTTTTGGCCAGGGGGATGGTGACCTTGAGGAAGGTGCGCAGCCAGCTCGCGCCCATCGTCTGCGCTGCCTCCTCATACATCACGTCCACGCCAGCGATGGCGCTGCGGATCAAAAGCACCATCAGCGTAGGAAGACACATCCAGACGATCACCGCGATCGGCGATTGCACCAAGCGCAGTGGCTCATCAATCAGCCGCAGCGACATCAGCAGCCAGTTGATAGGGCCTTGCGGAGACAGCGCATAGGCTAAAGCATAGATGGTGAAGATATCGCCAAAGATCGGCAGCAAGAAAGAGAGCTCGATGAAGGCGGCGCCAAAGGGCTTGAAACGGGCAAGAAAATACGCCACCGGTAGAGCCAAGAGCAGCGCCACGGCAGAGGTGAAGAGTGCCACCCCCACCGTCCAGGCCAAGCTTCTTACGTACTCCGTCTCGGTGAAGGCCCGGATAAAGTTCTCCAGAGTGAAAGCAGGCACCGGCATCCACATCACGCCCTTGTACAGCTCACGCCGCCAGAAGGCAAACGCCACTTGAAAACCCACGGGTACCGCAAACACCAAAGCCATATAGATAAGCAGAGGTGCCAGCAAGAGCAACGTCGTGCCGTGCCGACGCCAAAAAGAAGGGCGCTCATACTGCTCCTCAAAGATGCGAGCCGCCTCGACATCCTGCGCACGGTGACCCAGACGCAAGCGAGCCAACACACGGTTCATAGCAGGTCAAACCTCCAAATGGGCCTCCGAGGTCCGGGCGGTTGCGCTCAGGCCTCGGAGGCCAGTGTCTGTTGCGCTGATTTGGAGTCGCCAGGCTCAGGCGCCTCTCACGATCCGATCATAGGTCTTGGAAATCCACTCCTGCTTGGGCGACCACCATTCCCAGTTACAGGTCAGAATCAGGCTGCCAGGATCGGGCGGATAGTAAGGTTTAGCCCATTCAGGCATCAGCGCACGTTGCCCGGCGTGCACACCGCCGCAATACACCGCAAGATACTTGTCCTCGGTGATGCCCCAACGGTTCTGCTCGACCCCCTTCTCGTCCTTGTACCAGCCAGCATGGATGAACTCGTCGCTCACCATCCAGTCGGTGAGGACGCGCGCCGCGATGGGGTGCTTGCAGTTCTTGATGATCTTGCAGGTCTCGCGGTTGGCCAGGATACCCGACTTGGGATAGAACGCCGCCAGCACATTATCGCGCCTGTTCCAAGGCAGGGCCAGCATGGCACGGGTATAGACACCCCAGGTGCCAGCCCACCACACCTCGCCGGTCTCCAGCATGAGGCGCATGGCCGGGTCGTTGCCGATGTCGCCCCACTTGTGGACCTTGTCCTCCATGTTGTCCTTCCACCAGGTGATGCCCGCTTCCCAGGCTTCCTCGGACCAAAGGTTGCCCTTGACGATCCCCTGCTTGATCAGCGAGTTAAGGATGCCCATGAAGACAAAGTGGCAGCGCCCGTCGTTGAACGGATAGAGCACGCCCTTGTCTTTCAGCTCGGCGCGGGACAGGTCGGTCCAGTCCTTGTAGTTGTTGAGATCCACCTTGTCCTTGCGCAGGATGCCTTGCAGCCACTCAAAGCCCTGGTACATCACACCATAGATGTTGCCGCCATTGACCTTCGGTTCGGCGCGCACAAAATACGCCTCCTCAACCTTCCTCACATTTTCTAGAAGAGGCGCATATTGCTCCTGATCCACTGGCTCACCCCACTCCAAGGCGTGAAACCGAGGCCAGTACTCCTCCTCGTTGTCCATCACGTCAATATCTGCATCCGCGGCGGTCTTGCCTGCCACCGGCAGCTCGTTCATGAGGTTGCTCACGCTCACATTCTGCTTGACGAGCTTGACGGTGACGCCGTATTTCTTCTGCGTGTACTCGCCGAACTTCTGGGGAATGACCTCAGCCATCAGGCCCTCAAAGCCCCAGGTGGTGAGGTTGACAAGTAGACCTTCTTTCTCCAGCGCCTTGCCCACCTGATCCGGCTTGCTGAGGTCGAATTCGCCCACTTGGGTGACAACGGCGGGCGCCTTCTTGCAGCTTACGATCCCGGCAATGCCGGCCGATAGAGCGGCTGAATAGCGGATGAAATCCCGACGACTCAATTTCCTGGACATGGCAGTTCCTCCCCTTTCTTGCCCTCACAATGAGGGCGATTACACGAAGCAAATGGAAGATCCCATGCGAAACAACACGACCGCTCGGGAATGGACTCTTTCAGGCAACAGGCCGGCAAGTGAGGGGGGAGCCCTAGCCCCCTTGTAGCAAGAGCGAGGCTCGCGTGTGGCAGATAGGCATCACCTCCTCAACAGAGACACGTTGGCGTTGCGCGATGTCTCGCAATCGCGAGTGCTTGAACCAATGATCAGCAATCACCTCCTTTCATGCAACATATGGCAGAACGACGGTGCATCTCAGGGTCTCGCGCCCGCGCGTTGGGGTGTACGCGAATGCTCATGACTTATAACGCAGTACGTTAACAGCATATGACGCCGGGCCACTGCCACAGCAAGGGTGCAGTCAGCCTTCCAAGCCGTGGCGGCTCAACAATGCTTACGCTATATTAAAGCACACTTTTGCCCATCTGTCAAGTCGCAATTGCACACGTTTGCACGTCGAGATGCCACAGGCATCTTGCCTCTGCGGCGTTCTCTGATATCATATATAGCATGGCCTTGGTGCATCCTGCGCCGCGAGGTGTCCCAGATCGCGTGGAGAGAAGGGAGAGAGCGCCCATGGTGCAAATCCGCCCATTCCGCAGCGCCGACCTGGAGCGTTGTGTTGTGCTCTTTATCACCATTTTCAGCGAGGCCCCGTGGCACGATCATTGGCCATCCTTTGCCCGCGCACGCGCCTTCCTCGCCGATATCATTGGAACACCAGGCTTTCGCGGCTTTGTGGCTGAGGAGGATGGGCACCTCGTGGCACTATGCTTCGGTCATAAGCGCCGCTGGTGGCAGGGAGACGAGTACTTTATAAACGAGCTGGGCGTGCTCCCGGACCGTCAGCGGGAGGGGATTGGCAGCCAGTTGTTGAGCTATGTGCGAGACCAGTTGCGGCAGGAAGGCGTGCAGTACATCTCGCTGCTCACCGAGCGGAGCATCCCGGCCGAGCAATTCTACGTCAAAGAGGGATTCCAGAAGGATAAGGACGTGATCTACATGTATCAGTATCTTGAGCCAAGCCCAGATGACTGAGGGGGTCATGATCCGTCAAGACGAAGCGCTGTTTGTCGCCGCGCGCGGCGGGTATCACACCTATCGCATCCCGGCGCTAGTTGTTACGCTGCGAGGCACGGTGCTTGCTTTCTGCGAGGGACGACGCGATAGCGCCCGCGACAGCGGCGCCATTGACATCCTCTGCCGCCGCAGCACCGACGGAGGCCAGACGTGGGAAGCGCCCCGCCTGGCCGTCTCCGGCCAGGGAGACACGGCAGGGAATCCCGCGCCGGTGGTGGATCGGCGGACGGGGATCATCTGGCTTCCCTTTTGCCGCAACCTGGCGGCTGGCCCGGAGCCGATGATCATCGCCGGCCAGGCGCCGCGCACGGTCTGGCTGACATGGAGCACCGATGACGGCGTGAGCTGGGTGACGCCGCGTGAGATCACGGCGCAGGTGAAGCAGCCTGATTGGACTTGGTATGCCACCGGTCCCGGCCATAGCCTGCAGCTTGCCAACGGGCGGCTGTTGATCCCGTGCGACCACGTGGTGGGCGACGGAAGGACGGCGGCTACGGTACGCTCACACGTTATCTACAGCGACGACGCCGGCGATACGTGGCAGATCGGCGGCACCGCGCAGCCGGGGACCAACGAGTGCGTGGCAGTAGAGACGGTGGATGGCAGGCTATATCTCAACTGCCGCAACCACCGCGATGATCCGGCCCGCGTGTACCGGCGTGCGTATGCCTGGAGCCGCGACGGTGGGCTGTCCTTTGCTGAGTTCGGCGTCGCGGCGGAGCTGGTCGAGCCGGTGTGCCAGGCCAGCGCCATCCGCTACGGCGACGCGCATAGTAGTGGCCGGAGCCGCATCCTCTTTGCAAATCCGGCCAGCAGCGCCCGCGAGCGGCTCACAGTGCGCATCAGCGAGGATGAGTGCCAGAGCTGGGGAGCGGGCAGGATGTTGCACGCCGGTCCTGCCGCATATTCCGACCTGGCGGTGGCGCACGATGGGACGATCCTCTGCCTCTATGAATGCGGGGTGCACGCGCCATATGAGACGATCACTCTGTCGCGCCTGACGCTAGATTGGCTCACAGCACACCAGGCCATCTAGCAAGAAGCGGAGCCTCCCCGTTGCAGAGGAGGCCCCGCCGCTTTCTGCGCTGCTGCAGTTGCTCGCGCCTAGGCGCGGCGCAGAGCGTGGATGATGGCCACCAGGATCACGCCGCCGACCACAGCCAGGAGGATCTCACCGATCACACTGTTGGTGGTCAACCCCACTTGCTGGCCGATCCAACCGCCAATCAGGCCACCGACGATGCCCACCACGATGTCGCCCACGACGCCGAAACCGCTGCCCTTCATGATCTGGCCCGTAATCCAGCCAGCGATCAGCCCTACCACAAGCCAGTAAATGATAGACATAATCTGTGCCTCCGCGCTTCCGAGCTATGTCCATCAGAGCAGGCGCTGAACCTCTCCGGTGGAAGGCGGAAAGCCGCCGCGACTTGTCACCCACGGTCGTTTGCTAGCCACTACTCCTCCTTTCGCCCCCACAGCGCGTCGCCACGCCGCGCCGCACTGCTAGTAGTGCACGACGACCAACGTGCCCATCGGCGTCCAGTCAAAGAGCCACGCGGCGTCTGCCAGATTCAGGTTCACGCAGCCGTGGCTCATCGGCCGACCAAAGTTGTTGTGCCAGTACGCGCCGTGCAGCGCGTACCCCCGATAATAGTACATGGTGTGCGGCACGGCGGGCAAATAGTATCCAGGACCGGACATCGGCGCGCTCACGTACTTGGCATAGACGTTAAAGCGGCCCGTTACCGTGGGCGTGCCAGGGAGGCCGGTGGAGACGATCATACGTCGCACCGCCACCTGCCCCTCCCACGCGATCACCGTCTGCGAGCTGAGGATCACCTCGATCCACTTGCCGTCGGACCCTTCCGCCGACGGCTTTGCCGGCAGAGGCTCCGGCGTCGGTTCAGGCACGGGGGCGACGGTGCCGGGGATGCGCAGCTTCTGGCCAGCCCAGAGCACGTTCGGGTTGCGCAGATCATTGGCCAGCGCGATGGAGATGGCCGTCACACCATAGCGCGCCGCGATCACGGAGAGGATCTCACCCCGCTCCACCACGTGGACGATGTTGTTGTCCGCGGTGGTGACGGCGCCAGGTTCCGGCAGGCGCAGCCGTTGTCCGGCCATGATGAGATTGGGGTTAGCCAGCTTGTTCTCCGTGACCAGCGCCTGCACCGTTGTGCCATGCCGCGCCGCGATGCCAGACAGGGTCTCGCCTGACTGGACGATGTGCACTCGCTCTTCGGCCAACGCCGCCCCCGGCACAAGGCCGACGGCCAGGAGAACGATGAGAAGCACCCACCGCAACAGCCGCTCCCGCCCCTCCCCGGTAGCGCGCGCAGCCATCCCCCGGCACAGATGCACCATGGCGCTCACACCTCCCTCACGCTTGCTCTTTTTCCCGCCATACCTTCCATGAGCATTGTAGGATGATTTTCGGTTGGCGTCAAGCTTCAAGTGCAAGGCGTGAATTGACAGGGTCCCTGCTCTGTCTATAATGTAGGGAACATGTAGCGCTGTATCAAGACGCCCGTTACGCCCCACTAGATTGCCCAATGAGGAGTCACATGCGCCAACGCGCCATCACCTATCTCGTGCTCACACTCTTGCTTTGCAGCAGCTGCCAGCCCGCCGCCACGCCGCCCGCCGGCGCGACCGTGCGCGTCGTAGCCATCGAGCCGTTCCTGCAGGACATTGCCCAGAACGTGGCCGGCGAACGCCTGACGGTGGATGTGCTGATGCCGCCGGGCGCAGACCCGCACAGCTATGAGCCCGCACCACGGGATGTCGCCAAAATCGCCGACGCGCAGGTTGTCATCATCAACGGCGCCGGCCTGGAGATGTTCCTGGAGCGGCTCATCACCACGGCTGGCGGCCAGCATCGCGTCATTGATGCTTCCGCCGGGCTGCAGTCCCGCGAGGTGGATGAGCACGAGAGCGAGACGCACGAGCACGAAAGTGACCCGCACTTCTGGCTGGACCCCAACCTCGTCATCACATATGTCGAGAACATCCGCGACGGGCTGAGCGAAGCCGACCCAGATGGCGCGGCAACGTATGCGGCCAACGCGACGACGTACGCTGCGCAGCTTCAAGAGCTGGACCGGTGGGTCGCGGCGCAGGTGGAGCAGATCCCACCGGAGCGGCGGCTGCTGGTTACCGACCACGAGAGCTTTGGCTATTATGCCGATCGCTACGGATTCCGCGTGATCGGCACGCTGATCCCCGGCGTCAGCAGTATGGCATCCCCGTCAGCGCAACAGCTCGCGCAACTTGTGGATCAGATTCGCGCCACAGGCGCGCCGGCAATCTTTTTGGCGAGCGGCACCAACCCGCAATTGGCGCAGCAGATGGCGCAAGAGGCGGGCGTACGGCTCGTTACCGACCTCTATACGCACACGCCCGGCCCCGACGCACCCACCTACATCGGCATGATCCGGCATAACACGCTCCAAATCGTGGAGGCCCTCAAATAGAGGAGGCATCCCTGTGACTCGCGAGAGGATCGCCGGAGAACCGGCGGAGCTACTGGTGGATGACATCTCGGTAGCCTATAACGACAAGCCCGCCATCTGCGACGTGAGCTTTCGCATCGGCCACGGCGAACGGATGGCGGTGGTGGGGCCCAATGGGTCGGGCAAATCCACGCTGTTCAAGGCGCTGGTAGGGCTGCTGCCGCTGCGCAAGGGGCGCATCCTCATCCATGGTCATCCCCTGGGTCACCATCAGGATTGCGTGGCGTATGTGCCACAGCGCGAGGAGGTGGACTGGAGATTCCCCGTCACGGTGGCGGATGTGGTGATGATGGGACGTTTTGGGCACATTCGCCTCCTGCAGCGTCCCTCGCCGGAGGATCGTGAGATCGTGGCGCGGGCTATGGCGCAGATGGCGGTGGCAGAGCTGGCCAAACGTCCCATCAACGAGCTTTCCGGCGGGCAGCAGCAGCGCGTCTTTCTGGCGCGAGCGCTGGCCCAGGAGCCACACATCCTGCTGCTGGATGAGCCGTTCACCGGCGTGGATGTCGCCACGCAAGAGTCCACGATGGCGCTGCTGGACAACCTGCGCGAGGAAGAGGTAACGATGCTGGTCTCCACACATGACTTGAACCTTGCTTCGCGCTTTGATAGCATCCTGCTGCTGAACCGGCGCGTCGTCGCGGCGGGCAGCCCCGCGGAGGTGCTGACCCGCGAGCACCTGACGGCCGCCTTTGGCGGTCAGGTGCTGGTGCTCAACAACGGCATCGCTGTGGTGGACCGCTGCTGTCAGGTGGCGCGGGAGGGGGAACCTTCATGATCCACTGGCTGACCGACCCGCTCGCCTATAGCTTTATGCAGCGCGGCATGCTGGCCTCGGTGTTGGTCGGCATCCTCTGCGCAGTAATCGGCTGCTATGTCGTGTTGCGTTCCATGGCGTTCATCGGCGATGCCATGGCGCACGCCATCCTGCCCGGCGTAGCGGTCGCTTATCTGTTGCAGGGGAATCTACTGCTCGGCGCGCTGGTGGCGGCGCTCATCGTCGCGCTGGGAATCGGCTTTTTCACACGGCAGGGGAGGATCAAGGAGGACACGGCGATCGGCATCATGTTCGCCGCGGCGCTCTCGCTGGGCATCCTGCTCATCAGCACCATTCGCACCTATGCCGTGGACCTGATGCATATCCTGTTTGGCAATGTGCTGGGCGTCAGCACGGGCGATCTTTGGCTGACGGCGGGGCTGGGCATCGTCGTGCTGGCGACAATCTTGATCTTTTACAGGGAATTCCTTGTCATCTCCTTCGATCCGGTTCTGGCGGCGACGCTGCGCCTCCCCAGCGAGTTCTTCCGCTATCTGATGCTGGCGCTGCTGGCGCTGACCATCGTCGTCTCGCTGCAGACGGTCGGCGTCGGGCTGGTCGCCGCCATGCTCGTAACCCCGGGCGCGACGGCGCAACTGGTAACGCGCCGCCTTCCTTCGATGATGCTGATCTCCGCCATCCTGGGTGCCATCTCCGGGATCGTCGGCCTCTATGTGAGCTATTACTGGAACGTCGCGTCCGGTGCGGCCATCGTGCTCACCGCGACGGCGATCTTTGTCGCCGTCTTTCTCCTCGCGCCGCAACGGGGGCTGATCGCGGGCTGGCGGCGACAGCGGCGGGCCATGTCCGGGGAGCAATGTGCGCCCGATGCCGCCGCGGAGAGCTAGACCGGGGGCGAAGGTCATCGGACTGAGCGCGCCGAATCGGTTGTGTCTTATTGACACAGAATGCAGAGTGCAGTATAATACACTCGAACGAAGACATCCTCTGCTTCCGCAGGGGACTCACGACAACCGGATCGTGCCGGGATGAGCCGGCTATGGACGAAGGGAGGTGAAACGCCACAACGCACTTGCAAGTATAAGTCGAAAGCGAGACGTTTGTCCGAAACACAAGTGATAGTGGAGGAGCAAATCCGATGTCCGAAAAGAGACTAAGTCGTCGTTCGTTCTTGCAGTTTTCCGCCGTGACCGCGCTGGGCGCCGCACTGGCTGCCTGCGCGCAACCCACGGCGGCACCGACAACGGCGCCCACCACCGCACCTGCGCAACCCACCACTGCACCCGCGCAGCCGACCACCGCGCCCGCCCAGCCCACTCCCACGCCTGCCGGGCCCCAGTACAAAGAGGCCCCCGCGCTCTCCGAACTCGTCAAGGCGGGTAAGCTCCCGCCGGTCGAGCAGCGCATCCCGCTCGAGCCTCGCGTGGTCGTGCCCATCGAGAAGATCGGCAAGTATGGCGGCGAATGGCGCCTGGGCACGCTGGGCGTCGCCGACGGCGCCATCTTTACGCGCAACACCTTCTACGAGGGCATGGTACGCTGGAACGTCGAGTGGACCGACGTGATTCCCGGTGTCGTCAAGTCGTGGGAGATCGAGGATGGCGGCAAGACCTTCATCTGGCACCTGCGCAAGGGCATGAAGTGGTCCGATGGCGAGCCGTTCACGGCGGAGGACATGGAGTTCTGGTTCGAGAAGCTGAGCAACAAGGAGCTGAACCCAGTTTTCTCCAAGACCCTCAGCACCGGCACAGACCCCATGGAATTCGCCAAGGTTGATGATTACACCGTCAAGTACATGTTCAAAGCGCCCTACGGTCTGCTTCTGCAGCGCATGGCCTGCCCCAGCAGCGAATGGTTCTCTCCCAAGCATTATGAGAAGCAGTTCTATCCCGCCTATGCGGACAAGGACGCTCTGGCGGCCAAGGTCAAGGCATCCGGTGTGGAGAACTGGTTCCAGGCCTACGGCACATGGACGAGCGTCACGCTGAATCCCGAGCAGCCGGTAGTCCATGCTTGGAAGGGCACCTCCAAGCTGGGCGACGGCACGCAGTGGATTTGCGAGCGCAACCCCTACTTCTACTGCGTGGATCCCGAGGGCAACCAACTGCCCTACATTGACCGGCAGGTCTATCAGCTGGCCGCCGACACCGCGGCGATCTCGATGATGGCGCTGGCCGGAGAGCTGGCCTTCCAGGATCGTCATATCGCCTCGTTGCAGAACAAGCCGCTCTTTGTGGAGAACGCCCAGAAGCTCGATATCCGCTTTGTGGAGACAGTGGGCTCCAGCATGAATGCCTGCACGATCGCGCTCAACTGGACGCACAAGGACCCGGTGCTGCGCGAGCTCATCCAGAACAAGAACTTCCGCATCGCCCTCTCCATTGCCATCAACCGCCAGGAGATCATTGACATCATCGGCCTGGGCATCGGCGAGCCATGGCAGTGGGCACCGCTCCCGGATTCGCCGCTCTACAACGAGACGCTGGCCAAGCAGTACACCGAGTACGATCCCGTCAAAGCCAACCAGTTGCTCGACGAGATCATCCCCAAGAGGGACAGCGAGGGGATGCGCCTGCGCCCCGATGGGCAGCCACTCGGGTTCGTCATGGAGAACTCGAACATCAACTCGGACATGCTGGACATGGTCGTCAAGTACTGGAAGGATGTCGGCATCCGCTGCCTCAACAAGCTGGAGGATCGCGCGCTCCTCTACGAGCGCAAGCGCGCCAATGAGCATGACATCGTCATCTGGGGCGGCGACGGCGGCATGGACGTCATCCTGGAGCCGCGCTGGTACTTCCCATACAGCGAAGAGTCCAACTATGCCATGGACTGGGTGCACTGGTACACCAGCGGTGGCAAAGAGGGCTCCGAGCCGATCGAGCCGGCCAAGAAGCAGATGGAGCTCTACGACAAGCTGCTGATCACCCCCGAGATCGACAAGCAGTACGAGATCATGCGAGAGATCCTGAAGATCGCCCAGGAGCAGTTCTGGGGCATCGGTCTCTATCGCGGCGGACCTGGATACGCCATCGTGAAGAACAAGTTCCGCAACGTCCCGCAGAAGTACTGGGGCTCCTGGCTGTATCCGAACCCCGGGCCGCTCAACCCTTGCCACTTCTTCTGGGACGTCTAGCGCTGCACGCAGAGCCACTCAGTCTGGACTGTACGGTGGCGTGCGGCCCTGACCGTCTTGCCAGCGAGGGGGTCCAGCCGGACCCCCTCGCGCTTTTTGGAGCGCCGTGAGGCGCCAGCGGTTTCACTGTGCGCGCTCTGGCGCACTTAACTTGCGGCGGACAGGGCGAAGGTAAGATCGGCTCGCATGGCGAGCGGGTGGGCACGCGACCCAGCAGAGTCCCCACGGGAAAGCTGATTTTGTCGTTGACAGGACATAAGAACCATGTTATAATGTGCGCAGTCGAGAGCCAACTGGAGCCAAACGATCGGCTAGGCTAGGTTGGATTTCGGTTTGCATATCTGATATGTGAGGCCACGCCATGCGACCTGTAGGTGTCCGCGAGGGGCACGGCGGCGGTTGCGCGGGATGCCATGCAGGGCAAATGGCAGAGAGTTCCGTCAAGGAAGGAGAAAGATGCTACAGTACTTTTTCCGACGTTTCGTTCTGATGATCCCCACGCTCTTTTTGGTCTCGGTAGTTACCTTTGTCGTTATCCAATTGCCGCCCGGAGACTATCTGAGCACCTATGTCGCCAGGTTGATGGAGCAGGATGGCATCACCGACCGGGCGATCATCGAGAACTTGCGTAACCAGTACGGCCTAAACCAACCTCAGTACATTCAGTACATCAAATGGATAACCCGCCTCATGCAGGGCAACTGGGGCCAGTCATTCGAGTGGAACAGACCGGTCAAGGAGCTGATCTTTGGCCGCATCGCTTTGACCTTTGCGATCTCGTTGCTGACGATGCTGATTGGCTGGGCCATCGCCTTTCCCATTGGCATTTACTCGGCAATCAAACAATACTCGATCGGAGACTATATATTCACCGGCATCTCCTTTATCGGCATGGGTACCCCCGATTTCCTGCTCGCCCTGGTGTTCTTGTATGCGGTGTACAAGCTCTTCGGTTACAACGCTTCCGGGCTTTTCTCACCCGGTTTTGAGGAAGCGCCCTGGAGCTGGGCCAAATTCGTGGATCTGCTGAAGCACTTGTGGGTGCCGGTGCTGATCCTGGGTGTCAGCGGCACGGCGGGCTTGATCCGCACGATGCGCGCCAACTTGCTGGACGAGCTGCACAAGCCATACGTGACGACAGCGCGTGCCAAAGGCCTTCCCGAAAGCCGCGTCATCATGAAGTACCCGGTGCGCGTGGCGCTGAACCCCTTTGTCAGTACCGTCGGCTGGGCGCTGCCCGGCCTCATCTCGGGGACGACGATCGTCGGCATCGTGCTCGGCATTCCGACCAATGGCCCACTCTTGCTGCGTGCGCTGCAATCGCAGGACATGTACCTGGCCGGCAGCTTCATCCTTATCCTGAGCACCC
The DNA here is from genome assembly GCA_019873665.1 of Chloroflexota bacterium. Taxonomy (GTDB): domain Bacteria; phylum Chloroflexota; class Anaerolineae; order JAAYEA01; family JAAYEA01; genus JAIOAV01. The sequence continues at coordinate 69,691 of JAIOAV010000008.1, forward strand.
TGACCGTCATCGGCACCTTTCTGTCGGATCTGCTGCTCGCCTGGCTTGATCCGCGCATCCGTTTGGCCTAGGAGGACAAGATGAGCATCTCCGAGCCTGACATCGCCCAATCCCTCGAGACGGGCGGGGCACCGGTCAAGTTAGCTGAAGAGGAGAAGGTCTTTGTCGCCTCGCAGTGGCAGTTGATGTGGTGGCGCTTTCGCAAGCACAAAATGGCCGGCGTTGGCGGCGTCGTGCTGATCATATTCTACACACTGGCCATCTTTTGCGAGTTCTTTGCGCCTTATGATCCGCTCAAGTTCGACCCGAAGCTGGTCTTTGCGCCACCGCAGGCGATCCGTTTCCGCGATGTAGAAGGCAACTGGCGTTGGCCTCCCTTTGTCTATGGCGTCAAGCAGCAGATTGACCCGGTTAGCTATCGGCGCACCTATATAGCGGACACCACCAAGATGTACAACGTCAAGCTGTTCGCGCAGGGCGACCCCTACAAACTTTGGGGCATATTCTCATCCAACGTGCACCTGCTCGGCACCGAAGGGAGCGCCGGGCCGATGTACCTGATCGGCACCGACCGCATGGGTCGCGATATGTTGTCTCGGCTGATCTATGGCGCGCGCATCAGCCTCTCCATCGGTCTGGTGGGCGTGTTCCTCAGCCTGATGGTGGGCATCCTGATTGGCGGCTTTTCCGGATACTATGGCGGCGTATTCGATATCGTCGCGCAACGCATCATCGAGTTCCTGCGGTCAGTGCCGACATTGCCTCTGTGGATGGCGCTTTCCGCCGCTGTGCCGCCTTTTTGGCCCCCCCTGCAAGTCTACTTTGGTATCACCGTCGTGCTATCGTTGATCGGGTGGACCGGCATGGCGCGGGTGGTGCGCGGGCGCTTTCTCTCGTTGCGTGAGGAGGACTTTGTCATGGCCGCACGCCTGGCGGGCTCTAGTGAGTTCCGCATCGTCGTCCGGCACATGGTGCCCTCCTTCCTCAGCCATATCATCGCCTCGGTGACGATGGCCATTCCGGGCATGATTCTGGGCGAGACAGCGCTCAGCTTCCTGGGAGTGGGGCTGCGCCCGCCAGTGATCAGTTGGGGCGTGATGCTGCAGGAAGGGCAGAATCTAGCTACGGTGGCATTATCACCATGGCTGTTGATTCCTGGACTCGCCGTGATTATCACGGTGCTCTGCTTTAACTTCCTGGGCGATGGCATTCGTGATGCCGCCGATCCGTATTCGCGCTAGAGGGAACAGCAAAGGAAAGAGGAGTGAAGCTGAATGGCAGAGAACAGGGACATCATGCTGCAGGTGAAGGATCTTCGG
>JAIOAV010000009.1:0-4440 GCA_019873665.1 Chloroflexota bacterium
CTTCGAGGATCCCCTCATAACACGCCTCGCCGTTGACTACCGGCATCTGCGGCGGGCGCGCCAGCGCCTGCACGACGAGGTGCGCCGTGTCGGAAAGTGAAGCATAGCCGCCATGGCCCGTTTGTAGCAGGTCGAAATCAATCAGCGTCTCGTCGCTCAACTGGTCGCGCGAGCTCGCCCGACCCGTCGCGTGAATCGTTATCGGATGGCGATATGGGTCTGTCTGCCGCACATAACGCGCCACCTCGGTCCAGCCGGCGATCTGGGCGCGGCGGTCCTCCTCTTTGTGGGTCGAGAGGTAATAGGGCATCGCCCCCTCCCCCGCCAGGCACCACACCACCGGATACGCGCCGTAGCGGGCAATCAGGTTGCGCCAGTGCTGCTTCATCCGATCCATGCCGGTCCAGAGGAGCAGATAGCCCCACGCGCCGACGATGCACGGCACAAGGCCCGCTCCCACAAGCCAGCGGATGCGCAGGTCGGCCATGTCAAAGTAGGCGGGGTTGAGCCGCGCGTATTCTGGCTCCCAGGGGAACCCCGCCTCGTTCGCGCCGCGCGGATCGAACGCCGGCATGTCCGGGTATAGCCCCGCCACTAACTGGATGACGCTGAACCCCTTGGCCACACGGTCGGCGGTGAGCAATTGCACGTCATCCGGCCAGCGCAGCCGGTGACAGAGCGCCATCCACCAGGTATCGCCGAGCCAGAAGAAGGGCGTGCCATCCAGATGCTCCAGGTGCCGGCGATCCGCCGCTACCCGCAGTGGCCCGTGTTGGAAAAGCGGATTACGGCCAGTATAGGCGCTCACGTGCAGCACGCCCCGCTGGTCATGTAGATCAGGGTTGCTCACATCGGAGCAGATGGTGCGGAAGCGATGCGTGCCAGTGGTGCGCGGGGCATAGCGGATGCGCCACTCCTGCCCGCCGGCCCAGAACGCGGGCACGCGCATCTCCTGCCCCGCCGGATCGGTAAAGACGACATCCATCTCCACGTCGTTGCCGGGATCGGCGTATGTCTGCCCTGAGGTGTAGCCCCACTCGGTGGCCACGTACTGCGTGGCGAAGCGTTGTGATGCCATGGTCTCCTCCTTTACTGGCTGTGGCCTATTCGGGCAGCCATAGGTAGATGGTATCCACGTCCGGCGTGCGCGGCGCGCTGCTGCGCAGCACGCGGAACGGCTTGGCCACGATCCCCACGCGCCCATCCAGCACGATGGCTTTTGATTCGTGCGTGCCGAGGCCGGTATCAATCACCTGCTCGATCAGCTCGCCGCCGTGGTTGACATAAATGCGCTGCGCGGGCGGATGCGGGTGGTTGCCGTCTGGCATTCCCATCTCGCCGACAAAGAGGTCAGGCTGTCCATCGCCGTCGAAATCGGCCACCGCCAGCGAGTGGGGGTCGAGCAACCGCTCGTGCAGTATCGTCAGGTGCCACATCACCCCCGGATCGTCGCCCGCCTTGAACAGTCCGACGCGCCCATAGGGGCGGCGGTTGAGGCTGGCATCTCCCTCCGCGAGCACGATCTCGGGCCATCCATCGCCGTCGAAATCAGCGGCCACCGACTTGGGCGTCACCCACCCCTCGGCAAAGACATGCCGCGCCCACCGCTCGCCGCCCAGCGGTTTGTACCACGATTGCCCGGCCACCAGCTCCAACCTGCCGTCGCCATCCACATCGGCGGCGCACAGCCCCTCTTCCGCCACGTCGGTAACGACCGGATGGATGCCCGGCCAAGGCGTCACAGTGGGGGCATCCGGCAGCGGCGCGCAAAAGAGGGTCTGGGCGCGCTGGTTCCAGTAGTATAGCTCCGCCCGGGTGTCTGGCAGCAGGTGCGCGATCATCTGATCGTGCGTCTTGTGGGCGGGCATGGTCGCGATCTCATGGCGCGGCCACGGTTGTGCCGGGTCAGGCAGGTTTTCCCACCAGAGGAGCTTGTTGCCGCGCGCGTCGTGCCCGGCGACGAGATCGAGCCGTCCGTTGCCGTTCACGTCATAGAGCGCGCCGCCCGCCTCCAGCGTCTCGAACCCGCTATCCATGAGATGAGATACCCACTCGCCCGATGCGCTGCGGCCCAGCCAGTAGAGCTCGGCCACCGGCGCGCGCGCCCCGATGACGATCTCGGGGACGCCATCCCCGTTGATGTCGCCGACGACGCACAGCACGCGCTCGCTCGGCTCTCCCTGGTAGATGGCGTGACGACGAAACACCGGCAACACCGCCATATTCCCCCTCCTGTGTTATAGCTCCAAACACGCCTCGGCCGCCAGCCAGAAGAGGCGCTCGCGGGCAGAGCCACGCGTCTGCCACTCGCGCGCGTCCCACACTGCGCCGCTCACATCGTCGCCGCCATAAAGGAGCTGGCCAAACGTTACGCCGCGGAACTGGGCGACGGCGAAGAACGCCGCCGCCTCCATCTCCACTGTCACGCATCCCTCGCTCTGGCGCAGATGCACCTTGTCCGGCGTCTCGCGGTAGATCGCGTCGGTGGTCCACGTCTTGGCGAGGATATAGGGCAGATCGTGCCGTCGCAACACCTGTTCGATGGCGACGATCCCCGCTGCGCTGGCGGCCACCTCACGCCCTGGCGGCAGATAATGGTATGACGTCCCTTCGTCGCGCACCGCTGCCACCGGCACGATGATGTGCCCTACGGCAATCTCACGATCTAACACGCCCGCGCCACCGCAGGCGATAAAGCGATGCGCGCCCATGGCGATCAGCTCGTCCAGGATCGCGGCGGCGTACGGCGCGCCGACGCCGGGATGCGCCACTATCAGCAGCTGCCCGTCCAGCTCCAGGCGATATATCGGATGCGTGCATAATTCGGAGCGGCACTGGCCCACCTCCTGCAGCCGGCCCTGCTCGCGCAACGTGGTAATCACATCCTGAAAGAAGGTGAGCACACACCGCGGTGGGATGTCTCGTGGCTGGATGATGCGCCGCGGCTCGATGATGGCCTCCGGCGCGGGGTCGTATTCGAGGATCGGGTAGTCGCGACACAAATCGTTCATCTGGAACTCGCAGTTATCTGGCTTGCTGTCGTCGGAGCGGCGAACAGCAAGCCCATTCTAGCACAAAGGCGCGATGGCGGCGAATTTCTCCGGGCCGCCGGGACTAGCTTCCCGTGGAGCGGTAGTGGCGCACGCCGATCTCCCAGATGCGCAGCGTCGCAAGGAGAAAGAGGATGCCGATGCCCGGCGTCAGCCAGTGAAAGAGGCACGGCGTGCCCAGCGGGTCGGCGCGGCCGAGGATGGCGAGCATGGGAAAGTAGTTCATCGTCGCCAGCGGCACGACAAAGGTGAAAAAGCGGCGAAACCACGGCTCATAGATCGTCAGCGGGTATTGCGCCGTCTGCACGCCACCGTAAGTAACAGTGTTCACGATCTCCAGCGTCTCGGTGGTCCAAAAGGCGAGCGTGGCCTGCAACACCAGCAACCCGGTAAAGAGGCATGCCCCGCCCACGATGGCGAAAACCACCAGCCCGAACTTGGCTGGCGACCAGGCGATGCCGACCGTGGCGCTCCCCCAAAGGAGCACCAACAACCCCTGCGTCAGCCGCCCGATGCGTCGCAGCGTCAGCTCCTGGCCGGCGAGCTGCAGGGCGGTGTGGCAGGGGCGCAGCAGCAGCCGGTCGAACTCGCCGCTCTTGACCGTGTTGCCGAACATGTCAAAGCCACGCGACACGGCATCGGCGATGGCAAAGGCGACGTTGGCGATGCCGTAGAACAGGGCCACCTCTGGAAGCGCCCAGCCGCGCACGCTGCCAAAGCGGTCAAAGAGCGCCCAGATGGCGACAAACTCGACGCCGGTCATGCCCAGGTGCGCCAGCGTCATCAGCACGAAGGAGGCGCGGTACTGCAACTGGCTGCGCACCGAGGCGCTGATGTAACGCAGGTAGAGATGCAATGTGTCGCGCATGATTCACCCCCCCTGCACGACGAGGCGGCGCGTGGCGCGCCCCGTCAGCCAGCGCCCCAAGAGCACCAGCGCCGCTGTCCACGCCAGTTGGTGCGCCAGATAGGGCGCGATCTCGTCGGGGGGAATGTGCCCCATGTAGAAGCGGAACGGCACATCCACTAGGCCGCGGAACGGCAGCGCATTCAGGATCGGCTGGCTCCACGCGGGAAAGAGCGGCAGCGGAATCTCCATACCGGAAAGGAGCGTTACGGCGATCGGCAGCAGATACGATACCCCTTCGCCGGAGATGGTCCAGAAGAGGGAGAGGGTGGTCAGCGTCGCTACGGCGGAGCCGAGCAGGATGGCTGCCAGTGTGGTCAGTGCCCACGCCCCTGCTGACGCCCAGGTGGGGGGTAGCTCCAACCTGAAGAAGAGCCAGGCGAGCAGAAAGAGCGGGATCGCGCGCAGTACGGCGGGCGCAGTGCGGCTGGCGATGGCGCGGCTGTACAAGAGGTCATACAGGTGCAGCGGGCGCAGCAGCTC
>JAIOAV010000009.1:4450-55303 GCA_019873665.1 Chloroflexota bacterium
TACACGACGCCTCCGCTGCGGATCATCCCCGCCACCTCTCGGTCCACGCTCCACGGCAGCAGCGCCAGCAGCGCCTGCCCCAGCCAGATGTAGTTGACTACTTCTTGATAGGTCATCGGCTGCGCGGCGGTCGTCGAGGCGTAGAACGCGCGAAAGATCATCACGCGGATCAGCCCCCAGAAGAGCTGCGTGCCAAATCCGGCAATCGCCGCAGCGCGATATTGCAGCAGCATGCGAAAGCGCGCGCTGACGATCGCTCGATACGCGCCGAAACGCTCTGCGTGTGAGAGAGGCACCGCATTCATGGCTCCACCCTCGCATACAGGCGCGCGATGATCTCCTCGATGGGCGGGTTCTCCACCGTTAGGTCGCGCACCGCGTGCTGCGCGGTGATGCGCCCGATCAACGTGGCCGCCGAGACCTGGCTGGGGTCAAAGCGCAGCACGACGCGGTGATCCTCGCGGCGAATGACGGTCGCCTGCGGGTCGCTGACATTGGCGTTCGCATCCTGTAGCTCCACGCTCAGCCAGTGCTCGGTTGTGACCCGCGCCCGCAGCGCCTGCAACGTGCCATCCATCAGGATGCGCCCTTGGTTGATCAGCAGCACGCGACTGCAGAGCGCTTCGATATCGTCCATGTCGTGCGTCGTGAGCAGGACGGTGACGCCTCGTTCGCGGTTGAGCCGCCGCAGGAAATCGCGCACTGCGAGCTTGGAGACTGCGTCCAGCCCAATGGTCGGCTCGTCCAGGTAGAGGAGGGATGGGGAGTGCAGCAGCGCCGCAGCGAGATCGCAGCGCGTTCGCTGACCGAGGCTGAGCTGGCGCACCGGCACCGACAGCAGTGGCTCCAGCTTGAGCAGCGCGATCAGCTCATCGCGTGTGCATCGGTAATCGGCGCGGGGCACGGCATAGATGTCGCGTAGCAGGTCGAACGACTCGATCACCGGCAGGTCCCACCAGAGCTGCGTGCGTTGCCCAAAGACCACACCGATGTCGCGCACGTGGGCGATCCGCTCCTGCCATGGCACGCGCCCCAGCACTTCGCAGCGCCCGCTATCCGGCACGAGAATGCCCGCCAGCACCTTGATCGTCGTGGACTTGCCCGCGCCGTTGGGGCCGATGTAGCCGACCAGCTCGCCGGCGGCGATGCTGAAGGAGATGCTGTCTAGCGCGCGCACGGCGCGGTGGCGGCGCTGCACGAGGCCGCGCACGGCGCCGAACAGGCCTGCCGGCCGCTCCGCCACGTAAAAGATCTTGACGAGGTTTTCGACCGTAATGTGGGGCATGCTACTCCTGATCCCGGGTGGCTACGCAGAGCTGACTCGTGAGGCCTCCCGCGCTGGCAACCGCCCGACACCTGCCGATGTCGCCTACTGCCTGTGCCTCACGCTACCAACGCCTATATGCGCGCTGGCCGCCTCATGTGACAGAGGGTGCCGCTGCTGCCTTGTTCGTGATGCCGCTTGCAGTCCCTTCCCCCTACGTAAAGCGCACGCCGTATTTGATGACGCGGTCGGGCTCGGCGCGGATGAGGCGGAACACCTCAGGCGCATCGTCCAGTGAGACGATCGGCTCGATCAGCCCCGGCGCGGTCAGTTTGCCCTGGCGCATCAGGCTGACTAACGCGTCATAGGCGCGCCGTTCATCCCAGCGCGGGTAATCGCGCGGTGGGTGGCCCCAGCCGCACCCGTGTGGCACGATCATCGTCAGGCGATTGTGGTGCCACTCGCGCCCCAGCCAGAGGTCATGCGCCTCCCGCTGGTAAAAGCCGGCGGAGCAGATTGTGCCGCCGACGCGCGCGCAGCGGATCGCCGTATGCAGGGCCGGGTACGCGCCACTCAGCTCGATGGCGACATCCACGCCTTTGCCGTCGGTCAGTTCGTGCACCCGGCGCGCCACATCCCCTTCTTGCGGGTCGAACACAGCGTCCGCCCCGTGTGCTGCCGCCCACTCGCGTCGGTGTGGCAGCGGGTCAATGGCGATGATGCGCTCGCAACCGGTCGCCGCGGCCATGCGCACCGTCAACAGCCCCAGCGCGCCCAGTCCGATGATCGCCACGCTGTCGCCGTAGCGCACCTGCGATTCGCGGATGCAATGAAAGGCGACGTAGGCCGGTTCGAGGCAGAGCGCCAGCGTCGGCTCGATCTCGCCCAGCGCCCACACTGCGTTCTCATGCATGATGTTCGTCTCGCGGATGTCCATCAGGCCAAAGACGCGGTCGCCCACCTGCCAGCGCGTGACCCGCGATCCGACAGCGACGATGCTGCCGACGCCGGTGGTGCCCAGCCGCCCGGGGAGCGGCACGGGCTCCTGCTCTGTCGCCACGGGCAGAAAGAGGCGCATGTCCGGATCAAAGTGCTGACCGCGGAACGCGCCCCCATCGAACATCGCCATGGTCGTGCCGTGTTTTCCCGAGGCCCACTCGGTGTGGATGAGGATCTGGTCCGGCTCCAAAGGCGGGTCCTCATACTCGATTACCTCCACCTGAAACGGGCGGAGACTGGCCAGACGACGTGGCATGGCGCACCTCCTCACATCGCGATGGTTTATCATAGTGCGGATGGCCGCGGGTGGCAATCGAGCCGTCGTGGCCTCCCTTGCACGCGCGCTGCTTTCGCGTATACTGTTGGTTGGGGGGACGCAAACCTTTCCCGGGGAGGGTTCTATGAAACGCGCAATGGCACTGGTCTTGTTGCTGGTCTTGTTAGCTTCGACAGGAGGTGTGGTCGCGGCGGCTGACAGCGGGATGATTGGCGTCAATGTGGTGCTCAAGGTCGAGGTAACGGATGCCGTTCTGGCCGACCTCGCCAAGTACGGCAAGGTGCGGGATGTGGTGCCAGCCATCAACGCCATCACGATGCAGGCCAAGGCGTCCATCCTGCCCGCCATCCAGGCGCTGCCCTATGTGGCGTCTGCCAATCCGGATGCGGTCCGCAACGGCTCGCCGGTGGACACGGTGCTCGTGGAGGATTTCGCCAACGGCCTGAGCACCTGGAACCTGGATGCGATCAATGTAACTGATGCCGGCTTCAACAATCGGCAGGTCCCCTATGATGGAAGTGGGGTGTACGTGGCGGTGCTGGACACCGGCCTGCTGCAGATGTGGCGGCAGTATTTCCCGGAGGAGCGGATCGCGACTGAATATGCCATCTGCTTTGGCGGTGGCGGCGGCGAGATGGGCTTTGTCTCCACGCAGCCCAACAAGTGGGAGCGCGACACCGACTCGCACGGCACGCACGTGACGAGCACCATCCTCGGCTACAGCCTGCGCGGCACGCCGATCAACGGCGTCGCGCCGCTGGCCAGGGTGATCCCGGTCAAAGTGCTCAACCAGAACGGCTCTGGCTGGTCCTCGGTCGTCGCCCGTGGCATTACCTACGTGGCCGACCTGAAGGCGGGGCCGCTGGCCGACTACCCGGTGGTGATCAACATGAGCCTGGGCGGGCCGGTGCTGGACGCCATGGAAAAGGCGGCCATTGACTATGCCATCAGTCAGGGCGTGATCATCGTCGCCTCTGCTGGTAATGCGGGCGCGGGCGGCATGGGCTACCCCGGCGCCTACGCGCCAGTCATCTCCGTCGCGGCATCCGGCTGGATCGGTGAGTGGCATCCCATCGCGCCTCGAACCTGGTGGTATCAGATCAACGTGAGCGAGCCAACGAACCCGGCGCAGTTCTACATCACTGACTTTTCCAGTCGCCAGTTGGCCGGGCAGGACCTGGACGTGGCAGCGCCCGGGTCGTGGGTGGTGGGGCCGTATCAGGTGAACAGTGGCCAGACCTCCTACTATTTCCTCGGCGGCACGTCTATGGCCAGCCCGCATGTGGCGGGCGTTGTGGCGCTGATGGCGCAAAAGTATCCGGCGCTCACCGCTGCGCAGGCGGAGGCGATCCTCACCGGTAACGCCATCCCGCTGCCTGCTGGCTGCCGCAACATCTACACGCCGTACGGCACGGTCACCCAGGTGTGCTGGGGTGCGGATGCCACCGGCGCTGGCTTGTTGGATGCGGCCGGCGCCCTTGCTGCCACACCGTAAGGCGCTCCATAGGGTGCTGATGGCCCGCAGGATGCGCCACTCGCGCGTCCTGCGGGCCTTTTCTGCGAGCGCCCTGGGTGGCAGGCTGCGCTCATCTTTTGACGCTGCCCGCACCCGGCTCTATACTCATCGTGATGACTGGGAGGTGTCGTGTGCATGGCGGTAGCCTGCCCTCGGGCTTTCTGGATCCCGGCCCTCTAGTGGATGATGATCTGGAGCTGGTGCTGATCGCGGCGAACCTGGCGGATCCTGCGCGCGGACGCGTGGCCGAATACTGCGTCACCTGTGACCCGGACAATCTCCCCTCGCGCCGCACCATCGAGCGCATCGGCGGCATGCTGCAGGATATCATCGAGGTTGAGATCGCGCCCGGGCAGCGTCGCCTGACCTGCCGCTACCGTGTATCGCTGACGTGAACCATCCCCTTGTTGTCACCCTGCGGAGCCTGCGCGGCAATGTGCGCGCCTGCGTCTATACCGAGCCGCTCTGGGGCATCCCATACAACCTTTTCGCACCCTTTGCCTCGATCTACATGGTCGCCCTGGGCCTGAGCGACGCGCGGGTGGGCCTGGTCGCCAGCATCGGCCTCGCCTGCCAGACCTTCTGGACGCTCCTCAGCGGCGCGATCACCGACAAGTGGGGGCGCAAGCGCACGACGCTGATCTTTGATATCATCGCCTGGACCATCCCCTGCCTGATCTGGGCGCTCGCGCGCGATTTCTCCTGGTTTGTCGCCGGCGCGATCATCAACAGCGTGGGGCGCATCACCATCAACTCGTGGCAGCTCCTGCTGGTGGAGGACACCGCGCCACACCTGCTGGTGGATGTCTACACCTGGGTCTATATCTCCGGCCTTGTCGCCGCCTTCTTTTCCCCACTGACGGGCATGCTGATCGGACGCTTCTCCCTCGTGCCCACGATGCGCGCCATCTACTTGCTGGCGTGCGCGTTGATGTCGGCCAAGTTCATCCTCATGAATCGCTTTGTGGCCGAGACACGCCAGGGAGTGGTGCGGATGCGCGAGACGGCGAGCCAGCCGCTCTGGCATGTGCTGCGCGAGTATCGGGGCGTGCTGGGAGAGATTCGGTGTGCGCCGCGCACACGCTTTGTCGCCGCGTTGCTGGTGATTGTCGGCATTGGCGCCATGGTGCAGAGCACCTTCTGGTCTATTCTCGTCACAGAAAAGCTGCTGATCCCGGCGCAGCACATGGCGCTCTATCCCTTTGCGCGCTCGCTCACCATACTCTGTTTCTTCTTTCTGGTAATGCCCCGGCTCCGACATCTGGACGTACGTACGCCAATGGTATTCGGCTTTGTGGGCTTGGCATTGAGCCAGATGCTGCTCATCTCAGCCCCCGCGCGCAGCTATGCGCTGCTCCTGCTGGCGACGGCGCTAGAAGGGGTCAGCGTGCCGGCGTTATCGGCTCCGCTGGACAAACTGGTGATGGTCAGCGTGGAGGCGCGAGAGCGGGCGCGCATCATGGCCATCCTCTACGTGCTGGTGATCGTGGGCACCACACCCTTTGGCTGGATCGCCGGGCGGCTCTCGGAGATCAATCGCGGCCTGCCCTTTGTGCTGAACATCGCCCTCTATGCCGCCGGCGCGCTGCTCACCTATCGCGCCACCCGCGCTGCGCCGGAGCCGATCCGCGTGGGGGCCTAGAGGCGCAATAGGGGAGCAATAGGGGCAAGGATCGCCTGCGCCTTTTCCTCGTCCGGCGGCTGGGGCGGCGCGGAGCTGCCACGCTTCTTCATCGCGATGATGCTGATGAACATGGGCATGCCGACATTCGGCGTGCCGGACCACGTCGCCCCGGACTCTGCTGCATCACGGCGCCGCGCCTCTTGTCACAATAGCCATTCGCTCATAGAATGAGGCGATGGTTCGTGCAGCAGGGGAGGGACAAGATGCGGGAATTCGATGTCATCGTCATCGGCTCTGGCGCGGGGATGAGCATCGCCGCCAACGCCGTGGGGATCGGCCTGCGCGTGGCATTGGTGGATCACGGCCCGCTGGGCGGCACCTGCCTCAACAACGGCTGCATCCCGTCCAAGGTGCTGCTCTATCCCGCGGATGTGGTGCGCCAGCTCCAGGATGCGGCTACCGTTGGCGTGGCGGCACCCCGCCCCAGGATTGACTTTGCCCGCGTCATGCGTCGCATGCGCAGCTATGTGGACGAGGGGCGCGAGGAAATGGAGCGCGGCGTGGCGCGCACAGAGGCGCTGACCTGGTATCGCGACACCGGCGAGTTCGTGGGCGATTACACCATGAAGGTGGGCGCCGAAACCATCACCGCGCCCAAGATCATCATCGCCGCGGGCGCGCGCACGCTGGTCCCGCCCATCGAGGGGCTGGAGGCGGTGGGATATCTGGACAATGTCTCGGTGCTGCGGCTGGCCCGCGCCCCTAGGAGCCTGGCGATCATCGGTGGCGGCTTTATCGCCGCCGAGTACGCGCACTTTTTCTCTGCCGTCGGCTGTCAGACGATCGTATTGGAGCGCAACCCGCGTATCCTGAAGGGAGAGGAGCCGGAGATCTCCGAGATCGTGCAGCGTCGCCTGGGCCGGTACGTGGACATTCGCGTCAACCACGAGGTGGTCAGGGTGGAAAAATCGCACGGGGGCAAGATGGTAACGGCCATAGACCGCGCGGACGACAAGGTGTACCAGTTCAAGGTCGAGGAGATCATGGTGGCCGCAGGCCGCCGCAGCAATGCCGACCTGTTGAAGCCGGAACGAGCCGGCGTGCGCACTGACGGGCGCGGCTGGATTGTCGTCAACGAGTACCTGGAGACGACCAAGCCGAACGTCTGGGCCATGGGCGATGCCATCGGCAAGCACATGTTCCGCCACACCGCCAACTATGAGGCGGATATCGTCTGGACCAACGCCTTTGGCGATCACAAGCACCAGATGGATTACCATGCCGTGCCGCACGCCGTCTTTACGCACCCGCAGGTCGGCTCCGTCGGCATGACCCAGGCTCAGGCGGAACAGGCCGGCTTCAAGATCATGGTGGGTATGGCGCGCTACATGGATGTCGCCAAGGGGTACGCCATGGGCGAGCTGGACACGTTGGTCAAGGTGATCGTCGAGCAAAAGACGGGGCGCATCCTCGGCTGCCACATTGCCGGGCCGGAGGCAGCGATACTGGTGCAGGCGATCACCTACTTGATGCACGCCGGCGATCAGGACTATATGCCGCTGGCGCTGGCGCAGACGATCCACCCGGCATTGAGCGAGGTGGTGGTGCACGCCTTTGGCAATCTCGCGCCAGTGGGCGGCGTGCATGAGCATGACCATGCTCACGAGCACGATAATGAGGGGAATGGGGATCGAGATCACAAGACGTAAGCGCGGGGGAAACGCGCCCAAGCGCACGATGAACCCGCAGCGATCCGTGATGCCAACAGAGGGAGGCACAGGTGCAAGAGCAGATTCTCAGAGCGTTGGAGCAAAGCACGGCGGACTATACCGAGATTCGCCTGGAAGAGCGGGAGGCGACCTCCATTGTCTATCGTGGCAAGGAGCTGGACACCGCCAGCGCCGTGATTGACGCGGGCGGCATCGTGCGCGCGTTGGTGCGCGGCGGAGGGTGGGGAATCGTTACTTTCAACAGCCGTGACGACCTTCTCGCCAAGGTGCAACAGGCGGTGGAGTGTGCCCGCGTCGCGCAGGCCATCAAGCCGATCGAGCTGGCGCCAGTCCCCACGGTGCGCGACGAGGTAACGATCCCGCTGATCCGCGACTTTCGCGGCGTGTCGCTGGCGGAGAAAAAGGCACTCGCCGAGTCGTACAACAAGATCCTGTTGGGCTATAGCGACAAGATCATCAACACGAACTGCGTCTATAACGACACTTTCAGCCACGTCATCTATGCCAACTCGGAAGGGACCTTCATCGAGGAAGAGCGCCCGATGGTCACGGCATATCTGGTTGCCATCGCCCGCGAGGAGGACAATGTGCAGACGGCGAGCGAGAGCCGTTCCGGGCGGCGCGGCTTTGAGTACGTGCAGGGGCTGGAGGCGTTGGCGGAGACGGCGGCCAAACGGGCCGTCGCCCTGCTGGGCGCGAGGAGCGTGGCGGGCGGGCGTTACCCTGTAGTGTTGAACCGGCGGCTGGCGGGCGTCTTTATCCACGAGGCGTTCGGCCATCTCTCAGAGGCGGATTTCGTCTATGAGAACCCGCGCGCACAGGAGATGATGGTGCTGGGACGGCGCTTTGGGCGCGACATCCTGAACGTGTTCGATGACGGCTCGATCCCCGGCCTGCGCGGCTCGCATCGCTACGACGACGAGGGCACGCCCACGGGCCGCAGCGACTTGATCCGCAACGGCATACTGGTGGGGCGGCTGCATTCGCGCGAGACGGCGGCCAAGATGGGCGAGAAACCGACGGGCAACGCCTATGCTACCGGCTACCGCTATCCGCCCATCGTGCGTATGACCAACACCGCTATCGAGGGCGGCACGACCTCCTTCGCCGACATGATCAAGGATATCGAGCTGGGCGTCTATGCCTGCGACATGTACGGCGGGCAGACGGCGCTGGAGAACTTTTCCTTTAGCTCGGCCTATGCCTACATGATCCGCCACGGCGAGATCGCCGAGATGGTGAAGGACGTGATCCTGGCGGGCAATCTCTTTACGACGCTCATGAACATTGATGCCGTCGGTGACGATTTTGAGTGGTCGGAATCGGGCGGGATGTGCGGCAAGGGACAGGGGGGTCTGCCGGTTACCTTCGGCGCGCCCCATATCCGCATCCAGGACGTGCCCATCGGCGGCAAGTGAGGACGCTTTCCACTATCAGCTTCCAACTGTCAGCCCGACGCGCCAGCGAGAGCCGGTCGCGGACCGCTGATGGCTAACCGCTACACACAGGAGACAAGCATCATGGATATACTGAAAAGGTTGCGGACGCAATGCGAGCAGGTCGAGGTGCTGGAGATGGCGAGCGAGTCCACCACCGTGGGGTTCGAGGCGAATCGGCTCAAGTCCAGCAAGGTCGAGGAGACGAGTGGCATCGCCGTGCGCGTCGTGAAGGACGGGCGGCTCGGCTTCGCCGCCTCCAGCGACCCCAAGGCCACTGACAAACTGGTGGAGAACGCGTTGGCCACTGCGGCGTTCGGCGATGCGGTCCCCATCAAGTTCCCGGGGCCGCAACCCGCGCCGGCCGTGCGCACCTATGACCGCGCGCTGGCCGAGCTGTCGGTGGCGCGCATGGTGGAGATGGGCGAGCAGATCATCGCTCTGGTACGTGAGGTGGAGCCGGAAGCGCAAGTGAATGTGGACCTCAAGCGCGGCGTGCAGGATGTGTCCATCCGCAACCACGCCGGCGCAGAGGTATCGCTGCAACGCTCTCCTTTCAGCATCTCGCTGGAGGTGAACCGCGTGCGGGGCGATGACGTGTTGATGGTCTTTGCCCTGTCCGGCATGACTGTGTGGGAGGATGGCTATCTCGCCTTTCTGGACGATATCTGTGCCAAGCTGAGGTTGGCACAGCGAAGCGCGCAGCTCCGCTCCGGCCAGATGCCGGTGCTCTTTTCGCCCACGGGCGCGCTGGTGCTCACACTGCCACTGACGGTGGGGCTGGATGGCAAGAATGTTTACCAGCGCACCTCGCCCATCGTGGACAAGGTGGGCAGCCAGCTCTTGGATGCCAAGCTCACGCTGGCGGACGACGCTACGCTGGACGGCAAGTTCGGCAGCGCGCCATATGATGACGAGGGGGTGGCGCACGCTCGGCATACCTTCATTGAGAAAGGTGTGCTGCAGGGCTTTTACTATGACCTCAAGACGGCGGCGCAGATGGGCGTCCCCTCCACTGGCAACGGCTCGCGCAGCCTTTTCACCGCGCCGCGTCCGTCGCTGACGAATTTGATCGTCGCGGCAGGCGAGACGCCGCTACAGGAGATGATCGCTGGCATCAAAGAGGGTTTGCTGGTGGAGGATGCGTTGGGACTCGGGCAGGGGAACATCATCTCTGGCGCGTTCTCCAACTCGCTGAGCCTCGCCTTCAAGATCGAGAATGGCGAGATCGTCGGGCGCGTGAAAGATGTGTCCATCGCCGGCAATGTCTATGAGGTGTTACGGGATGTGGCGGCGGTGAGTCAGGAGCGCGCCTGGGTGTACACGGATATGTATCTGCCGCACATCCTTTTGCCCAGCATGAACGTGGTCACCAAAGCATAGGAGCGCAGCAAGCCACGTTCCAACGAGGAGGCCACATGCTACCAAATGTATATACACTGTCTCCGGCGGCACTGTGCGCCCTCCGCGCGCGGGCCGCGGATGACCCGGCACTGCAACCCGCTCTGGCGCGGCTGCGCGAGGAGGCGGACGCCGCGCTGCAGCAAGCGCCGGTCTCAGTAATGGACAAGGAGCTGGTCCCGCCCAGTGGCGACAAGCACGACTATATGAGCTTTGGCCCCTACTGGTGGCCCGATCCGGAAAAGGAGGACGGCCTTCCTTTCATTCGGCGCGATGGCGAGGTGTATCCCGGCAGCCAGGCGGGTGACCGGCAGGCGCTCGGCACGGTGATCGCGGGCGTCGAGACGCTGGCGCTGGCGTACTGGTACACGCGCAATGAGGCATATGCCACGCACGCGGCGCGGCTATTGCGCGTCTTTTTCCTGGACGCAGAGACGCGCATGAATCCGCATCTGGAGTACGGGCAGGCGATTCCGGGGCGCGTGCTGGGGCGCGGCGTCGGCATCATAGATACCGGCGGCCTGCCGCGCCTCGTGGATGCCATCGGCCTGCTGGCCGCCTCGCCCGCGTGGACGCCAACAGATCAGGCTGGGATGGTGGCGTGGTGCGCGGCATACCTGCATTGGCTGCTGACTAGCGCGCATGGCATTGATGAGTGGCGTGCCGCAAACAACCACGGCACATACTATGATATGCAGGTGGCGGCGCTGGCGCTTTTTGTCGGGCAGACCGATCTGGCGCGACAGGTGCTGGCGGAGAGCACAGTGCGCCGCATCGAGCCGCAGATCGAGCCGGATGGCTCCCAGCCGCACGAGCTGGCGCGTACCAAGGCGCTGAGCTACAGTATCATGAATCTGAGCGGTATGTTCGCGCTGGCGGCGCTGGGGGAGAAGGTGGGGCTCGATCTGTGGCGGTATGTGCCACTACACGGCGGTGGCCTGCGCGCGGCGCTAGACTGGCTGTTGCCATACGCCGATCCGGTGGTGGAGTGGCCATATCCGCAGATCGTGCCGATGAGCCGCGCCGCGCTCTTCCCGCTGCTCTATCGCGGCGCTATGGTCTATCGCGATCCGGCATACGACGCCGCGGTCGCCAAGCTGCCACAAGAGGAGATCGTCGCGCACCGCGCGCGATTGCTATATGCGGCACCGAGGCGTTGATCGGCGCGCCTCGCTCAACACATCATCAAGGAGAGAGACCGTGAAACTGGGAGTTAGCTCGTACAGCTTTAGCCGTCTGGTTCGCAGCGGCGCTATGACGCAACTGGACGTGATCGCCAAGGCCAAGGAGATGGGCTTTGAGGTAATCGAGTTCTCCACCTTCCAGTTGCCTGAGGGAGAGACGCCGCTCAGCTTTGCGCCCCGCGTGCGCGCCGAATGCGACCGCGTCGGCATCCCTGTCGCCAACTATACCATCGGCGCCGATTTCCTCAACGCGCCGGGTGGCTGGGAGGCGGAGGCGAAGCGGTTGGAGGACGAGGTGCGCGTGGCGGAGATCCTAGGCAGCCCCGGCATGCGCCACGATGCCACGCGCGGCTTTCCGCCCGGCTATCATGGGCCAAAGGGGTTCGACGATGCGCTGCCCATGCTGGCGCAGGGGTGCCGTGCCGTCGCCGAGTTCGCCGCTCAGCGTGGCATCCGCACGATGATGGAGAACCATGGCTTTTTCGCTCAGGATAGCGAGCGCGTGGAAAAGCTGGTGAACGCCGTGAACCATCCGAACTTTGGCCTGCTGGTGGATATAGGCAACTTTCTCTGTGCCGATGAGGACCCGCAACTGGCCGTAGGGCGCGTCGCGCCTTATGCGTTTCATGTCCACGCCAAGGATTTCCATGTCAAGGCGGGCAATGAGCCGAACCCGGGCGTCGGCTGGTTCCGCTCGCGCGGGGAAAACTACCTGCGGGGCGCGATCATCGGCCACGGCGCCGTGCCGATCGTGCCGTGCCTACGCATCCTGCGCAAGGCAGGTTACGATGGCGTTCTCTCCGTCGAGTTCGAGGGGATGGAGGACCCGCTACAGGGTATCACGCTGGGCCTGGAGAACCTGCGGCGCTACCTGCAGATGGCGAGTGCCTGACGCCATTCGACGGTTCTGCCGACTCGTATGTGAGGGACACTGGGTAGGTGCCCCTCACCTTTGTCTCGGGAAAGGAGTGTTTCATGCACATCACCGATGAGCCGGGCACGCTCAATGTGCGGCAATTCGGCGCGGTGGGCGATGGCGTGGCAGATGACACTGACCCCATCCAGCGCGCGCTGGACAGCCACGCGCCGACGGTCTATATCCCGCCTGGCACGTATGTCATCCATCGGGCGCTCTTGATCCACTCGGGCACGCGGCTGCACGCCGATCCGGCGGCAACCATCCGCCTGGCGGATGACGCCGGACGCGACGTGGACCTCTTTTTGCTGACGAACCGCAACCGGCTGGAGGGGGATCGCCACATCACGATCGAGGGAGGACGGTGGGACGGCAATTGCGCCCACAACGCTCGTGTGAGTGAGGCGGATAGGCCGGGCTATACCGGCGTGGCCATCAATCTGGTGCATGTGCGCGACCTGACGGTGCGCGGCCTCACGGTGGTCAATCCGGATTCCTTCTCCATTCGGCTGGGCGAGGTGGAGGATTTTCTGGTGGAGGATATCACGCTGGACCATCCGATCTCGCGCCCCAACCAGGACGGGGTGCACGTGGGCGGCTTGAGCCAGCGTGGTGTCATCCGGCGCATCACTGCCGTGACGCCTAACACGCCGAATGACGATATGGTGGCGCTCAATGCCGATGACGACGTGGAGCGTGTGCTGAACCTGGGGATGAAGCGCGGGTTCATCCGCGATATTCTCGTGGAAGAGATCGTCGCGCCGGATGCCTACACCTTCCTCCGGCTGCTGAGCGTGGATGCGCTGATTGACAACATCACGGTGCGCGATGTGCGCGGCGGCTGCCGCATGTACGCTGTGAACCTGAACAACTGGCGCTTTCCGCCGGGCGTGGGCAACATCCATCACGTGCGGCTGGAACGCTTTCGCGTGTGCAAGTCGGACCCGCACAACACGCTGCCGCTGATTGACGTGGCGCTCTGGGCGGAGGATGTAGTGGTGCGCGATTTCCTGCGCGATGATGCTACCACATCTCCCGCGCCGACGCTGCTGGTGCGCAACAGTCACGCCAATCGGCTTCTGTTGGATGACGGCGCAGGGGCGCGGGCGATCGCAACGAAGGAGGGTGAGGAGTTCTCTTTTGCTGGGGAGCGGATCGCGCGGCTGGAGCTGAATCCTTCGGGAGGGGCATAAGCTCCTGCGAAGCTATCTTTACACCAGCAGCGTGTTCGTCCAGGCGCGGCGGCCGCACGTATCCTCTAGTTCCAGATAGGCATACGCCCACTCGGGCGGGATCTTGAACGTGGCCTCGGTGAGCGTGTGCCCATCAAACGAGCCGACGCGCGCGCCGTGGTGCGTCGGGCCGACGAGACGTGCGAATTGCACCGGCGATGAGTAGACGGTCATGTTCTCCCCATCGTACTCGAGCGACGCGATGATGGGGCCGCAGGTGCTATAGAAGTGCCCCTGCCATAGTGCCGCCATGATTGCCTCGCGCGTGCGTTCTGGCGCATTGACCATGACCCAGCCACCGTTCCAGCCCGGATGCTCGGGGCGGCAGTGCGCGTCATCCACGGCTAGGGCCAGGGTCTGCGGCGCGTGCTGCAACACCGCGTTCCAGTACACCAGCCCGTCTCCCTTGCCGTTCAGCCAGCGGCAGACGTGGTTATAGACCTCGACGCCGTGGAAGCCGTAGCGCTGCGCGTCCGCCAGCGTGTTTCCCAGCCACGCCGGATGCGCCATGATCACCATGCCCCCCTGCGCGCGCACCGCCTCCATGCCGGCCACAATACCCATCCGCTCGTCGAGGCCGGTGAACTTGCCCAGACAGAGCACGTGATAATACGAGTCGCCATAGTCGCGCCCGTGCAGCTCGACACCGTCGAGCCAGAGGAGGGGATACTCTTCGGTGTCGGCGGCGACATCCGACGCGACCCAGTGGTCGGTGCGACAGAGGAAGTCGTACCCCTGTCCGGCGTACATCGCCGAAAGGCCGGCGACGCTCGTGCCGCCGTCTGAGGCGGGGGTGTGGATGTGGCAGTTGCCCTTGAACCAGCGGCCATTCAGGTTATAGCGAAAAGTGGACATTGTTGCTCCGTTAGAGTTGATATGCGGATTATACCAGAAAACAGATTGGGAGTCACTTGGGCAGTGACTCCCAGTGCAACAGCGTCCTCGCCAGCGCCTCAGCCTATGAGCGCCCGCTCCGCTCGCTCCACCACGGCACGCAGCCGCGCCAGCGTGTCCGGGTCCACCTCCGGTTTTTCGTAGGCGGCGATCAGGGCGCGCACTTGCTCGCGTGCCCGTGCCAACAGCGCCTCTTCGTCGGCGTAATCCTTCCCGCCGGCGCGATCCAGCAACGACGGAATCCACGCGGCGGCGCGAAAGTGGCGCAGGGTGTGCTCCGTCTGCAAGTAGTTGGTCCCCAGCCCAAATCCCACCTCGCGGATCGCGTCCAGCCCGATCGCCTCCCGCGTGACGGTGAAATCGGCGGCCAGCGCCTGCAGCTCGCGCGTCACCTCGCGATCGAGCAGAAGCTGCACCGGGCTGATCGTCTTTCCGGTCTCCAGCATCCCCTCGCCCACCTGCGGGTGCTGTCCGGTAAAGGCGGCGATGGTCATCGCCTTGTACGCCTTCTCGCGCGCCGCGTATAGCCCCGGCGTGCGCGCGTCGCAGTATTCACCGCCGCCCACCACCACCTCCTGCCCGCACCAGCGCCGCAGGAACTCGGCGACGGCAAAGGCGCGCAGCATCCCGTCCGGCGCGCAGTAGCTGACAGTGCCGCTTTTCATGTCCAACGTGCCGCCCCAGATCGAGCCGGAGAGGGGCACGGTGGGGTTCAGCGCGCGCGCGGCGATCCATGTGGCGACGAACTCGGCGGCGCTGACGACCACGTAACCCGCGACGGTGATGGGCGTTGTCGCGCCGGCGACCTGCATCCCGGTCAGGCCGGTGGCCGCGCCGGAACGCGCGCGCCGCACGAACTTGTCCGCCACGTCGCGGTCAAAGCGCAGCGGGTGCGAGAAGCAGATCGCGCCCCAGGTGAACCAGTCCGGGATGCCGAGGATGTTGCCCATCTCCAGGAGATAATCCACTTGTCGCACATTCCAGACAAACGCCGGGCCCGGGTGATGCGCATATTCGGCCAGCACCAGCGCAGCCGCCAGCGGCTCCAACAGCGGTGGCACGTCCTGCAGCAGCAGGCAATGGCCGACGCCATCTTCCCGATGAAGCGTGTCGCCGAACTTGATCAGGGTGATGAAATCGGCGTGGTTGCCGGGACGCCGCTCCTGGCGCGTGTCGTCATAGTAGAACTGCGCCACCTGGGTGCCCAGCGTCGGCATGGCGGGCGCGCGCAGACGCGCCGCGGCCTGCTCTGTGCCGGGTCGCCGCACGCTATAGTCCTGCAACACCGTCTGCGTATGAGCCACAAGCCCCACATCGCTGCGCTCTGCTTCGGCGCGCAGCTTCGCGGCGAACGCCTCCACCAGCCGCCGGGGAAATCGCGCCGTCTGCGCGACGCGGTCCACTATTGCGCCCCAGGCCGCCAGCGCGTCCAGCATCTCCTCGTTCTGACATAGCACACCCACTGATGCCAGCACCTCCAGTGTCGCATCCGTGAGCTGCGCCATGTCGCGATCATCGAACAACCCGTGTTGGAACATCTGGTCTCCCCCTCTTGAACAAGCATACGAGCCTGAGAATCTCTACATAACGGTTCTGCAGCGACTGTGACGAGTCTTCTCTTGACATAACTTTTTCTCTATACCCATCTGATCACCGCGACGCCATAGCGATCTAGCGTCCATGTGTCGCCGGTCGTCTCGCCGCTCAGCAGCTCCACCTTGCCGCGAGGCACCCTCACCCGCTGTGCCGTATCAGTGTGATTGAGCAAGAAGAGGAGCGTCTTGCCGTCTCCCTCACGCACCGAGACCTCCACGCCCGGTGGCGGCGCCAGCGGGGCGGTAACCCCCGCATGTCGCAACAGGTCGGCGATGAGCAGGTCGTAGAAACGCTCCTCCTGCGCCACAGTGCCCACAAAGTAGCCATATCCCTCTCCAAACTGATTACGGCTGGCGGCGACATAGGGCCGCATGTGCCACTCCTCGTAGGTCGCTAGTGGCTGCGCGGTGGTCGCTCGCGCCCATTCCGCCGTGCGGATGCCGGTGAACTCGCCCGTGAGCGCTTCACGGCCTATGATGCGATAGGAGAATCCCTGTGGCCCGGTTGGGTCCCCCAACGACTCGTACTCTTCGATGGTCACGCCCAGCGCGTCCGAGAGGAGGCCGGGAAGCGTGCGCTCGTGGCATAGGTTCGTCTCGGTCTTGACGCCAGTGCGGCTATCGGCCAACAACACGCCGCCCCCCTGCACATAGTTGGACAGCGCCCGCGCCATGCCATCGGGCAGAATGTAAAGATCGGGCGCAAGCACCGCCCGGTATGCCGACAGGTCATCAATGGGGCGGATCATGTCCACGTTGACGCCGGCGCGCAGCAGCGCCTGGTAGTAGCGTTCGAGATCGGCATGGAAGCGATTGCCGGCATACCCCGGCTGGATGCGTAGCGCCCAGATCGAGTCATAGTCATAGATGATCGCTACGGGCGCGCGCACCGTCGTGCCCTGCAGCGCCGCGGCGATCTTGTGCAGATCGGACGCTGTCTGTGCCGCCTCCTGATATCGACGCAAACCCTTGCCGTCGTGGCCCAACAGGCCGTGCCAGTACTGCTCCCGACCCGTGGTGCAGGTGCGCCAGCGGAACCAGATCATGCCATCGGCGCCGTGCGCCACCTGCTGAAAGGCGATCTTGCGAATCTCGCCCGGACGCGGGTTCCGGCCATACTCGGTCGCGCCGCCTGGCCCTGCCGTCTGCTCCATGATCCAGAAGTTGCGCTTTTTCAGGCCGCGCATGACATCCGCTGCGGCGGCGGCATTATACGGTATTGCTGGTTTGCCCCAGACTGGGTAGTTGTCCCATGAGACAAAGTCGAGGTCTTTGGCCAGCTCGTAATAGTCAAGCTCATGAAAGAGCCCCATAAAGTTGTGTGTTATGAAGTGATTGGGGCATGCCGCGCGCAGGATGCGAATCTGATCGTCCTGGAAGCGCACATTCAGCCACGAATAGAAGCGCTGCCAGTCCAGGCAGGCGCTGGGGTTGTGGCGGTTCGGGTCGTCGGGAATGGTGATCTCGTCCCATGTGCCAAACACATGCCCCCAGAAGTGCGTGCCCCACGTCGCATTGAGCGCCTCCAGCGTCCCGTACTTGCGACGCAGCCACGCCTGGAACTCAGCGCGACAACTGTCGCAGTAGCACACCGGATGGCCGAACTCGTTGTCGGTTTGCCAGCCGATGACGTTGGGCGTGTCGCGGTAATGCTCCGCCATAGCGCGGGTGATCCGCTCTGAGAGCAGGCGGAAAGTGCCCGAGGAAAAGCAATTGTTCTTGCGCGCGCCCCAGGTGATGCGCGTGCCGTCCTTCTGCATCGCCAGCGTCTCCGGGTATTTGCGCGCCACCCAGCCAGGCATGGCGGCGGTGGGTGTTCCCAGGATAGCCTCGATGCCATGCCGCGCCAGCACCGCCAGCGCGTCGTCCAGCCAGTCAAAGTCGAACTGCCCCTCACTCGGCTCCAGCAGCACCCATGCGAACTCGGCCAGCCGTACGATGTTGAATCCTGCCTCCGCCATCATGCGAGCGTCTGTCTCCCACCGCTCTCGTGGCCAATGCTCCGGATAATAGTCCACCCCGATGTGCATTTCAGCTCCTCCTTATGAAGAAAGCGGAGATTGAACAACCCGATCTGTCATTGCAGGCCGCGCAGCGGTCCTGTCATTGCGAGCGATCGAAGGGAGCGAAGCAATCTCCCGCTGGCTGATCGGGGAGTGCTTCTGGCTTTGTCCTCGCAATGACATGCGGCTGGGGAGGGATTGCTTCGTGGGCAAAAGCCCCTCGCAATGACACGAATGGTCCAGGCTGTATGCCACCATTCCGTTTCTGATTGACTTCATTGGTTCAGAATACACAAGACAGAAACGACTGCTGAGAAAGGGGAAACAAGATCAGCGATTTACGGGCCCTGGTGCCTTTGTGGTTTATTTCCTCTCCCCTTCCATCTCAGCGATGAACGCCTCGGCACTGGCGCGGTCCGGAAAGCTCATGGTGAAAAAGAGGGTACGCGAGCGGAACTGACGCCAGAGTCGCCGCACCCGTTCCGGATTCCCGCCCAGAATCTGTCCCTTGCCGAGGGCGTCGATCTTCTCATAGAGCCACGTCCAGTCCATCTCCTGCCCTGGCCCGTCTCCCGGCACCCACTGTACCACATCCAGATCGGGGATCTCGCACAGCGCCTCCAAGTGCTTGATGGCCCCCGGTCCGTCGAGATGGTACTCGCCACCATCCAGCCCGGCAAATTCCCGCGTCAGGTGCGGTAGGGCGAACTCGCGGAACATGGCGGGGCTGATCATGCAGGAAAAGTCGCACTGCGGCACGTTGATGCGCCCGGTGGTGTACATGCCGTGCCGGTTGATGCTGCCGTAGGTGGCGAAATCCAGCAGCTCCGCCAGCGCGTCCGAGATCTCCTCCCAGGCGCGGGTTACTTGCTGCAAGGCACGATGCACCTTGTCCGGCTGTTCGACCAAGTCCAGCAACAAGTCCTGTGGCCCGCGCAGCGCCGAGAGGGCGTCCAGGTTGGCGACCATGGTAGGCGGGGCGATGAGAAAGCGGCCATCCGCCACGCGGCGCAATGCCTCGGCAAAAGCGACGGTGCGCTCCCACCAGAAGCCATCGGGACGGAAGGCGATCTGCACATCGTCCCAGTCCTGGACAAAGGGGACCGCCCAGCCGTAGCCGTGCTCATCCTCGCGAAAGCGCAGCTCCGCGCCGAGCAGCCCGGCGAAATGATCAGCGGCGAACTCGATCTGATAAAAGGGGATCGCCTCGCCAACGAACTCGTGCGTCTCCATGTACTGCAACACCTGCGCGATCACCGGCGCAAAGTTGCCATCCCGTCCGGAGGTATAGGGTGGCTTGGGAACCGGCTCCACGCCCGGCTTGGGCACAATGGCCGAGATGAGGGGGCGGGTGTTCTCGCCACGCCAGAAGGCCTCCCAGTTTGCCTGGGCCTGCGCAAAGTCACGTTTGAACTCGAGCTCCAAGTGTCTCCTTTCATTCATCGCGTTGAGGGACAAGCCGCGTATGGGGTTCACAGGCCCCTCTGTCGCGCTAATCCTCGATGATCGTGAGCAGCCGTCCATCGCTCGTGCCGACGAACAGCGCATGATCGCGCACGAACGCGGGCGAGATGGCGAGCGCAGTGGGTGAGACGTCCTCGCTCAAGGTGACACTCTCCCACGTCTGGCCGCCATCGCTGGAACGATAGAGCGCGCCGCGCCCCGCCGTGGCCTGCCCACCGGGTTCCCGCGTAGTAGCCACCAGGTAGAGCGGACGATTCACCTCGATGTC
Organism: Chloroflexota bacterium; assembly: GCA_019873665.1. Lineage (GTDB taxonomy): Bacteria > Chloroflexota > Anaerolineae > JAAYEA01 > JAAYEA01 > JAIOAV01. The sequence continues at coordinate 24,254 of JAIOAV010000009.1, forward strand.
GGGCGCATAGACGAGCTCTGCCGCCGCCAGCTCCGTCGCCAACACTGCTGTCCACGTAACACCGCCGTCCGCCGAGCGATAGAGTCGGCCATTATTGCCATGTGCAAAGAGGACCTGCCACTTGGCAAAGAGCGGCGCCAGGCTCAGCCAGTGCAATGTGGTCCCTTCTGGCGTGGGGCCAACCGCCTGCCACGTCTCGCCGCCATCGCGAGAGATGCGTAGCTCTGGCCGGCGTTCCGCGCCCACATACACCACGCCCATTAGGGTGCGATCCTGGTCGAACTCCGGAGACATGGCGATCGGCGACAGGTCCACGCCCATCGGCTGCCACGTCTGCCCGCCATCGGTGGAGCGATGCAGGCCACCGGTCCGTGCGCGCGCGAACGCGGTCTGGTCCTGTGCAAATGCAGGCGAGACAAAGAGCTGCTCGATCCCCATGCTCAACAGGCCGCCGATGGCGGGCAGCCAAAGCTGCCCGCCATCGGCGGAGCGAAAGACGCCGAGGCCAACAATTCCGCCTAGGAGCGTCTGATCCTGGGCGTAATCAGGCGAGAGTGCCAGCGCGGTGAAGCGATCGCACGCGCCGCCCAGTCCGCCCTTCGCCTGTGTCCATGTCTGCCCGCCATCATGGCTGACGTACAGGGGGCCGCCAGACTGCCCCAGGACGAAACAATCCCCCACAGAGATGCCGCCTTCGAGCTGCACAAAGAGGGTGCGATCCTGCTCCCAGGCCGGCGACACCACCACGCGCCGTATCGGCAGGTTCGGCAATGGCCCCGCAGCGAGCGGCTCTGACGTGGGCGGGGGGAGTGCTGCCAGCGACCAGGGCTGGAGTCGGCCATTCGCGACAAAGTAGAGCTGATCCGTGCCTCGATCAAAGCCGGCAAGTTGCCCTTGCGTCGGGTGCGGCCTCACCATCAACAGCGTCAGCGTGTCGCCGTCCAGCACTCGCAATGCTGCCTCCGTCGCCTCGTAGACGAGATTGCGGCGGCTGTCGTAGGCGATGCCGGGAAAGCCGCCAGACCAGTCGGCCGATTCGAACGCGGGTCTGCCGTCGCGCCACACCCAGCGATATCCGATCCCCAGCCGGTAGAAGCTGGTGCCGTAGAGCCGCCCGCTGGCCGCGATCATCTGAAAGCCGGGGTATCCCCCGCGCGCGATCTCTTGGTCGCGCTGCAAGTCATACGAGACGAGAGTGAACCCGATCCACGGGGTACAAACGTAGGTGGTAAAGGCGGCATACAGCGTCCGCGTGGCTGGGTCGTAGGCGGCGCGCTCGATGGGCAGCGCCTGCGTCACCGTGCCGCAACTACCGGGGCTGCTGGGCACGGCAAAGGAGATAGTGCGCACGATCTCGCCCTTGGCCGGATTGATCACATAGACTAGGTTCTTGCGAAACGCCAGCACCTCGCCCGTCAACACGTCTGCCTGTGGTGCAGGCGGACGCTCAGAAGGCTCCAGCCGTGTGGCAAAGGGAAACGTGGCATAGAGCGTCCCATCTCCGATGTTGACTACCGCCAGCCCGCGATTCCCCTGATCCACATAGAGCCAGCCGCGCAAGTTATCGAGCCCTAGCGTACCCGTGATCGGCCATGCGGCGACGAGTGCCCCAGTCGCCGCGTCCAGCACGAGCGTCTGCCCGACGCCCGGCAGTGGCCCACCCGCGACGCTGCCAGAGGTGTAGATGCGTCCACCTTCGCTGTCAATGACGAGGGGCCCGGTGATCCGATACTCACCGGACGGGGGAGGCTTCGCTTCCGTTGGCCGCGGAGTGCTGGTGGCGGTTGCTGGAGGCGGCACTGTCGGGAACAACGTCGGCGACATGATGGTGGGCGACATCGAGGGAGGCGGGCCCTGCGTCGGCGCGGCCACCGTGGGCGTCGCGACCGGCAGAGTGTCGGTTGCGGCAGATGTGATCGCGGCAAGGGTGGTCGCGCTGGAGACGGTCGCCGTCGGCGCTTCCGTCGTCCGTGTCGCGGTCGCCAAAGCTTGTGCCAACTGCGTCGCCGCCGGCATCGTCGGCTGGGTCGTCGGCGTCGCCAAGACCCGCTCGCAGCCGACGAGCAGGGCAAAGACCAGCAGCAGATGCGCTGCGTTCGTCAATCTGTGCCTCATGTTCACCACCTTTTCACGAGAGTCTGGCTCCGCCGCCAGTCAAGTTGGCCGCATGCCTGGTGCGATATCGCATTCTGCGGCGTGGCTGTGGCGCTATCAGCGAAGCGCAAAGGTCACGCTGACCCGCGCGCGGACGGCAATCTGGCCCGGCGCAAGCGTGCCGCTATCCAGGCCGCCCGCCGGCGCGTTCTGGATGACGTTCTGCGCCACGCCGCCCCACGCTCCTCCCCACCAACTGCTATAGCCGGAGAACCAGCTTGACGCTTCCTCCTGGATCGCCTGCGGTGCGCCGATGCGCTGCCCCAACTCGCCGGCGAGTGCAGCCGCCTTCTCCCGGGCTGCCTGTACGGCCAGCGCCCGCGCCTCGTCGCGATACCGGCGCAGCTCCGTCGTGCGGAACTCGATGCCGTGTATATAGTTGGCGCCGCTCTCCAGCACGCTGCCCAACAGCCCCTCGAACGCTTCGATATCCTCCAATGTGAGCACGATCGTGCGCCGCACGAAATAGCCGATGAAATCGCGTTGCTCGTAGCTATCGCGGTAACGCGGCTCAATATGCAAGTACTCTGTCTGGATGTCCTGAGGACGGACCCCGTGGCTTTGCGCCGCCGCGATGATCGCCTGCACGCGTTCGTCATTGGTCTGCTTGGCCACCGCTAGTTGTTTGCTGGATGTCTCCACGCCAAGTGTAAGGATCACCTCGTCCGGCACAACCCGCACCTCGGCATCGCCGGTGGTTACGATCGTGCGCGGCTCTACCGGTGCCAGGGAGAATGCTGGCGCACAGCCGGCGAGCAGTGCCAGCAACATTGCAGCCGCAAGTGCATATCTGATCCAGTTCATGTTGCCTCCTTATCCGTGCGTCCGCAGGGGTCATCACTGCCGCAGACGCGCTCGCCCCTGCGATCCACCTGTTCCCGAGTTGGTAAGATAGGGCTTGTAATCCCTACGTCGGCAGACCCATCTCCGCTAGCAGAGGCGGCAGTTTGGCCGCGAGGCGCTCTCCCAGCGTCAGGTCGAAGAGCGTCTCGCCGCGCAGGCGTAGCCCCATCACCGCCGCGATCCACGCGTTTGTCCAGCCGGACTCGATGCACCACGCGCCCCACCCCTGATCCGCAGAGCTGCCCCAGTACTCCCAGAGATGATCGTCGAAGGAGCGCATCCAGGCGCCATCTAACTCGGGGTGCGCTGTGGAGCGGACCTGGATTCGCCAGAACAGCTCAGCCAGACGGTCTGCGGCGCGGCCAAGCGCGGGCGACTGCGTCGCGGCTGCCGCCTCGTGCAGCCCCAGAAAGGCGAAATTTGCCGTATAGAGCAGGTCGCACGCCGGGTCGCCGTTCTGCTGGATCAGCGACGCTTCGTTCGTGCCGTATGCCTCGTTGGATGATGGCGGCGGATAGCGTCCATCCGCCAGCGGTCCCAACAGCTCGTGGATGGCGCCGCTCGGCTGCATCTGCGCTAGCAGGTCAGCAGCCAGGCGATCCAGCCATTCCAGGCGTTCCGGTGTCGCTTTGACCCGCACCAGAAATGCCAGAGGCAGGAGCATCCGCGCCATCTCTTGCGTCAGCCCGTTCGTCCATGTCCACCTGGGATAGCGCGCCATCGTCATGCGAATGGCGTTCTCAGTGCGCGTCAGAAAGCCCGCATAGCCGGTGAGAGCGTAGGCCCAGACAAACGCTGCCCAGAGGTATGCCTGATAGTGCGGCGCAACTGATACCGTCGGCTCATCGTAAAAGTGCCGCCAGCCGTGCTCCAGCAACGCGGGGCCGTCTATGCGGTTGCGGCGAAAGCCATAGATGCCGGTGGTACGCAAGTTCGCCAGAAGACAGCGCAGGATGTGTTCATCCCAGCGCTCGTCCTCCAACAGTCGCGCTGCCGCCAGTGCCGGCAGGATGACGCGCGCGTTGTCGTCGCCGTAAAAGATCGGCGCGCGCTGATACCAATTGTTCAGGCCGTAGGTCGCCAGCGCCGGGTTGTCCTGACGAAAGTCAGGGGCCGACCAAACGGTATCCAGCATGGCCGCCGCAAGGCGGTGGCTGTCCGGCTGTCCGTGCAGCGCCCAATCCAGGGCGAACACCAGGGCAGTCTCGCCCAGGCAGTCGCCGCGTAACACAGCGCGGCGCAACTGCCGCCCACGATGGTCAATGCTGGACTCGAATCCCTCCAGCGCGAGCTTCTTGTGGTCCTCGCTACACACGATCTCGCGGCGAAACCAGCTCACGGAACGTCGGAAGGTGTCCGCGGCGGCACTCGCCGGTACGGGCACGTCTGGTCCTGCCTGGGTAGATACCGTTGGCTGCCACACGAGCGGCGGCACGGCGTCATCTCGCGCCAGCCAGCGGAGCAACCTCCACCACAGCGCCCGCCACGCCGTCGTGGGGCCGTAGCGCGCTGTGCGAAAGTGGCTCAGCTTGCTCGTGGCCACCAGGACACCGTCGTCCAGCGGAAAAAGGATCGGGTGAATCTCCGCTGGCACGCCATAGGCGGCATGGCGATAGCCGGCGACGCGCCCCAACGCCAGCAACGGCGCGGCTGCCGCCACCGGAAGGAACCACGCGCCATGCATCGCCAGGATAGACTCGCGCGGCAACTCGGGCGCGAACCAATCGCCGATAACGATCAGGCGCTCCCAGCGTGTGGCGCGCGGTGCACCACACGTTACTCCCGCCAACATCGCAGGGTACTCGACATAAAGGCGCAGATGCTTGGCCTTGGCGTGTTGCAGAAGCGCCGCGTCCAGCTGGGCGGTGGGGGTGGGGTAGTCATCTGCGAGCACGAGCACGCCCGCGCCCGTCGGCGCGTGTGCGATGGCCTCCTCAGGTGTATCATAACGCGGCAGTACGCGCCCTGTGCCGGCCAGTGTCTGATGTAGGTCATTATCCCCGCAGCAGCAGAAGACCAGGTTCACAATGCCTCCTGACAGGACGTGTTGTGCCGGACGCACATCCGAGCACGATTTCTACAGTATAGACAGGCGCGCACGGGCGTCAAGCTGGGCACAGAACGACATCCACGCCCTGACTTGCCCTTGGACACATCGCAAGTACAATGTGCGTAATACCCGGCCGTGAGGTAAAGGAGGATCTCCCCTTGAGCGAGAAGCCAAAACCGATCCGCATCATCAACAGCGTCGCGCCCATCCGCGTCTGTGATAACGGTGGTTGGACTGACACGTGGTTCGCCGAGCACGGCAAGGTGTTCAACATCGGCGTCTATCCGTATGTCGAGGTGCAGGTGGAGGTGTTTCCCCGCGAAGCGCAGCCAGATCGGATTGTGCTTTTTGCGGAGAACTACGGGCAGCGCTATGTGGTTCATCCAGACGCGCCCACCTTTGAGAAGCACCCACTGCTGGAGGCAGCCATCCAGTATATGCGCGTGCCCAAGAACGTTGCGCTGCAGATATCAATCTACTCCGAGGCTCCTGCGGGCTGCTCCACCGGCACATCGGCGGCGGTGAGCGTGGCGCTCATCGGCGCCCTCGACTGCCTGACGCCAGGACGGATGACGCCGCACGAGGTGGCCGCAGCGGCGCACGCCGTGGAGGTGCAGCTCCTGAAACAACAGAGTGGCATCCAGGATCAGCTCTGCTCCGCCTACGGCGGCATCAACTTTATTGACATGCACCACTACCCCCACGCCACCGTCTCGCAGATCCAGGTGCCCAACAGCGTCTGGTGGGAGCTGGAGCGGCGGCTGGCGCTGGTCTTTCTCGGCAAGTCGCACTCTTCGTCGGCGGTGCACGAGATGGTCATCCGCGATCTGGAAGACGCCGGACCGAGCTCGCCTCGGCTGGAGGCGTTGCGGCAGACCGCCGTTATGGCGCGAGATGCCGTGTATGCCGGCGATTTCGTGGCGCTGGGACGCTCCATGATCCTGAATACCGAGGCGCAAGGGGATCTACATCCTGATCTGATTTCGGCGGATGCGCGCCAGTTGATCGAGATCGCGCGGAGGGGCGGTGCGCTCGGCTGGAAGGTGAATGGCGCGGGCGGCGAGGGAGGCTCGATCACGCTTCTCTGCGGTGCGCTCTCCAGCGAAAAGCGCGCCCTGATTCGGGAAATCGAGGAGGCGAACCCTCTCTTTCGCAACATCCCCATCTATCTGAGCCGCTTTGGGTTGCGGCAGTGGGAGCAGCAGATCACGTCGTAGCGCGGGAGCGCGGGTCCGGTGGCGCCGGCGTGCTGGCTGCTTGGCGCGATGCTGGACTGATTTGCTAATCTGCCCAGGTTATGCTACTATATCTCCTTGCTGCGCCACGGCGGGCTATCTTGTCGCGTCATGCCGCCTGTGGGACCGCAGGGGTGACAATCGCCTCGGACCAGAGTGCCGCAAAGCTGACGCATTGCTCAACCGATCGTTTGACAGAATCGGGAAAAGGGTGTATTCCTACACGTCAACATATACAGGAGAGGGGCCCATGAAGCGTAACATCGTGGTGACCGAGGCGACTGGCGTCGGCATCGAGCAATATCCGGTCGAAATCGTGGAAAGAAAAGGCATCGGCCACCCGGATAGCATTTGCGATGGGATTGCCGAACGCATCTCGGTTGAATACACACGGTGGTGTCTGGAGAATCTGGGCGCGCAGTTACATCACAACTTTGACAAGGTGCAACTTGTCGCCGGCGATACGCAGGTGGGTTTTGGTGGTGGCAAGATGCTCAAGCCGATCCACATCCAGATCGCCGGGCGGGCCACGCCCTGTGCGCCGGATGGCACCGTTGTGCCGATTGATCTGATCGCTATCGAGGCCGCCAAAGCGCATATCCGCGAGACGATGCGCTATCTCAACCCGGATAAGCATTGCGTCGTGGATAGCTTTGCCGGGCGCGGCGCCAGCGAGTTGATCCACGTGGTGGAAGAGATCACCGCCAACGATACCTCCTTTGGTGTGGCGCACTGGCCGCGTTCCGGTCTGGAGCATGTCGTCTATGAGACGGCGCAGTACATCAACTATGAGCTGATCAACCAGTTCCCAATCGGCGAGGATGTGAAGGTGATGGGTGCGCGCCACAAGGATGAGATTATCCTGACATGCGCCATCCCCTTTATTGCCAGCCAGATTCAGGACATGAACGAATATCGCGAGGCCAAGGGCGCAGTGTGGGAGGCGGTGCAATACTACGCCAGTAAGCTCGACCCGCGCCACATGCGCGTGGATGTGAACACCGCCGACGACGAGGCGGCGGGCGCGATCTACCTAACGCTGACCGGCACCAGCGCCGAATGCGGCGATGATGGCTCGGTGGGTCGGGGCAACCGTGTGACTGGCGTGATCACGCCCTTCCGCTCCGCGTCGCTGGAGGCCGCTGCTGGCAAGAACCCGATCAGCCACGTCGGCAAGGTCTATAACGTACTCGCGCTTCTCACGGCGCGCGACATAATCGAAAAGGTGCCGGCGGTGAAGGAGGTGCAGGTCTATATCCTGAGCCAGATCGGCAAGCCACTCGATCAGCCGTTGGTCGCCACGGCCTCCGTCCGCACTGCCACCGGCAACCTCTCGCCATCGGTGGCGGCGGATGTCGAGGCGGTGCTGGATGCTAACCTGGCCGATATGGGCCGCGTGCGTCGGGTTCTGGCGAATCGCGAGATCACGCTGTACTGAGCCGGGGTGATATAGCCGACCCTATGGTGCCTGCCAAGAGGGAGCGAGATGTCGCTCCCTCTTTTTGTTTGGCCGCGCAACCACATAGCGATGGGTGCGTATAGCAGACGGCACGAAGCGGTACTCTTGCTGATCGCGCCTTTCTGTGCCATACTCTGGTCAAGGAAGTGACAGGATGAACGAGAATGTCATCGAGACCCATGGCCTGACGGTCTACTATGGGCGCCACCGGGGCATCCTGGACGTGGACTTGCAGGTGCATCGCGGGGAGGTGTTTGGCTTTCTGGGGCCGAACGGCGCGGGCAAGACCACAACCATGCGCGCTCTGCTAGATATCATTCACCCTTCGCGCGGGCGAGCGGCCATCTTTGGCCTGGATTGCCAGCGGGACGGCGTCGCCATCCGCCGGCGGATCGGCTATGTGCCGGGCGAGCTGGCGTTCTATCCGACGCTGACCGGGCATCAGTATCTAGATCAGATCGAGCTGCTGCGCGGACAACGGAGCGACCCCGCCTATCGCCGCGAGCTGTTGGAACGGCTGGCGTTGGACACGAGCCGTCGTACCCGCGAGTATTCGTCCGGCAACAGGAAGAAGCTGGGACTGGTTGCGGCACTCATGTGCAAGCCGGATCTGCTCATCCTGGACGAGCCGACCGGTGGGCTGGATCCGCTGGTGGAGCAGACGGTGCTGCAACTGGTGCGCGAGGCACGCCAGGAGGGGCGGACAGTGTTCTTTTCCTCGCACATCCTCTCTGAGGTGCAGGCAGTATGCGATCGTGTGGGGATCATCCGCGAAGGGTGCCTGATCGCCGTGGAACGGGTGGACAAGCTGACCGCGCAGCCGTTCTATCGCCTGCGCCTGTCCTTTGCCGAGCTGCCTGAGCCGGAGGCGTTCAACATCCCTGGCGTCGTTGAGGTGCACCGCGCGGATCACACGGTGCGACTGGAGGTGCGCGATAACCTGCCGGACGTGATGCAGGTGGCGGCGCGCTATGGCATCACCGACATCGAGACACAACCGATAACGCTGGAAGAAGTCTTCCTGGCGTACTATGGGAACGGAGGGCAGAACCATGCTGCGGGTAATGCGTAAAGAACTGCGTGGGCTGCGAGGGGCGGTCATCGGCTGGGGTGTAGGTACGGCGCTCTGGGCCTTCTGGGTGATCTTTCTTTTTCCCTCGATGGCGACCCAGATGGCCGAGTTCGAGCTGCCCGATTTCTACAAGGCGTTTGGCGACTGGGGCAATATTGGCACGCTGGAGGGTTGGCTATCGGCAGAAGTGTTCTCCATCCTCGTGCCGATCGTGTTGGGCTTGTTCGCCATTATCGCGGGAAGCGGCGCGCTGGCCGGCGAGGAGGATGCCGGCACGATGGAGATGATGCTGGCCATGCCGCTGGCAAGATGGCAGATCGTCGTGGCGAAGGCCGCCGCGCTCACCATCGCGATTGTGCTGGTCTTTGGCATTCTCGCTGCCAGCATGTGGGGTGGCCTGCAGATGATCGCGGATCAGGTTACGCTGACGGTAACGGTGGCCGATGGACTGCGCGCCACTGTGGCCGGCGTGCCGGTGATCTTTTTCTTCACCATGTTTGCTCTCTGGCTGGGGAGCTACCTGCCAACGCGTCGCCATGCACTGTCGCTCGCCGGAGCCGTGCTGATGGTCAGCTATCTGGTGAACAACCTGAGCGCCCTGCTGGACTCGCTCAAGCCGCTTCAGCCCTATTCGCCGTTGTACTATTATCCCAGCGGCAAAGCGCTGACAGAGCCGCTGAATGGCGAATATATGGCGTTGATGATCGTCCTAGGGCTCGTGTTTTTGGGATTGGCGGTGCTCTCCTTTGAGCGGCGCAACGTTACCGTGGGCGCGTGGCCGTGGCAGCGCCCGTGCGTGCCATCTACATGAGAGCAGCTCGCGGCATGGGCCGCAGACAGGTCTGCGTGAATCGCAAGAAGCGCGCCTGCGCGCAGGTTCGGCTCAAGAGGTAACATCTCGCGAAGAGGAGGCGTGTGATGGGGAAGGACTTTAGGCACTATCGGGCGCTTGCCACACAGCTCGCCAAACGTGTGGATCCGCAGACGACCGAGGCAATTCTGGCAGGTATGGACTATGTGAGAAGCAGCTCCCCACCCGAGCAGAAGGTCGCTTGGGCGCGTGAGATGATGCGGCGGATGGATGCCGCGCTGGACCCGCAGACATGCATCCAGGTTCGCGAGGCGTGTGCATGTGTGCTCTCCAACGAGCAATCTATCTATGCTCGCACGTTCCGGAAGCTGCGCAAGCTCTACGCGAATGACGACGAGTATCTGGATGAGGTGGTGCGGTACCTGAACTCCACAAAGCCGCTGCGTCGCTGCGGAGAGGTCAGCCGCGAGGGGGATATCCTCTACTCGGTCATCGCACGCGGCGATTGCGCCTGCCCCGTATTGCACGGAGGCCTGCGCGAGCCGATCTCTGTGACGTGGTGCCACTGCTCCAAAGGGAGCCTGCTCAGCGTGTATCGGTGGGTTTTCCCCGACAGGACATGTGAGATGGAGATCGTACGCACCGTCGCCACCGGCGCAGACGAGTGCCGCTTTGCGACCACCTTCCGCTGAGCGAGTCGGCCCGCGGACGCCGGCACGGCGATGGTGCACTGCCCTGCCGCGGCGCGATAGGCGGCCTCCATGATCTGGCTCGTCTTGAGCCCGTCCTCGCCGGAGCAGACTAGCAGCGCACCGTGGTCCATGGCGGCAACGAGGTTCTCGACCAGCTCCCAGTGTGTGATGGCGGGCCGCGGCAGGTCAAAGGCGCTGACCAGCGTTTGCCCCTGGTAGAGCTCCAGGTGGCCGCCCTCGAGCGGGCGCGCCAGCATCTTGCCCGCCGTGCCATAGATCTCGAACTCGTCGGTGCTGCTGCCGACATTCCAGTTGAAGTTGGCGACCGCCTGCACGCCGCTCGCCAGCTCCAGCGCCAACGCCACCGCGTCCTCCACTGCATAGCCGGCGTGCAACGTGCCGGAGAACCCCGCGACACGCGCCACATCGCCCAAGAGGTACACTAGCACGTCCAGCCGGTGGCTGCCCACATCGAACATCACGCCGCCGCCCGCGATGGCGGCATCGGCGCGCCACTCTTTGGGCGCGAGCGGGTCGGCGGGGTTGTAGTAGCTCGTCAGGTTGATGCGCGCCAGCATCGGCTCGCCGATCGCGTCCTCCTGCAAGAGCTGGCGCATCTTTTGCACGACCGGGTACGTCCGGCGGTAGTAGGCGATGGCGAGCTTGACGCCGCTCGCGTCACACGCCGCGATCATGTCCCGGCACTCTGCCACGTTCATCGCCATCGGCTTTTCGCAGAGCACGTGCTTGCTCGCTGCCGCCGCCAGCAACGTGTAGTGGTGGTGGGTATCCACCGGCGTCGCCACATAGACCGCGTTCACTTCCGGGTCGGCCAGAAGCTCCTCCGCCGTGCCGTACCAGCGCTTGGCGCCATGTCGCCGTGCAAAGTCCTCGGCCTTGGCCACATCTCGCCGCATCACTGCGATCAGCTCCGAGCCCGGGACACCATACAGCGCCGGCCCGCCCTTCTTCTCGGCGACATCTCCACAGCCGATGATCCCCCATCCCAGTACCATGTTACTTGTCCCCCCCGCACCAGACGCTACGACACCGCGCAGACACTGGCCGCCCTCACGCTCTTCCGTGTTTGGCACCACATAACTATCCACCGACCTCTATCGTGCCCACAATATACCGGATATGCGCCGGAGCGCCAAAAGCAATACCTCTCGCGAGAAGGCGCACATCAAGGCCAGTTGCCACATGCAGGCCGGCAGTTGCAGCGTGTGGCGGTTATTGCCACAGGTGGGGGGGGCGCGGACAGCGAGCCCCACCTGTAGTGGCTTATGAACAAAGTGTCATCAAGCGCATGGTCAGCACAGCCCTTTTTTCATCTGTTTTTCATCTTGATGTGCTATCATGGGATTATGAAACGCTTGTCTCGTGCCCCGGACTCGTTGCCCCTCAGCGGCCGGATTGTCTCGCCGCGCTCATCAGTTACCACTTTGGGAGGCTGTATGTCCGCGCCAGTATCGCGACTGGGAAGGAGGCTGCTCCTTCTCCCGCTGCTTTTGCTTGTCATTCTGATGTCGGCGCTTGCTCTGAGCAGTACGGTTGCGGCGCAAGAGCCGCTTGTGGACCTCTCCATCACAAAGAGGGCTGGCGAAGGTCAGGACCCCCTCATCGTCACGCCTGATAGCATCGTATCCTACACGCTGCTTTTCACCAACACTGGCGAGATCACGGCGACGAATATCCTCGTTACCGACACGCTGCCGACTGATCTTGTCTTTGGCGGCGTCGTAACCTGCACGGTGGGCATTACTGGCCCAACGGTGAGCGGGCAGCAGTTGGTGTGGGCTTTGCCATCGCTGGACCCTTACGGCGTCGGCATGATCGTCTATACTGCCACCGTAACGCCCGGCGCGTATGGTTTGCTGGAAAACAGCGCCGTCATCACCAGCGCCGAAACAGACATAAACCTTGAGGACAATGCGGACAGCGCCGCGTTGTTCGTGGACTGCGCGGGGCTGGCACTGACGCTGAGCCGTGGAGGAGCGTGTGGCGCGGCTGTCGCCGCACGACTCGCATTCACCGGCACAACCCCCTTTTCCTATACCATCTCGTGGGGTGATGGCGACAGCCTGCTCTCGCTCTCCCGTTTGCCGGTGATCACCGCAACTCACGATTACGTTAGCTGTGGCCCGTTCATCGTTACCGCCATCGTCACCAGCGCCAACGGCTGTGTGCTGGTGGCACAGGAGGCGAGCCAGCCCACTGATCCACCCGTGGCTTCTCTGGCGATCTCTCAGAGCGACCCTTGCGGCGATGAGATCGCGCGGACCGTGGCGGTAACGGCCTGTCCGACGGTTACGTGGGCCATACGCTTCTCCGATGGCGGCGTGATCACCAGCGGCGATGAGAACGGGATGCCCTATGCGCTCGCGGATCCTGACTTTTGCGGCGTGCTCACTGCGACGCTGACAGTCACCGATGGCTATGGTTGCGTCGTTAGCGTTTCCAGCAATGCGCTGGATGTGAACCAACCACCTGTCTGGGGCTATGCCACTGCCACTGACGGCGATCCGTTCGACCTATATCTGCGCGTGGACGCGATGGCCAACGACTGTGATGGCGATGTGATCACCTACACGATAAGCATCACTGGCCCTGGCGTCATCCTCCCCACGCTCACCATCACCAATCCGGCTGGCAGTGCTATTGGCGTGGACTGGCCAGTCGCGGCGTGGGGCATCTATACCGTTACATTCTCTGCCACCGATGCCGCGGGATGTGCGGCTGAGGATCAGACCCGCATCGTGCGGCTGGGGCCGACGGAGCCTTTGGCGGAAAAGCGCCACTATCACGACAATCTGTGCGCCGGGTGGGGCCAGCGGTACGACATCACGCTCTATAACACGACCGAGTACACGGCGACCGGCCTCATCCTATACGATGTGCTGCCGCCAGAAGTCCGCTTTGCTGACACGACCTTCCCCAATGGCGTCAATACGGGCGGCGAATACCTGTCGGCAGGGCACCAGGTGCGCTGGATGGTGGGAGATGTCCCGCCAGGTGGGATCATCCGCCTGCATCTGCATGTTTATGTCCTGTCCGGGGTTCCGGCGGGTGTGGATATCGTCAACCGGTTGCTGCTGATTGGCCAAGGAGGTGGATTCCCGCTCTTCACCGACACGTTCCGGCTGTTGAGCTGCCCGACCTCGACGCCGACGCCATCCGCCACGCCGACGCGAACGCCCACGCCCACGCCGACGGCTACGGCTACATCGGAAGAGCCGACCCCAACGCCGACCGCCACGGTGGAGATCGGAACGCCGACGCCCACGCCAACCGCGACCATCGAGCCGGCATCCGGCGGGCTCGTCTATCTTCCATTGGTGTATCGCCGCGAGGGACCGCTGCCCTATAGTCCGTCCGAATGACGAGAGACGCAGTCGGTTCGCGGTGACACAACAAGCCCCGTCAGGTTGGGGGACCTGACGGGGCCCCTTTCTGTCCTAGACTCATCTATAAGATGGGTGCACAGGTCAGCGGGCACGGCCGAGCGCTTGTCACCTGAGCCTTTGTCTCCAACCGAATCCAAAGGGATATCAAATCTGGCCCGTCGTGAAGAGGGTCTCAGGCACGCTATAATCTCAAACGGGTGGAGTACTGGCCACCATCGAGTGGGCTCTCGCGGAAGGAGATGTAGATAAAATGCCCGGGAGCCCACTCAGACTGTGTTCGTCCTCTCGTTCCAGACCTCAGGTTTTCTACCCTGTCCCCACGAGCGCCTGTGGAACGCTCGCGATTACTTGGTGCATGTGGTAGCAGTTGGCAAAAAGAGCAAATACTGCTATCATGAACTACGGAATCTGATCAACATACGCCGCCAGGAGTCGCCATGCTACGCCACCTGCCCGTGCAAAATCCACGCCCGGATGCCGCAAGTTTCATCGCCGACCTGTTGGGAGAGAGCAACAGCGGACGTCCGCTGCTCGTAGAGTACATCGTGGACGAAATGGTCATGCGCCCGGTGGTAGCCGAACTGCTGGGCCGCACCTGGGTGCCCTATGGTGCGGACGCGGAAACGCAACGGCTCTGGCTGGATAACGTGATCGCCTTTTGGGCGCACATGGGCTATGACTTTGTCCGGTTAGAGCGTGGGCTGGGCTTTCCGGAGCGAAAGCTGCATGCCGCCGACACGGCGCCCGGCGCCACCGGGCAGCGTGGCTGGGCCGACGAGCACCAAGGGACTATCGGCAGTTGGGATGATTTCGAGCGCTATCCGTGGCCAACCGTATCCGATGCAGATCTGTCGGCGCTGGAGTATGTCGCAGCCCACCTGCCCGACGGAATGGGACTGATCACCTCTCATGCGGGCGGCGTGTTCGAGCACCTATCGTGGATCATGTCGCTAGAGGGGTTGTCTTTTGCCCTGTACGAGCAACCCGATCTCGTGGCGGCGGTGGCACAGCGGCTGGGCGAGCTGATGACCGACTATTACCGGCGTCTTCTCGACCTGCCGAACGTGGTCGCTATCTTTCCCGGCGATGACATGGGCTTTCGCTCGGCGACGTTGATCGCCCCGGACGCGCTGCGACGTCATGTTCTGCCCTGGCACCGGCGCTTTGCCGAAATGGCGCACGCGCGTGGCCTTCCCTACTTTTTGCACTCGTGCGGCAACGTGGCCGCGCTCATGGAAGACCTGATCACGGATGTGCGGATAGATGGCAAGCACTCGTTCGAGGACGCCATTATGCCCGCGGAGCGATTCCACGCGCTCTATGGTGACCGGATCGCCGTGCTGGGTGGCGTGGACTTGAACATCCTGGGAGGTGGGACACCGCAGGATGTGCGCCGCCGCACGAGGGAGCTGCTGCGCATCTGCGGGGCACGCGGTCGCTTTGCGGTGGGCTCGGGCAACTCGATTCCCAGCTATGTGCCGCCGGCCAACTACCTGGCGATGATTGACGAGGCACTGGATCATCGGCCGTAGCGGGAGGGCCGCTGCGCCGCGGCGCGTTCGCAGTGGCTTGGTGATGAAGCAGGAGGTGAAGATGACTAATCACTTTTTCAAGATCGAGAACCGCGCCGGGGAGGCGTTGACTGTCAACGGCACGGTGATCACGCCCTATGTGCGCTCGCTGCAGGTCCGCCTGCCGGGCGGCCATGGCGGCCTGGTATGGAGCGTGCCGGTCGCGGTTCGCGTCGGTCGCCCCTCGGGTGCGGCAGCGACGCTGCCGGTGCGTGATGTCACGCGGCAGGTGCAGATCGGCCTGCTGGCTATTAGCTTGATGACCTCTTTGGCGGTTGGCGCCGTCTGGCTGGTGCTGCGCCTGTTCGTCCGCCGGGGCAGTTCTTGATGGAAGCGAGTGGATACCGAGTATAGGAGATGAGGGCATGACAGAAGAAATGGGAAATCTGGAGATGCCTCGCGACAAGGAAATCGAGATCCCGGACGAGATCAGCAGCGCGGAGGAAGCGATGGCGGCCGTCGAGGAGACGATGGCCAGTCTGCTGGATGTGGCCAGCGTGGATCGGGTCTATGGCGCGCCAGTCCGACACGGAGACACGGTCGTTATCCCCACGGCGGAATTGTTGGCGGTGGGCGGGTTTGGCGTTGGCTACGGTTATGGTTCCGGTCCGGCACGCCAGGAGGGGAATAGCGAGGCTGCGTCGACGGGTGAGAGCCACGGCGGCGGCGCGGGCGGTGGTGGCGGCGGGAGGGTGTTTGCGCGGCCGGTCGCAGTCATCGCCGTTTCGCCCGAGGGCAATGTGCGCATCGAACCGGTGGCGGACGCCACCAAGATTGCGCTGGCCGCAATCACCGCTGGCGGATTCATGATAGCGACCCTCCTCAGTCTGTTCAAGTACAAGAAGTAGCAGCGGCAAGTCAGTTGGAAGCGGATTCTCACCTGCCAACCGGAGAGGAGCGAGTCGCATGGCAGCGAGCCGGCATGCATCGCGAGCCAGACGCCCTGTGCCGGGCGACGCCTATGGGCTGGAGCTGTTGGATTGCTACGAGGGGCGGGGCCGGTACGAGGTCGTGGAGCGCGACGATGGCTACATTGATACGGGCGGCGACGTGCTCTTTTACTTTGGCACGTTCCCCGCATGGCCGGCGCACGTGCAGGAAGCGCTGCGCGCAGCGCACGGGCGGGTGCTGGATATCGGCTGCGGCGCGGGCCGTCACGCGCTCTATTGCCAGGAGAATGGACTGCCGGTCGTGGGGATTGATAACTCCCCTCTTGCGGTCGAGGTGTGCCGCCGCCGTGGCGTGCAGGATGTGCGTTGCATGTCCATCACCCAGCTCTCGCGGCGGTTGGGCGTGTTTGACACCATCCTGATGTTGGGCAACAACTTCGGGTTGTTTGGCGGCTATCGCCGCGCCAAGTGGCTCTTGCGGCGTTTTGGCGGCATGACCAGCGACGGCGCGATACTCATCGCGGAAACGATGGATCCATACCAGACCGATAACCCCGATCATCTGGCGTATCACGAGCTAAACCGGCGGCGTGGGCGCATGTCCGGGCAGGTGCGCATCCGCATCCGCACACGCGCCGTGACCACTGCCTGGTTTGACTATCTCTTTGTGTCGCGGCCAGAGATGGAAGATATCGTGGCAGGGACTGGTTGGCGAGTGCAGCGGTATCTGAACTCGTCCGGCCCCGGCTATGTGGCGCTCCTCGAGAAAGACGGGTAAAGGAGGAAGGGGATGTGGGATGCACTGAAGGCGGAAGCGGCGCGGTTGGGCAAGCCGCGCTGGCGGCCGATGTTTTCGTACGTCGCCGCGCTGCATGAGCGCAGCACCCATCCGCCGCGCCCGCCCTTTCCCCATCCCTGGGAGGAGATCGGCCCCGGCTATTGCTATGGACCCGCCTTTGGCCACTGGGATCTGATCCACCAGGTTCTGGACACGCTTCCTACGGCACCAGAGCACGCTCGCCAGCAGATCCTCAACGACCTCGCGGCACAGGAGCCAGATGGCCTTGTGCCGGGCTCTATCTACCTGCGCGAAGGGACGCCGCGCTGGAGCAAGACCACTGGACATCCGCCCGTGTGGCCTGTAGCCGTTCAGGACTATGTTGACCAGACCGGCGACACGTCGCTGCTCGCGGCGTGTTACGAGCCACTCTTGCGGCAAATCGCTTGGTTCGAGGCGAATCGCAAGGCCGAGGGGCGGGGTTTCTTTTACACAGATATTCTGAATCACAGTTGGGAAAGCGGCGTGGACGAGGGGGTGCGCTTCCTGGAGATCGCCACTGGCCCCCGCGCCTGTGTGGATGCAACCGCACACGTCTATGGGCTATATGAACACGGCGCGTGTTGGGCGCGCCTGCTGGGACATGATGGCAACAAGCTGCAGGCGCGGGCGGATGAGTTGCGCGCCTTTATGCAAGAGACGCTCTTCGATTCCGAGACCGGCTTCTTCCACGACATCTGGGCCGTCGGCCAGCCGGAGCGACGGCGGATGGCCTTTGAGGGGATCTTCCCACTGGTGATGGGTGCGGCCACGCCGGCGCAGGCGCAACGCGTTATTGACGAAAATCTGCTCAACCCGGAGCGGTTCTTCACACCGCATCCGATCTCGACGGTGGGCGTGCGAGACCCGCACTTTGAGCTGCGCATGTGGCGCGGGCCGGCGTGGAACAGCATGACGCTTTGGGCAGCCAGGGGCTGCGCCCGCTATGGCCGCGCTGACGCGGCCCGGGCGTTGCTGGAGGCAGCGCTGGACGATTCCGCCGCGCAGTTCGCGCGCACGGGCACGATCTGGGAGTTCTATCATCCGCTAGGTGGGTACCCCGAAAGCGTGCAGCGCAAGCCACACACCGCGTATAACCAGCCGTGTCGCGACTATCTGGGGCATAATCCTTTGCTGGCGATGGCCCGTCTCTGGGAGCAGACGGTCGGCCCGTAGCGGGTGGGTAAGAACAAGCGGTCAGGATGTGGCACGCCGCATCGGGAGATCGCGCTCTCTGCGGCGCGGTGATGGTCTGTGTAGATCAGTTCTTGAGGTGAGGCGAGAGATGCCTGGGGATCAAAGCCTGATCTGCGCGATCTGCGGTGGACGGATGGATGTAGACGGCAGGCCAGAGAGGATGGCCTGCCCTTGGTGCGGGGTGCGGTATATCGTCCGCTTCGCGCCAGGCGGGCGGGCTGCCGCTACTCTCGACTGGGATGCCCTGACCGCGAGCGGCGAGCAAGAGCGTCTGGAAGTGCTGCGTAACCGCGAGCAACTCCTGCTGAACAAGCAGACGCAATGTGAGCAGGAGCGAGCCCGCGAGCTGGACGAGCTTGCCAGCGAGCGCGAGCGGATTGAACGCCAGGTGGATCGGCGCAGCTACTTTCCTGCCTGGAGCAGACAGGCAGTGTGGCTGTTGCTGCTGATTATCCTCGCTTTGACAGTGGCCGCCATCCTGCAAGGGAGCTGTGCCCTCTGGCCTGTAGTGCTCGGCGCGGCGCTTGCCTTCTTTGCGATCAGCTATGTGTGGAACGCGCGGAGCCAGCAGCGTCGCGAGATGCGCAAGGCAAACATCCGCAAGTGGTACCAACTTCGTGCGCAACAGATCGCCTCGCGCCGTGACGAGCAGCTGAACGATCTTGCGCGACGGTTAGGCCGCCTCCGGCGGGGCATGGCCGATGCCACGCTCAATCTCGAGATGATCCTTGCAGAGCCATCACTCCCCTCCAGGCGCAGCGAGCCAATCTTCGCCGTGGAGCTGGACGACGCGGGGCCACAGCCGGCGCAGATCGCCGCCTGGCTAAGGGCACACTGCGCAGCGGAGGTGGCAGAATCCGCAGAGATCGTGGCCGGTCCCCTACTAAGTCACTGGGATTACGAGGCCGCCAAGCGCGCCGTGCTCGAGCTGCAAGCGCTGGGCGCGACCGCGCACGTGACCATCGAAGAGGGCGAGCGAGCTTCTGATGGAAAAGCCAACTAGATTGGATGATTGTGCACAGCCTGGGCCATTGTGTCATTGCGAGAGAGCCGAGCGACCGAAACAATCCCCGAGCAGCCACGTGGGGGTCGCTCCGCCGCTACGCGGCTCGCAATGACGGACCGGGTTGTGCAACTTCTATTCATCTCTTCTATGAGATCTCCCAGATCCAGGAAGCCTCCCCGCGAGCTACATCGCGCCGTACTTTAGCCCGGCCTCGATGTAACGCTCCGCATTCGCCAGCATGAGATCTGACGGGCGCTCGTGTGGCCCGGCGGAGGGCATCAGCACAATATTGTGCTTGCCGCTGGCTTCGATCGCGTGGCGCACCAGCGCTTCGATCTCATCCGGTTGCCGCGTCTCCATGTCCAGAAACTCGATGTTGCCGTAAAACACCAGCCGCCCGTCGTACATGCCCTTGGCCTCGGCGATGTCCACATTGCCCTGCGGCGGCGGCTCGACGGGGTCCGTCGAGTCCACGCCCATCGCCACAAATGAGTCGAGCAGCGTGCGCACGCGGCCATGGCAGTGCACATGGATGCGCGCGTTGGGATCGGCGGCCTTGATGCGACGCTTGATCTCGCCGTCGTAGGGTATAACCCACTGTTCCCATTGCTTGGGTCCCATCATCGGCGGCGAGGCACGTTCGACGCCGTTAAAGTGCCAGAAGGGGCCGACGCCCTGCGAGAGAAGCCAGTCCACGCGCACGCTAACACGCTCCAACCAGGCGTCGGCCAGTGCCTTGATGATCCTCGGCTCGCTGATCACCCACTCGAGCAGCAACTCGTACGGCATGATGCCGCACAGCATGGCCACCATCGAGTTGACGCCAGCGCCACTGATGGCGTTTTCGCCCATCGCCGCGCGATGCTGGCGGAATGGCTCCAGCTCCGCCGGGTCGGGCGGGATGAACGGGCATGGCACGCTGAGCAGCCTCTCCGCGTCCTCCACGCTCTGCACTGGCCGATGTACGTCCCACTCGGTGAAGATGCCGGCATCTTGCTCGTGTATCCATGTGAGATCGCCCTTGGGGGTATGCAGGATGCTGGTGTATCGCGTGCGGATGGGCGAGACCTTCTCCGGAGGCAGGTCTTCCACATACTCCTGCGGCGCTTCCAGAAAGCGTTGGTAGCTCTGCGATGCAAAGACGCGCGGAACAGGCACAATGTTATAGGGTGGCTGAACATCACAGTATTGCTGCACGAGCCGCGCCACGCGGCGGAATCGCTCTTCGTCGCGCCAGTCGCCAAACTCGGTAGCGTCTATGTCACGGTGTGGTGACCACGGAATGGGGGAGATGATCGGGATGTGATCCACCTTCTCCCGACGGTATGTGCCGCACAGGCGACGCGCCGACGCCTCATAGTCAAATGTGGTATTTGCCATGACTATCCTCCTGATCCATGTTTCCTCGTGGTGCGCTCAGTGATGGCGCGGGTGCACCATGAACACGAGCGGCCCTCAGCGCCGCACTGATTTCAGCGCCTGTCCGGGCAGCGCGCCGGTATGCCTTCCTTCATCTATCACCACCTCGCCGTTCACGATCACATACAGTATGCCCACCGGCGGGAGGCTGCCCTGCTCGTACGTCGCCTGGTCCAGCACCGTCTCCGGGTCAAAGCACACGATGTCCGCGGCGAAACCTGGGCGCAGCAGGCCACGATCCGGCAGGCCGATGTGCTGCGCCGGCAGCGAGGTCATCTTGCGGATCGCTTCCTCAAGGGACAACGCGCGCTGCTCACGCACATAGCGCCCCAGGATGCGCGGGTATGTGCCATAGCCGCGCGGGTGCGGCGACCCGCCCAGCAAGATGCCGTCGGTGCAGAACATGCTGCATGGATGCCGCAGCGCGGCGACCAGGTCGGCCTCGCTGCGGTGCGTTTGGTGCGCGATGATGGTTACCGCCAGCCGCTCTTCGGCCAGCAAGTCCACGACAAAGTCGGTCAGTGACTTGTGCGCCGCTTCTGCGGCGGTGGGGAGCGATAGCCCCTCATAGCAGCGGTTGTGTGGCTGCGTTACCGCAGCGATAGTATAGTGCTGCCACTTGTCCAGCGTGCAGCCATCTGCCTCCAGCGCCGGGCGCAACCTCTCCCGCGTCCCCGGCTCGTATAACCGCGCCAGCGCCTGCTCGCACCCGCCCGCCTGCACCCACGATGGTAGCTGCGAGACGAGGATCGTGCATCCAGCGCGGTATGGGTAGACGTCAAAGGTGATCTCCAGCCCCTCCTGCCGCGCGCGATCCACCAGCGGCAGGCCCACGTCAGCCGTCGTGTTGAAATGTGAGATGTGCGCTGGCGCATGCGCCGTGCGGGCGATGACGAAAGTCTCCTCGATCGCCGGGATGATGTTCGTCAGATAGTCGCGCATATGCGTGACGAACACGCCGCCCGCCTCGGCCACCGGCGCGCAGAGCGCGATCAGCTCATCCGTGTCGGCATAGACACATGGCTCGTAGATCAGCCCGGTGGAAAGCCCCGCTGCGCCCTGCGCCATCCCCTCGGCCACCAGCGCCTGCATGCGTCGTAGCTCCTCGACGGTCGGTGGCCGCTGTGCGCTCCCCATCACCTCGTAGCGCACGTTGCCATGGGGCACGAGATACGCCACATTGGTCGCCACACGCCGATGGTAGCGTGCCAGGAATTCACCCACCGAGGACCAGTCCCACGGCACCGGCACCGGCCCATCCAGCCCGGTCATGTACCACGCCCAAAAATCGCGGTTGGCGGGCGAGACCGGCGCGTATGAGATGCCATCCTGGCCCAGCAGCTCGGTGGTGATTCCCTGACGAAGGCGCCCTTCGTGGCGCGGGTTGGCCAACAACGGCATCTCCGAGTGACAGTGTACGTCTATGAAGCCAGGCGATACCACCAGGCCGCTGGCGTCAATGATGCGCGCGGCGCTGGCCGCCGCAAGCTGACCGATGGCGACGATGCGGCCACCCTGCACGCCAACGTCGCCGCGATACCAGGGATTGCCGGTGCCATCCACCAGCCGGCCGCCGCGAATCACGAGATCGAACATGGTCATCGGCACTCTTCCGGCGGAAAGCCGAGCAACGCCTTTTTCTCGCGCAGATAGTAGCGATAGTTCTCCAACGTCACGCCCGCCGGCGTGCGGTGGTCCACATGCGGCACAAAGCCTCCCTCCTCCACCACCGGCTCCAGCCGCTTCAGTTCGGCCAGGATAGCCTCTGGCCCCCGCAAGAGCGCCATCTTGTCAAAGCCACCCAGCATCAGCAGCTCTTTGCCATACTGCCGCCGCAGTGCCACCGGATCGCTGCCGGCGCGCACCTCGATGGGAAAGATGCAGTTGTAGCCCGCCTCCAGCCAGAGGCCGACGATCTGCGTGATGTTGCCGTCGCAGTCGGTCCAGATGACGTGCACGCCGTGCTGATGCAGCAGGTCCGCGATGCGCTTGTAGCGCGGCACGAGGAACTGGCGGAACATGCGCGGGCTGATGATGGGGCCGTTGTTGAACGCCATGTCCTCCCAGCCGCCGGCAAAGTCCAGCGGACACACCTTGAGGATGGGGATGATCGTCTCGATGATCAGGTTACACATTGTCTCGACCATCTCGTCAATCAGATCCGGATCGTCATAGACCATCACGGCGATGGTCTCGAACCCCATCCAGTCGCGCAGGCGGCCAAAGAGGGAGCCGATGTTGATCCCCACCGGCACATCGGAGCGGGCGGCGCGTTCCACCCACTGCTCCCCGCCGCCGGGCAGGCGTCCTGGCGTCTTCGGGTCCAGCCGCTCCCGGAAGCGCTCCCAATCGGCGCGCCCCTTGATGGGGAACTCGACATAATGCGGGATCGAGGAAGAGCCATCCTTGTTGATCTCGGCGATGGTGCCGTTGGTGTCGCGAATCAGGCGGTGCCGCTCATCCTCGTGCAGCACCTCGTACTCAAAATGAGGCAGGATATCTACATTCACCGGCACGCTCCAGCGATCGTCAAAGCCAAAGTAGCGGTTCGCCTGCCACTCGTTGACGATGTCGCGTGGCAGGCCCTGCTCGTGCCATTCGGCATATAGCTCGGCCCAGTAGCCAAACTCATAGTGCGGCACGCGGTCCACCTTCTGGTACTGGAAGATGCGGTGCCATCTTTCGCGCTGCGTCATACTGGTCGGGATCAGCGTCCCGGCTCGATCTATGACGTTTCCTGACGCGGCGATCTTCAGCTCCTCCTGATCCATGCGTTCCTCCTAGCAGTGATTAGCGATCAAACTCCAGCGGGCTCGATGCATTCGATCTTCTCAGGCACTCGCTAGAGCACCGGCGGCCAATCGGTCTTGGGCCGAAAGTTGTAGCGCAAAAAGTGGGTGAAGAGCGCGGCGTTGGCCCAGGGCGTAACGATCACCATGTCGCCATCCGCCAGTCGGGGTGCCAGGTCAATCTCCACCGCAAAGCTGGTGAATTGCTCCCACGTGCCGGGGTATGTGCGCGGCCAGTGGCGGGCTAGAGGGTTGTCCTGTTCGCGACGGCCCACCGTGTGCAGCCGCTCGTAGGTGCGGTGCATGTCGGCCAGCAGTTGCCCCTGATAAAGCATCTGCCATCCCTCCACCAGCGAGCCGTGCTTGCCCCACTGCACGTCAATGCGTGGGCGGCCATCCCGCGCCCGCGCCACCGCAACATCTGATGCGATGATGTGGCTGTGATAGTAGGCATAGACGCCGCGCAGACCGCCATCAGGCGTATAGCTCACGTATACCACCTCATGATCCGCCGGCTCCTGGTCGTCAGGAAAGTCAATATCATCCTCCCAGAAAAGGTGGTAGGCGATCAGCGGCTCGGTCGGATGGATGATGGCAACAGCATCCTTGAGCGGAAATGGCTCGTCGGGCGTAACATAGAGTCGTGGTGCGAGGCGCACCACCCGCGCCAGCTCGTCCGCCGACGGTGGGCGCGGCGGATCAGCGCGCATGACGTCCCAATAAGCGCGATAAGCATCTGCCAGCCGCTTGGCGCTGTGCTCCGCCACCGCATCCACATACATCTGAGCGATCCTTTGCGTGTCTTCGGCCAATGCACTCCCTCCTCGCGATCGTTACCGGCGCGCCGCGCTATGCGGCCGCCCACTCTCCCACCCGCACTAGCACCTTCAGCGCCTCCTCACCGCCGCGCCGTGCGGCGGCAAAGGCGTCCGCTGCCTGGTCGAGCGGGTAGCGATGGCTCACCAGTGGCAGCACCTGCACCTTCTGCGCGGCGATCAGGCGAATTGCCTCCTCAAAGTCGGGGCGCGTGTACATCAGCGTGCCGATAAGCTCCAGTTCGTGATCTTGCACCAGCGCCATGTCCACGCACGTCTTGGCGCCGAACACGCCCGCCACGACGATGGTGGATCCCTTGCGCGCCACCTCGATCGCTGAAGCGATAGTCGCCTCGACGCCGACGCACTCGTAGATGATGTCCGCGCCATCGGGGCCGAAGGTCTCGCGCACCGCCGTCGCCAGATCCCACTGTCGCAGATCCGTCGCATGATCCGCGCCAAGCTGCCGCGCCAGCGTCAACCGTCCGGCCACCATGTCCACCTGCAACACGGCCGCCGCGCCATGCGCCTTGGCCACCTGCATCGTCAGCAGGCCGATGGTGCCCGCACCCTGCACGATCACCTTCTTGCCGCCCACGTACCCGCCGCGCGCCACAGCATGTACCGCCACCGCCAGCGGCTCCACCAACGCCCCTTCCTCAAATGACAACATATCGGGCAGTGGGATCACCTTGGCCGCCGGGACGACGAGGTACTCGCCCATCGCGCCGGTGCACTGGCAGCCGATCACCTTGAGGTTCTGGCAGATGTTATAGCGCCCGCGACGGCAGTTATAACACGTGCCGCACACCAGCGATGGCTCCACCGTTACTTTCTGCCCCAGCGACAGCCCCGCCACGCCCGGGCCAAGCTCGGCGATGATGCCAGAGAACTCGTGGCCGGGCACGACAGGGCACGAGATGAACGGGTGCTCGCCCAGGTAGGCGTGCACGTCGGATCCGCAGACGCCAGAGACCGCGATGCGGATCAGCGCCTCGCCCACGCCAGGCGTTGGACGCGCCACATCGCGCACGACGATCTCACCCGGTTTGATCATTTCCGCCTGTTTCATGCGGTGCTCCTTTCCTGTGCAGTAGCGCAGGCGCTAGCCCATCCCCAACTCGTCGAGCACGGAGCGCGTCGTCTCCACCCAGCGCCGGACGCGTTCTGTGTCGCCCTGCACCGTCTCCACATCCTTGAGCGTGATGTCCACGTAGCAATCGCGACACGCCTCCAGATCCCGGCGCAGGATGCGCCGCACCCGCTCCTCGTCCCATCCATAGCCCACCATGTCTGCCGGGCTGGGACGGTAGGACAGCACATAGTCAGTGCCGATCTGTTCGGCGCACTTGGCGACATTCGCGGTGAGCGCCACAGCAATGCGGCGCAGGTTCGGGATCTGCCGCAGCAGTGGGATCTTATGCGTCAGGTCCTCGCAGCAGCCGTAGGCGGCAAGGCCAAAGTTGGCGATGATGGGTATCTGGTATTGCAGCATGAACTCGTTGAACATGGCGGGCCCCACCAGCGTCGTCTCCTGGGAAGCGCAGAAGGTCCAGAGGTCCTTGCGGCGGACGCTCGTCGGGCTGGGGCTGGGGTCCTGCAACTCCAACGCATACGGCGCGGACTGGTTCTGGTGGTTGCACAGCCGCCAATCTCCTGCCGCCTCCGCTTCCGCCTGCGCCTGCAAGATGCCATCGCGCATGAACGCCAGCAGCTCGTGCAGCCACGCCGGGCGATCCACCATATCCCACATCATCTCCTCCAAGCCGCGTAGCTTGGCCAGCTCGGTGGAGATGTCAGCGTTCCACATGCGAAAGACGGTGGCGCGATCCAATACCACCGACAAGATGTCGCCGACAGCGTCCTGCACACGCGCTAGCCGCTCGGCGGTCCGCGCCTCATCCACCACATGGTGCGGCTCCACCATGCGCTTGACATCCTCCGGCGACTTGATGGGCGGATCCCACTTGCGCGCGCCGCGCGGCTCGTCGCTGGCGTGCCATTCCACGCGCAGGCCCCAGACCCCCTCCGGCGGCGTGACGATGACGGCGGGCACCACATACCACGGCTCATGGATATAGTCATCGCCAAACGTATCGCGGAAAAGGCTCTCCCGGAAAAAGTTCTCCATGCTGCGCAGGAGCGGATCGGTGCAGACGCACTGTGATTGCGGCATCTCCTGCCAGGCAAAGGCGCGCACCCATACCGGCGTGCGGGTGCGCTGCAGGCTGTTATGCCGCCGCCACAGGTCGCGGCGCTCCCGTTGCACATCCTTCTGGCAGATCGCCAGGTACTGCTGGGCCAGATCGCGGACGAGGTTGATTTCCTGTGCGGTCATCTTGCTCCTTTGGCGTGAGAGTCGGAAGTAGATTATACCGCAGGCAGGCATGGGGTGCAAGGTGCAGTGGCCGAAGGGAAGCAGCGCTGATAGAGCATCGTCATCCGCGCACGGCAGGCGGCGAGCGCGGCGGAGTGATCTGCGTCGCCAAACAGCATCTCCAGCGCCAGCCGCGCCTCTTCCCGACAAAGTGCATCATGCAGGGGGAAGAACTCGCGCTCCAGATAGAGCGCCAGCTCCACTAGCCGCACCGCGCCATAGGCGCGCAGCCCCTCATGCCAGCCGGTGGGGCCGACGGTGCTGCATGCCACCGAGTAGCTATCCTGAATAGCGCGCAAAGTGCCCTCGCCGCTTGGCTCCTCGACCCAGAGCGTGGTCCAGTAGCAACCAAAGGTGTGGTTCGTGCCGTGCGTATCGGAGCAGCCGAGCACCGGCAGCCGATAGCCCTGCGCCAGCAGCCCCTGGTAGTGAGCCACCGAGAGGAGGTTGTCCTCATACGCCACATCGCCCAGCAGCTCGACGCCATCCAGCACGCCATCGGCCATGAGCTGATCGTAGAGCCGGATATCCAGATGAAATCCACGCCGCGTGACCCAATAGGGATGCGCGAGAAAGGCGTGCCCCCCGTGACGGTGGATGGCATCCACGACCCAGCGCACCGGCGCGTACTCGTCGCCGCGCAGGCCGCCGGCCAACGGGCCTTCCGAACGGCTGGCAGCCAGCGCCGCCACCTCCGCCTGTGTTGCATCGGTCTGAAAGAGGTCCGTGATGCCGCAGCGCGCACCGATAGCCAGCATGTGCCAGTTGTCGGCGAAGGAGACCTCCTCCCCCATCAGGCACACCAGGTTCAGCCCCAGGCGCGCCACCCCGGCAATCGCCTCCAGCGAGGGCGCGTGCAGATCGTGGTCGGTGATGGCCAGCACATCCAACCCCAACTCTCGCCCTCGCACGGCGAACTCGGTGGGCGACATCTGCGGCTGGCTGCCGCCGGAATAGTGCGTGTGGATGTGGAAATCGCCCCGCCAGGGAAGACGTGGGGCCAGATCGTCCGCTAGCGCAAAGATACGTATGGTGGTCGTCGGGCGCTCGGCGCGGGGCGCGATCAAATCGAGCAGGTATTCCCCCGGCTCCGGGAAGGTCTCGGGCCATTCGGCGCGGCCTAGGGCATCTGCCCGCACGGTCCGCTCCCAGACATGGCGGCGCTGCTTCTTGGGAAAGGCGCGCACCGTATAGGCGAGGTGTGGCTCCAGATGTTCCACCGCGAGAGCCGTCTCACGCTCGGCAGCAGTCGCTTTCGGGTACGATGGGTAACGGGGATCCATAGAGTCTCCTTATTTCATGACGAATATCCTTCGTCGTAGTGCCGATTTGACACGCCCCGCATGTCGGGTACACTCATGCGCATGGACATCAAGATGATTCGCAGCGACAAACGCATCCGCAGCCTCAGCGCGCAGGTTGTGGATGGCGAGATCATCGTGCGCGCCCCCGCGCACCTTAGCGACGCCGAGCTTGCGCCGCTGGTGGCGCGTCTCGTGGCGCGGATCGAACGGCGCGCGGCGCGCGCCACGCTGGATGACGACGCGCTGGAGGCGCGGGCGCGCGAGCTGAACCGGCAGTATTTCGGCGGCAAGCTCCGCTGGCAATCGGTGCGCTGGGTGACGAACCAGGAGCGCCGCCATGGGAGCTGCACCCCGGCCGATGGCACCATCCGCATCTCGCACCGTGTGGTCAAGATGCCGCGCTTTGTGCAGGATTACGTCCTGGTACACGAGTTGGCGCACCTCCTGGAGCCGAATCACAGCCCCCGCTTCTGGCGGGCGGTGAACCGCTACCCGCGGACGGAGCGCGCTCGCGGGTATCTCATGGCGGTCGGCCTGGAGGAGGTGGAGGAGTGATCTACGGAATGAACAACCGGCAGCAGGGACTCTGCGGGTCATAGATGTCCAGCGCGCGATAGAGCAATGCGGCAAAGGTGCGGTGGCCGTAGGCATTGGGGTGCGACGGGTTGTTCATCCAGGAATAGTGATGGTCGGCGTGGTCCGCCCAGTAGCGGGCATGGTCAATGAGCGGCAGGCCGCGCTGCGCCGCCACCGCCCGCATCTCATCCATGAAGCGGCCAAAGCGCGCGATCTGTTCTGGCGGCTGCGATGGCAGCATGGGACATGTCGTCTGTAACACGGTGCGCCCGCCCCAGGTGGCGATGCGGTCCGCCAGCTCGCGCAGGTTCTGTCCGAATTCCTCCGGGGTGATGATGCCGGGGCGGTTGTGGTCGTTCATGCCAATCATCAGGAACACCACGTCCGGCTGGAACTGCGCCACGCGCCAGTCAAAGCTTGCCAACAGGTCGAGCGTGGTATTGCCGCTGATAGCGGTGTTCAGGACGATGTCATGGGCGCGCCCCAGCTCAAAGCGCACGCGTTCGGCAAAGAGCTGTGTGTAATCGCGTTCGCCATAGGTGTGTTTCGCCCCATGTGTAATGCTGTCGCCATAGAAAAGCCACTTGACCGGTTCTGCCCGTTTCAGTAGCCCCTTGATCTCTTCCATGCGCTTTGATCCTCCAACGTAAGTGGTGATCGGCGGGACATTTCGCCGCCTGAGCAGGCGGGAGAGCACACGTCGCACTCGCGCGTACATCATGGCAGCATCCGCACGCGCAACGTGTCGCCCGCCTGTAACTCGAGTGGCTCGGCGAAGAGGATAGCGCAGCCGACGCCTGCCTGGCCGAGCGTGAAGGGCACATTCTCGCCATTCAGCCGGACCTTGGCCTTCCCCATTTCAACTATGGTGCACAGCTCTAGCCGCCGTAACGATAACGTGCCGTATGCGACATGGAGCGCGCACGTGCTCTTTTTTGCGCCGGTGCGCTGGCGATAGGTGCCCCAACCGGTGCCCACCGACCAGAAAGTGCGGAACTTTTCTGGGCGAAAGCGTGGGGCAAAGCCAATCCGCTGCTCCGTCAGGTCAAAGCTAAAGCCGGAAAGCGCCGTCAGCAGCGCCCACGAGGCCATCGAGCGGGCATAGTGACTGCCGCACTCGAACTCGTTCCACGGGTTGCGCCGCCGGCCATCGTGCCGCTCCCGCACCCCGCGCACGATGGCCAGCCCTTCGTCCACCAGCCCCTCGTAGATCATATGGCTGGCCACCTGATATTCGATGCCACACCACACTTCGTCGGAATAGACAAAGGGGAGCGCAGGGCGCTCGCCGCGCGGCCACGTGCAGAGCAACAAGCCCTTTTCATCATTCAACGCATAGATGCGCTGGCAGTTGGCATGATCCCAAAAGTCGGTTTTCCAGTTGTATTGGTAGATCGCCTTGAGCGCACTGTGCACCCGCTCCGGGTCAAAGAGCTCGCCTAGCCCCACCAGCCGCGCCATCCACTGCCCGATCATCTGATCCGCCAGGCAGCCCTCGCCGTACTGGTATTTGGGAGCTTGCGCTGGATCGTACTTTTGTACATAGTACTCGCCGTTGTAGAGCATCTGCTCCATGCGTGCGCGGCCGCTCTCGTACACGGCGCGGTACTCGGCCGCCTTCCCCTTTTCTCCCAGGTGCAGCGCCATCTCCTCGGCGGCGCGCAGCGCGCCCAGGTAGAAGCTGCCCATCATCGTGTTCGGGCCGAGGAACTCGATGTCGTAGGTGTTGTGTTGGATCCCCTCCATTACGCCGTCCTTGTCGGCATCCCATTGCGCCCAGGCGTACTCTAGCGCCTTTTGCACGCGCGGCCAGAGCGCACGCAGCCAGGCATCGTCGCCGCTCAGCTTCCAGTCGCGGTACGTCTTGATGATGCCGCCCATCTGACCATCTGCCGCCGGGTGAAAATCCCAGCGCGATGTGCCCAGCGGCAGGCCGATGCGAAATGCCATGCGGCCATCCTCGCGCTGGTTGTGAGCGTAATCCGCCTCGCGCATGGAGCGCTCCAGCGAGGGAAAGAGGAAGGGGAGCGCCTGCGCATAGTTCCAGACGTGCGTGCACGACCCCTCGCAACAGCCACGCTGCAGACAGGATCCCTCGAAGCCGTAGAACGTGCCATCCGGCAGGCGCAGACAGGTAGTCGTCTTGAGGATGGACGCCTGGCTGGAGACAGCATCCAGCACGTACCACGGCAGCGTGGAGCCAAAGAGCGCGTCGTGAAAGCGAGTGGTCTCATCGTAGAGGCGCGGCTCGTTACCTGCCACATAACGCACCACTGCGCCCGCGTCAGCCCACAGCGAAGCGTAGTAGTTGCGCCAGGTGGGGCGCGCCGCGACGCCGCCACAGGTGGCACAGGTCGCTTCCGGCCGCCCCCAGTACTTGAGGAAGTTGGGAAAGTGCCAGGCAATATACACCGGCAGCGCCACCGTCTCGCCAGGGGGAACCTCCGCGTGCAACGCCAGCGCCCCCGCGTCGCGTTGCCCCGACGCGGATGGCGTGTCATAGACGCGCGGCTGCAGCGTGCCGGTGGTGGAGAACTCATCCCAGAAGAGCTGCATGGCATCGAAC
>JAIOAV010000009.1:55313-68804 GCA_019873665.1 Chloroflexota bacterium
GCCAGTAGGTCTGTGGGGATACTTGCGGCCACGGCGTGGCCAGCGCCATCGAGCCGAAACGGGGATCATCCTCCGCCAGCCCGGCAGCGGTCATGTGCAGCCATGATATGCCCTCGTCCTGCCGGAATTCGTTGACTGTTTGCCCCTGCTCGGCAGTGAAGAAGGAACCATTGCCCGGATAGCCGACGGCGTTCAGGAGACTGGCCGCCAGCGTGGCGCGCACGGGCCGTGGTCCCGGATTATAGAGTAACACGCGCAAGATGACCACCGGGATGCTCGAGTCGTCTGGATTCAGAGGTATAAAGGGGTTATATGCCTCCAGCGACACGTCCAAGGGCATGTCTGAATCGGCAAAGGAGATGTGCGCGAAGGGGTATTCGCCGGCAAAGGTGCCCTCGCGCATGTGCGGCAGGCCGATGCCACGCGCCCCCAGCAGCCCGTCGCCATAGCGACCATGGTCCGCATTGACCGTGCCGGTGTAGGAGGGCAGCGGCGGCGCTTGCAGCATTTTGGTCACCGAGTCGTGGCCGGGCTCCTGTGCCCAGAGGAGCAAAAAAGTGCAAGGCAGGTATGAGCCTTTGTTGGGTCGGTTAAAGATCTCCCAGTCTATGAGCTCGCCAGTACCAGCGAGCGAGATGCTGCCGGTGCCGATGCCGCCGATGGGGAAGGCAATCTCACGCGCCGTCTCGCCGCTATAGAGCCGCTGCTCCCCCAGCCGGTATAGCTCTTTGTGAGTGTATCCTCTCGTATTCTGTGGCATGGAGCGCACTCCCTCCTGTTGGTGCTCATCGCGCTGCTGCGGCGACTTGCCGGCGGCGCCATCGTGCATCGCTAGGCGCATTATACCCACCCCGACACGGCTGGCAAACAGGGCGGTGCGGCGTCTCCTGGCAACGCGCTTAGTTGACAAAGTGTGCGAAGCAGGCTATGATGTGCCACGAATCAGCCGCACTCCAAGTGGCGGCAAACGCAGAAGGAGCTAGGAGAAATATGGCCGAGACCAGGTATGCTTCCTTGATCGCCGAACTGGAAGAGGAGTACACGCAACGCTTCGCCCGCTCCGCGCAAAGCGATGCGCGTGCCAGCAAGGTGCTGGTGGATGGCGCCACCCACATGGCGCGCTATTACACGCCGTTTCCCTTTCGTTGCCAGGCGGCGAGGGGAGCCTATGTCTGGGATATGGATGGGCATCAAATACTCGATTTCTGGCAAGGACACTACGCCAACATCCTGGGACATAACCCGCCGGAAATCACCGCGCCGCTCGCGGCGGCGTTTGCCGACCGCTGGGGTCTGCAGAGCGGGTTCCCTGACGAGCTGGAGGAGGAAGTGGGCACGCTGATCGCGCGCCAGACCGGCGCGGAGCGCGTGCGCTTTACCACCAGCGGCACGTTGGCCACCATGTACGCCATCATGCTGGCGCGCGCCTATACCAACAAACCCTGCATCCTCAAGGTAGGCGGCGGCTGGCATGGCGGACAGCCGTGGGCACTCAAAGGAGTGTCGTACAAGGGCGATGCCTACAGCCATCTGGAGTCGGAGGGGCTGCCGCGCAGCGTCGAGGGCGAGGTGATGCTCACCCGTTTTAACGATCCAGAGGAGTTGACAACCATCTTTCGCCAGAATGGCGATCGCATTGCCTGCTTTATCCTGGAGCCATGGCTGGGCGCGGGCGGCTATATCGGCGCGACGCCTGAATATCTGCGTATCGCGCGGGAGCTGACGGCCAAGTACGGCGCGGTGCTCATCCTCGACGAAGTGATCGCCGGTTTCCGGTTCCGGGCGGGCAAC
The DNA here is from genome assembly GCA_019873665.1 of Chloroflexota bacterium. Taxonomy (GTDB): domain Bacteria; phylum Chloroflexota; class Anaerolineae; order JAAYEA01; family JAAYEA01; genus JAIOAV01. Next base: position 57,105 of record JAIOAV010000009.1, read on the forward strand.
CTGGCGGCGCTCTATGGCGTCCAGCCAGACCTGATGACGCTGGGCAAGATCGCCGGCGGCGGGATGCCGCTGGCAGCGGTGGCGGGGCGACTCGACATCATGCGGCTGGTTGGTCGGGCGGGTGGAAGGCGCGTCCGCTTTGACGGCGGGACCTATTCGGCGCACCCGGCCACGCTGCTGGCGGCCAAGGCGATGATCAACCATCTGGTCAACCACGAAGCGGAGATCTACCCGTATATCGCGGCGCTGGGCGAAAAGGCGCGCCGTGGCATCGAACAAACCTTTGCCATCCACGGCATCGTGGCGCGTTGCACCGGTGATGCTAATGCTGTAGTGCCAGGAAGCTCTCTGGCTGGCGTCCAGTTCCCGATCAACGGCAAGGACGTGTTGGATTGTCCTGAGGATACGCAAAATCCTGCCAAATGCGACATCGTGCTGCGCGAGCGCGTGCTCAAGCTCGGGTTGTTGCTGCAGGATGTGAATGTGGCGCACGGCCTGGGCGCGATCTCGACAGCGCACACCGAAGCGGATATCAACCGGCTCATCGTGGCTGTGGAGGCCGTCGCGGCGCGAGTGGCGAGAGCGTAGTGATTCGCCCGCCGCCTATGGCCGATGGCCAATTGTCCGGCTCTCCTGAGGAGACCATGAACGCACGTGAGTTCGAGGCACTCGTCGTCGAAGCGATGGAGAGCCTGCCAGACGAGTTCCGGCAGCGGCTGGACAACGTCGCCATCACGGTGGCTGACTGGCCGACGCAAGATGAGCTGATGCGCGCGGGACAACGCTCCCCATATGGCCTGCTGGGCCTGTATCAGGGCGTGCCGCTCACGCAGCGCGGGCGGGGATATAACCTGATCCCGCCCGACCGCATTGTTCTCTATCGCCGCCCCATCCTGGCCAGCGCTGACTCGCCCGAGGCGGTTCGCACGCTGGTGCAGCGGGTGGTCATTCACGAGATCGCCCATCACTTTGGCATCTCGGATGCGCGATTGCGCGAGTTGGGGTATTAGGATGGGCTACAAACGGTACCTCCTCGTCGGCGTTCTTGCGCTGGCGGTGCTCGTGGGCACGCTTCCCGTGCGCGCCGATAGTCCTTCGGGCTGGACGTGGCTGGCGGGTGGATACTTGGGGGATATCACTTTCTGTGGCGACACCGGTTTTGCGGTGGGCGACACGATCCTGCGCACCACGGATGGCGGCGCGACGTGGCAGGTGCGAGATGGCGTCACTCCGGCGCGGCTCCACGCGGTATATCAGCTCGACGCGGCGCGCGCCTGGGCCGTGGGCACTGGTGGCACGATCCTGCAAACCACCGATGGCGGAGAGGTGTGGGCAGCGCAGGCCAGCGGCACGACGGCGACATTGCGCGATATCTTCTTTGTGGATGCGCAACGCGGCTGGGTTGTTGGGGATGCCATCCTACAGGGCGGGGCACGTCGCGCCACTATCTTGCACACTGTAGACGGCGGTATCACGTGGCTCCCCCAGCACGTCGAGGCCGATGCCAGCCTATGGGCGATGGCGTTCCTGGATGAGGCACATGGCTGGGCAGTGGGCACAACGGGCACGTTCTGCTATACGGCGGATGGCGGGGAAACGTGGCGGGTGGGTACGCTGGGCACCAATGAGGATCTCACGGCCATCCATTTTCCTGATCCACTGCACGGTTGGGTGGCGGGATGGAATGGCGTCGTGCTGCGCACGAGGAATGGTGGACTTTCCTGGCACGAACTGGTGACGAACGTCGGCAAGCCCTTGCAGGATATCTACGCCTTGGACGATGCGCAGGTGTGGACGGTGGGCTACGACGGCACGCTGCTCTACACGATGGATGGCGGTGAGACGTGGCTGGCGCTGGACAGCGGCACGGTAAGCCACCTGAACGCGCTGGCGTGGGCCGACACGGCGAAAGCGTGGATTGCCGGTTCCGGAGGGCTCATCTTGCACAGCGCCAGTGGTGGTGGTAGCTGGGAGACGCAGCGGTCCTGGATGGGGCGCGGCCTGGCAGCCATCGTGGGCATCGGTGCCCACCTCTGGGCGACGGGTGAAGCGGGTCTCATCCTGCGCAGCGATGATGGCGGCGCAAGCTGGCAGCCACAGATCAGCGGCACGAACCAACGCTTGACAAGCATCGCGATGCTATCGCCAGAGAGCGCGTGGATCGTCGGCCTCTATGGCACGATACTCAGCACGAGCGACGGTGGGGCTATCTGGACAGAGCAGACGAGTGGCACTTTGGCGCACCTCTATGCCGTGCAGATGGCCTCGGCGACGATGGGCTGGGCTGCAGGATACGATTGGCGCCCCGGAGCGGGGTATAGCGTGTTGCTGCATACGACGGATGGCGGCAGCGAGTGGCTGCCACAGGCAACGTTTCCTGATATGCTGGTGCGCGACGTCGCTTTTCGCGGCATGCAAGCTGGCTGGCTGGCCGGCGTGGAGCTGACAACGGGGCGCGGCGTCGTCTACCGTACGACAGATGGCGGCGCGACATGGTCGGCGCCCACATACCTTCCTATCACACTGCCAAACGACGTCTTGATGCGGGATGCGCAGCGTGGCTGGATCGTGGGCGACGCTGGGCGCATCCTCGCAACGGCCGATGGCGGCATAACGTGGCAGCCACAGCTCAGTGGCGTGAACGAGAACCTCGCCAGGATAGCCATGCAAAGCGATAGCATCGGCTGGATCGTTGGCAGCCGGGGTGTGATATTGCACACCGCTGATGGGGGCGTAACGTGGGCTGTCGTCGCGCGCGGCGCCTTGTATGATCTGGCGGGGTTGCACCTAGCGGACTCATGGCGCGGCTGGGCTGTGGGCAGCGATAGCATCGTGCTGGCCTGGCGCGGCGCGTCGCCAGGAGTGTTCCTGCCGCTGGTGTGCAAGTAGAGTCTCGCCGAAGCGCCGCCCACCCCGTGCTTTGACCTTGCCCTGATTTCGTCATATTATGAGCTTGTTGCCGTGCCTCTGGCCGACGGCGGCACATCATATCACCAAGGAGTGCAGAGATATGCTCAGCCAAAAATACCCACCTGACAAGTTGGCGGAACTGCTGCTCTCGCGGGACGCCTGGCATCCCTTTCCCACCGTCGCGGAGCGCACCGCATGGGAGGCGCTGCCCGCGACGGTGCGCGCCGGCGCCATCGCGGACGGCGAGGAGGCGATGAAAGAGGAGTGGCCAGTCCTGCTGGCGGAGCGCTATCTCGATTTCGCCCGCGACGGCAACCGCAGCCGCTATGAGGGTGTCTATTTTGCCAGACGCGGCAAACTGGGCAACCTGGTGATCGCCGAGTGTATGGAAGGCACGGGCCGCTTCCTCGACGAGATTGCCAATGGCATCTGGCTGATCTGTGAGGAATCCTCTTGGTGCGTGCCCGCGCACATCGGCGTGCAAAAGGCGGGCAGCGGCCTGCCCGACACCACCGAGCCGATCGTGGACCTCTTTGCTGCCGAGACCTCCGCGCTGCTGGCGTGGACGGATTACCTGCTCGGCGACAAGCTGGACAGCGTCTCGCCGCTGATTCGGCCGCGCATCGCCCGCGAGATCAAGCAGCGTATCCTCGACCCGTGCCTGACGCGCGACGACTTCTGGTGGATGGGATTCACGCCACGTCGCGTCAACAACTGGAACCCGTGGATCAACTCGAACTGGCTGGCCACCAACCTGCTGATGGAGGCAGACCCGGTGCGGCGGCTGCATGCCGTCGCCAAGAGCCTGCGCAGCATAGACCGTTTTGTGGATCCATACCCGGCGGATGGCGGCTGCGACGAAGGCCCCTCCTACTGGGGCGCGGCGGGCGGTGCGCTGCTGGTGTGCCTGGAATGGCTCTACAGCGCCACAGAGGGGGGCATCAATGTCTATGATGAGCCGCTGGTGCAGAATATCGGCAAGTTCATCTATCGCGTGCAGATCGCCGATCATTACTTTCTGAACTTTGCCGACGCGCCGGCGATGCTCACCCCTTCGCCTTTCGTGGTGCATCGCTACGGCCAACGCATCCACGACCCACACATGATGGCGCTGGGCGCCTGGGCCGCGCATGAGATGGACATCCGCCGCGACGGGGGGCGCAAGGTGCACCGGTACGGTCGCAGCACGCTGTCGCGCTTTTTGCAGCAGACCTTTGCGCTGGATGAGATCTATGCCACCCCTCCCAAACAACCGCTGCCGCGCGATGTCTGGCTCGACGTGATTCAAGTCATGGTGGCGCGCGACAAATCCGGCACAAAAGAGGGCCTGTTCGTCGCCGCCAAGGGCGGCCACAACGCCGAAAGCCATAACCACAACGACGTCGGACAGGTGGTTGTGTATGTGGACGGTAAGCCCGTACTGGTGGATGCAGGCGTGGAGACCTACACGCGCAAGACCTTCAGCCCGCAGCGATACGAGATCTGGACCATGCAGTCCGCCTATCACAACCTGCCGACGATTGATGGCGTGATGCAGGCGCCCGGCGAGGAGTTCGCCGCACGCAATGCCGAGTACAAGATGAACGCTGACTCGGCGCAGCTATCGCTGGATATCGCCGGCGCATATCCGCCGGAAGCCAAGCTGAAGAGCTGGCGGCGCACCACTACCCTGCATCGCAGCAAGGATATCACGGTGACAGAGAGCTATGAGCTGAGCGCCCCGGCACAAGAGATCACGCTGAGCTTCCTCACGCCGTGCCATGTAACCGTCCAGCCTGGGGAGATCAGGCTCGGTGTCTCGCCGCTGCCGGATGATCGCGCCACCGGCGCGGCTACCATCTCGTATGATGCCGCTAGGCTGACCGCCACGGTGGAAGAGGTTCCCATCACCGATGAGCGGCTGCGCCCCGTCTGGGGCGAGCGGCTCACGCGTATCCTGTTGCGCGCGCAGAACCCCGCGCTGCAGGACACGTGGACCTGGGTGGTGACCAAGGCGTAACACCGTAGGCCGCATACGCCGTCCTGGGCGGGAGAACTCCGCCCAGGACGTGGTCACTACATCCCTACTCCAGCACAAAGACGCGTGCGCTCTCCGGCTCCAGGCAGATCGTCTCGCCGCTGCGGAGACGCGCGCCGCTGACGAGATCGGTCGCCGTAGCTCCCTCTCCCAGCAGATCCGCCGCGGCGCACGCCTGCTGCGTACGGCTCAAGTTCGCCAGGACCGCATACCAGCGCCCATTCATTCCCATCACGCGCACGCCGCGTGTGGCGACGGCGATGCAGTGCGTTGGGAGAAGATGCGCCTGCCGGGCAAAGCGCTCCGTCTCCTCGGCCGTCGCCGACGCCAGCACCGCCCATCCCACATCCAGCAGAAGGCTATCCGGCGGCAGCGCGAGATTGCCCACATGATGGCGGAAGCAAACCTCTTCCACGTAGAGCGACTGGAACTTGCCGCCACGGCGTTGCGGCGCACGATCCACGACGAGCTGATCCGCGCCATACAATCCCACCACGCCCACACGGTTGTCTATGTTCGCCCAGCGGCTATCCAGGTGCCACACTTCTCCCGCGGCTGGCGGGGAGGTCAACTCCCGCATGCCCGTTGCAGAGACAAACCGCCGCGAAAAGCCATTGAACAGGTCGTTGGGCACGTTCAGGTGCAGCCCTTTGACCACCTCCACATAGGTGCGCAACGCCAGCGTGCGGCAGTATTGCAGGCCGATCACCGTATGCGCGTCGGGTAGCGCCGCCAACACGATCTGTTGCGACGCACAGGCGGGGAGGCGCGTGCCCTCTGGAATCTCGGTGTTGACGCCTTCGAGGATCTCGCCGAGGGTGATAAAGCCACCGTCAAAGGAATGGATGCGCTGCGCCACGAGCTGGCGGTGCGCCGTCTGGCCGCCGCGGATTACGCCGTCGTCCCCCTGAAACCGAATATCGCCGCCCAGGTTCGTCGCCCACTCGGCGAGATCGCCATCGTCCGGCGGCTGGCACATCCCCTGCGCCAGGCCATGTGCGCGCCAGGCAAAGGAGGCGAGGCGCGTCGAGCTGCGGTGCAGCACCGCGCCATGCTCTGGCTCCACCCAGCCGCCAGCGACAGAGCGCTCGAACTCCGCCCCCGCTGTAAGCGGCGCTTGCCGCTCAGCGGTCTGGCTCTGCATGACCTGCTGCCAGTAACAGATCGCCATGCCCAGCGCGCAGGCGCGATCCGATTCCAGCCGTGTGTAATAGTAGGGGCTGCTCTCGCGCAGATAAGACAGCCGATGCCCATAAAAGCTGCCGTCGCCGCTGTAGGCAGCCTCTGCCGCAATCGTGTGCAACTGCCCCGCCAGCAGACATGCCGCATACCGCTCTCCCAGATAGTCGGCGGCGTAGGCCAGGGTCGGCAACAGGTACTCTTGACAGTAAGCGTAGCGCACCCGACTGTCGCCGCCGATGCGCGCCAGCCGCCCATCGGCAAAAACCATGCGCCGCACCACTTGCCAGAGGTCGGCGTTATGATGATAGAGCGATGCCGGCGCGACCAGCCCGCGTGCTTTCATGTCAAAGTGCAAGATCGCCGCGTTCGAGAGACAGATCACCATATAGCCGACATTCAGATAGCCATGGTGATCGAGCGCATAGTTGGGGAAAAAGTTCGGCCCCACATACCATTCGCGCACGGGGCGCCCGGCGATCACCTCATCGCTGAGGGCGTCATCCGCCACGCTGATCGAGTTGATGAGATAGGCGTGGGCGCGCTCCCGCCAGTCGCGCGCGTGGGGATGATCCGGGTACATCATCGCCGCGCGCCAGAGCATGGCGCCGTTCCAGAGATTCGATTCCGGCACGTTCTGGCCACTGCTATTCCAGGGATTGGCCACGATCCCCCGCTGGTCGCCGCGTGTGTGCGCATCGTGGATCCATTCCGCCTCGCTGGTGAGGACGCGGCGCAACAGCTCGCGGTCTGTGTCGGTCAGGTGTGGCTCTAGGAGATAGATACCATACATCATCCGCTCCAGTCCCAGCGAGCTGATCCAGGTATGACCCCACGGCGTGCCATCGGTGCATGTGAGATCGCCACTGACGTGGCTGCGCAGGCTGAAACGCAGCGCAGCTAGCGCCCGCTCCCGCGCCTGCGCGCAGACGTCGTCCGGCACGCCGCCCAGCGGCCCGCCCAGCTCGGCCAGAACCGCCATCGCCGCCACGTACTTCTGGTTCGTCTGCACGCCCCAGCTATTGTAGCCGGTCCCGTAACAGCCTAGCCCTGGCACGTCAGGCAGCGGATACCAGTACACCTCCGCTGCCTTCTGCCAGCAGCGCAGCAATTCCAGGATGCGTGCGATATCTATCGCGCCGGCAGAACTCGTTTCATCGGTCATTGTGCACTCCTTTCCTCTTGTAGGGCTTCGTTGCACTCCCACTGCGCGCGTTCATTGCAGCGCCGACGCGCAGGTGGCAGCGTCGCTACCTTTCCGTGGACGTTCGCTATTCGGCGAAATCGGCAATCGCCCAGCCGATGCGATCAATCAGCTTGCCACTGGGGTAGCGGGCCTCGCAGGTAACCACTGCCGCGGAGGGGTAGCCGAGGTCTTGCAGAGAGAAGCGGGCCAGCATGAAGCGCCCGGCAGTCTGCTCCGTCGGGCGAGAGCGCAGGCTAGCAGCGTAGAGCACCTGATGCGCAAAGATCTCCTCGCCATTGGCGGCGCGAATGGAACAGCCATAGGAAAACAGGCGGTTCGCCGCCCCGCGCAACTCGGCGGCGATCCACAACTCGTCCTCGGTGCGCGCAGCGTAGAGCGCGACGAAATCTCCGCTCGGGCCCACCTCCTGCAGCGCCGTGTCGCCCGCCGAATCCACGATCAGCGGCGTAACGGGCACGCCAAGCATCGTCTCCCACTGCTCCGGCAGTGGCGTGATCGGCTGACCTGGCATCAGACGCCGTACTGGTGGCGAACTGAGCTCGCAGAAGAGCTCGTTCTGTCGCACAAAGGAGCGCAGGAAGTTGCCAACAAGTGTTAGCTGGCTGCGGTATTGCTCCATCGCCACGCCCTTCTGCTCGACATGTCCGCTATCTAGCGGAACAATGCCCCAGACCAGTGTGTCGTTCACCAGGCGCAGAGGCGGCAGCAGCGGCGCAAAGGGAAGATAGCCGCGCGGCAACGGAAAGTCACCCCGGTGCACGAGATACAGCCACAGCCGCGGACGCGGCACCTGGTCCGAGCCGGCGATGGCCAGGGCGACGAAAGCGCCGGTGGCCCAGTGATCCACGTGGCTATCGTTCGGGTGCGGCGCAACAACGGTGTCCGGTGCGAAATCCGCCAGGATCGTGCGCAGATTGCAGAGCAGGCTATGTCCGGAATACACCGCATTTGGATCAAAGGTCAGCTCGTAAGGGCTTTGCGTGGCGCGAGTATAGGAGAGCGGTAAGGGTTGGCATTGCTCCAGTGGTCCCGCCAAAGTAACGATGTCCCTCGGTCGGGGTAGCTCAAAAACACCAAGTGTTCTGCCGGGACCCCCAGCGCCTGCATGGCGCGCAGCGACTCTTGTTGACGCGATCGTCCGGCGAGGATGTACTCGCGGGAGGTGAGATAGATCTTGCGAAGCTCCACGATCGTGCCGGAAAACGAGCCGTCGCCATTCGTGACGAGCACGACGCGCACCTCGCCGCCCTGCGCCAGCACCCGTTGAATCAGCCCAGCGCTGCTGATCGTCTCGTCGTCGGAATGCGGCGCGATGATGAGGAGCCGCCGGATGTCGGCGACTCCTTCCATCTCGTCTACCCACAGAGCGGGCAACGCCGAGAGACGATCGAAATAGATGAGATTGGAGCCGAGCGCCAGCAAAAGCAGCGCCGCAATCAGGATGCCACGGCAGGAGGACAGGCGCACCGCGCGGCGCCTAACGCGGTCACTGCCTTGGGAGTGAGACATCAGGCCGGCACCCAGCAGGAGATGAAGGGCTGGATGGCGCGCGGCATCATTCCCAGACCGCCTCCGGCTTTGGAGCGACGGCCACCCGTGGGATCGTGCACCGCGCAATCACTTCCTGATATGCCGCAACCATCCGCTCTGCCAATATCTCCCAGTGATGGTGCTCTCGCACAAAGGCACAGGCGTGGCGACCGATGCGCTTCCGCAATCCTTGGTCCTGCACTAGGTGAGACACCCGATCAGCCAGCTCGAGATCGGATGTTGCCAAATACCCGTTCTCGCCCGAGACGATGATACCTGCCGATCCCTGATTGGACCTGGCTACAGCGGCCTTGCCGCAGGCCATCGCCTCCAGGAGTGCCATACCACACGATTCGGTATGGCTGGGAAAGAGAAAGATGTCCAGGGCGTTCAGATAGCGAGGAATCTCGGGCCATGGCTGGAAGCCAAGCAAGCGGACCTTGCTGCTCAAGCCATCCGCCTCGATCTCACGCTGCAGCCGAGCGCGTAGTGGGCCATCTCCAATGCCCACAAAGCGGGCGCGCGGCGCAACAGCGAGCACTCGTTTGGCAATCTCCGGCAGACTCAACCATCCCTTGACGTGGATCATACGCGCCACCATGCCGACGAGGATCTCATCTTGCCCATAGCCAAGGCGCTGACGCATCTCTTCGCGCGCCGCCGCATCGGGCTGATAGCGGGTGATATCCACTCCCGCCGGAACAACCCAGGTGGGGACTGAAAGACGGGGGAGTTCGTGAGCTGCGGCAGCGCTGACGGTGACAACCCCATCCACCCATGATTCTATTACGCGCCGCTCTGCCCATAGGTGCCACATACGCAGAAGCCTTGGCCGCCACGCTCGCGCGATGATGCTATGCTTCGTGAGCACTGTTGGGATGCCGCGTGCGCGGGCAGCCTTGAGGCCGGCCAGCACGATCTGCGAGTCCAACGCGTGGCCATTGACGACATCATAACCGCCGGCATCCAGCAGCCGTTCGATCTGGGAGTAGAGCCGCGGACCGAACGCAGGATCCGAGCCGCGCAACCGGCACACGTGAGCGCGCAGCCGATGCACGGTAACATTGCGCGGCGCTGGCATATCGGTGCACGGAGCGATCTGCAGGTGCGTTACCACATCCACCTGGTGTCCCTGCGCACCCAGATGCGTTGCCAGGCTATAGACATAGTGCTCGATGCCGCCGATGCTCGGCGGATAGCAATCGGTGAGCAGACAGATACGCAAGGTGGCAGCATCCTCATACGCGGCGCCCCAGCTCTTACAAGGGGCGAGACGCGGCTTCCGCAGATTCATTCGCTGCGCGCGTGGTAGATGTCCCGCCGCGCGAAGGTCTTCGCAGATTCAGTAAATGTAAATATAGCGTATAGTTGCGCGGCACGCAAATGTCGGCGATGATCGGGAGTTGCCAGCCGTCGCGCCCCACCCATTTGCCTGTGCTGCCATTCCATGCTATAAGAAGGTGCTGATCAAGACCAGGTGAGCGAGGCAGGAAAGAGAGCGTGAAGATCATTGAGACGCTGTGGCACCCCGCCGCCGCGCAGGAGTGCTTTCGGGAGGCGTACATCGCCCCGGGTGGCAACCTCTACCCGGTGGAGCTGGGGTTGTGCGATGTGCCGCTGGCCCGTATCATCGGCGTCGCGGCGCGGTGTCTGGACGAGGCACATCGTCCGTCCCGCCGCCAGATCGCCGCGCTGAAGCGTTGCCTGCAAGGGGGGAAGCCGGTGCCACCAGCGGAAGTGGCGCAGCTCGGCGAGGCGTTCTACGTCATGGACGGAGGGGCGCTGGTGGCGGCGGCGCGGGCGCTGGGGCGCGAATCGGTCCCCGCGCAAGTGGTGCGATATGTCGCACCGACAGAGGACATCGCTGGCCTCTTGCAGCGCGAGCGCGACGAGTTCATCCGGCAGACCGGCCTGCGCGACATCCACCTGACGCTGGCGGGCCGGTACGCGCTGCTGCTGGAGCAGATTCGCGCCCACCACTGCTGGCTGGAGCAGAGCCGTGGGCACCTCTTTCTCTTTGCGGAGGCGGTCGCCGACTGGTGGCAAAGCCTTTACCAGCCGGTCATCACTGGTCTGCGACAGAGCGGCGCGCCGGAGGAACTGCCCGGCCTCAGCGAAGGGGATATCTATAGCTATCTCAGCGAGTATCTGGCGCGGGAGGCGCGGGCGCTGGGCATCCCGGCGAGCAAGGCGATGGCAGACTTGATCGCGCTTCCCGGACGCGATTGGCGCGCCCGGCTGCGGGCCGTGCTGCCGCCCTGCCTGTGGACAGGGCGCTGCGTGCGGCAGTGAGTGTCTGGCCGCGCCCGCGCCCAACAGAGAAGGACCTCTGGTGATGTCAGAGGCCCTTCTCGTGTTTATGCTATGGCGTGGCGTATGTGATGAGCAGCTTGGGATGCCACTCGGTCCGCCAGTGCTCCGAAGAGGCAATGTTGTACTCGGTGCTGACCTCGCCGCCTATACGCAGGATCACACCGTGATTGCTGGCGGGATCGGCCACCCAGGCGCTGACCAGGTTCGTCAACGGCAGGCTGACCCACTCGCCAGAGGCGTGGAGGAGTACCTCAGTGGCCTGATATGGCGCTACATCCACTCCCACGCCGCTCGCGCCATCCTGTTCCCACAGCTCGCCCACACGCGGCGATTTCCACGTGGCCTGCGCCTCGTCCCAGCCCCGCAAAAGCTGATACGCGAGGAGCGTTACGTCGCGCATGCCGCTGGTCAGGTATAGCTCCAGCCGCGCCTGATGCACTTGCGAGCCCGCAGGGATGATGCCCAGGTCAAAGCGCAACAGCGCCGCCTTTTCGTTGCCCGTGCGCACGGCCATCTCCACCGCGTTAGCATAGTTACTGTAGAT